>JAZUES010000251.1:0-25981 GCA_045640265.1 Solibacillus sp.
ATGGTACAAGGTGGAGACCCTGATGGTACGGGAATGGGTGGTCCAGATTATTCAATCAAAGGTGAGTTTTCTTCAAATGGCTTTGAAAATACATTAGCTCATGAGCGTGGTGTTCTTTCAATGGCACGTTCAAATGATCCAGATTCTGCAGGTTCACAATTCTTTATCATGGTAGCCGAAGCAACGCACTTAGATGGGGATTATGCTGCGTTTGGTAAAGTAATTGAAGGCATGGATGTAGTAGACAAAGTGGTTGCTGTAGAGCGTGACGGTAGCGATAAGCCACTAGAAGAACAAAAAATGAAAACGGTAGAAGTGGATACGAAAGGCTTTGATTATCCAGAGCCAGTCATTCAAAAATAAATGATGGGACTCCTTATGGGCTAAAAAAATTGCTCAAAGGAGTCCTTTTTTAGCAATGATTATTATTTAATGTGTTTAAATCCGGACCCATCAAGGATATCATTGGCTTTTATTTGCAGAAGTTCTTTTATATCGAATGGTCCACATTTTTCTTTAAAAGCTTGAACAATCCGGTACCCCGTACAATAGCCAATCCATGGAGGTAAACCTAATTGAGGGTCTCCGAATAAAAAGGGCTGGTGATAAGGCAATCCCTTTTGATCGAGTGCAGTAATAAAATGGGACTGCCAATAGTTCTTTACTTCATCTAATGAATAGCGCTCTGTCCATGGACTTAATGCATCTTTTCCGAATAAATTTTCCACCGCATCCTCAGCAAGCCCTTCTATTATAAGAGAATCAATCAATGTGGGTGGTTCATCTACATACAATCTGCGACAAATATGATGATATTCATGTGAAAAAAGCGCATGTAATTCCCTAATTGGTAATTGTGCCGAAATGAAAAGACAGATGCCATCCTTGTAGGCGATGCCATTTTTATCAAAGCCATGTGTAATAGGTAAAATATAAATAGGTATAGTAGGACCGTGCCATGCAAGTTGTAATTTCTTGAACTGTTGGTCGATTAATTGCCAAGCGTTAAATGTTAAAGATAGGTTACCTTTTTGAAGTAGTCCCTGTTGTAATAACTCATATTGTATAGCTTCTGGTGGTGTATGTGGAAAAATAGGTCGAACAAGTTCACAAGCAAGGCGTTCTCTATCTTTCTCTTCTTCAAAAAGATACTTTGTATGAATAACAGCCATCAGTTTCCTCCTCTTTATAATGTATGAACTAGACGATGCGCTCGTATGTGCAGAAGTTTTGAACATATAGTAGTTACACCGTTTACGGTAAAGGGGGGATAAAGTGATGAACCAAAACGAAGCATATAACTTATGTTGTAAGTACCAGGGGAAACGAGTAAGAATCACCGATAATCAAGGAAATACACATGTAGGACGTATTACAAAGGTAGATAATCACCAGGTTTGGTTAATGCCAGATAATAATATGGGTGGGTATGGAATTGGTTTTTGGGGATTTGGTGCTCCAGGATTTGGATACGGTATTGCATTAGGCGCAATTACGGGCATTGCATTAGCTTCACTGTTTTTCTGGTAATCTGTAAAGTAAAAGAGAGTCCTGTTGATTCAATATCAACAGGACTCTCTTTTTTGGTAAGAATTTATTTGTTGTCATTTGTAAAGTAAATGCCAATTGTGCCTCGCCCTACATGTGCGCCAATAACTGCACCAATTGTTGTATGTTCAATGGCTTTTGGTTGAAGTTGTTCCTCAATAGCTGCTTGTACTTCATACATTAATTCTTCATCATTACTATGTGAAAGACCAACGACTTTATTTGTAAAATCGCCACCACGCTCTTTCATAAGCTCAATCATACGTTTGATTGCCTTTTTAAAGCCACGTGTTTTTTCTAATGGTACAAGCTTACCATCTTCCATATTTAAAATCGGTTTAATATTAAGTAATCCGCCTACAATGGCACTAGATTTAGAAACACGTCCACCTTTAGCTAAATGACTTAAATCACCAACCGTAAATAAATGTTCCATTGATGATGCCATGTTTGTTAATGTTTGTACAGCCTCATCAAACTCAATTTCGAATTTTCTTAGTTTTACAGCCTCTTGTGCTACTAGACCTTGACCAAATGAGGCACACTTTGTATCAATAATTGCTAATTTTAAGTTAGGATAGCTTTCAAGTAATTGATTTTTCGCCATAATAGCGGTTTGACAAGTTCCAGAAAGTCCTGATGAAAAGGCAATATAAATGCCTTCCTCGCCTGATTTTGCTAACTCCTCAAAGGCGGTTAAAAATATTTCTAATGAAACTTGTGATGTTTTTGGTAGCTCACCTTCTGCAATGGCAGCATATACTTGATCTGTTGAAATACCAATGATGTCATCGTACTCGTTTCCTTTAATTAATACGCGTAGTGGAAATAAATGAACATCTTCTTTTTCAAAAAAATCTTTCGGTAAGTCCGAACCACTATCAGTATAAATTCGCATAAACATCCCCCTTAATCCATTCAGTATTAATTTTATCGTGAATTTCTTAGATGAACTAATTACAATTGTCATGTTTTTGAAATGATGTTTGTATCAATAGCCAAAACTTTATAGTAATTAACTTCTATTATTCTTACAAAATATCCTGTATTTTTACGATAGTATTATTTAATATTATATTAAAAGGGGAAAAGGGGCAAAGATGATGAAACGAACTGTAGTCAATCAAATAACTGGGGAACAAATTACGTTTTTAGAAACAGCCGAAGAAACAAACGGAGAGCACCTTTTAATTGAAGTAACGTTGCCACCTCAAGGAGATGGCCCACCATTGCATCTTCATGATGAATTTGAAGAGGAGTTTGAAGTGATTTCAGGGAAATTGACAGTGACATTAGGGAAAGAACAGCATATTTTACAGTCGGGCAATCGTTGTTTAGTCACATTAAATACCGCACATACATTTACGAATGACCAAGATGAACCTGTTGTTTTTCGTGTACGATTAACACCACCGAGTCAATTTGAGCAGTCTGTGCGCATTCATTATGGTTTAATTGATGATGGACTTGTTGATGCGAAGGGAAACCCGAAAAATTTAGCACATACAGCACTAATCTTATCAATGCAAAATACACTTGTAGTAGGAATTCCATTGTGGTTGCAACGAAAATTATTCAAATTTATTGTCAATCGTGCACAAAAGAAACATCGATATGAAGCCTTGGAAAAGTATACAGAGAAAGTCATCTAAAAATAAAGGATATAAACTGTTTTTTAAAGGGAATATTAAATCGTCTAAAATACATAATAATAAAGATTCTCTAGTGACGAAAAATGCTAAAAATTGTTATTGGATTTCTCGTTAATGGGACTCTTTTAATCGCTTAGCGCAACCCACCTGTATATATTTTAATCTTTTCACAATTGTGTTACACTACAATAAGGTAATAAATGATACAGGATGAGTAGGATTTTCTTTCTAGATGTCGATAGTAAAGAGAGCTTACACGATCACTGCAAATCTTAATATATAAGGGAAGGTAAGTATGAGTAACAATCATATCAAATCAGACGTTATTTTAATCGGTGCCGGAATTATGAGTGCTACTTTAGGTACAATGCTTAAGGAATTAGCACCAGATTGGAAAATAACAATTTTCGAAAATTTAGCAAAAGCTGGTGAAGAAAGCTCTCACGAATTAAACAATGCTGGAACAGGGCATGCTGCTTTATGTGAGCTTAACTATACAAGCGAGAAAAAAGACGGAACAATTGATATTACAAAAGCAATCAATGTAAATTCTCAGTTCCAAGATTCACTACAATTTTGGTCATTCCTTGTAAACAATAAGCATATTGAAAACCCACAAAATTTCATTATGCCGCTACCACACATGAGTATGGTACAAGGTGCGAAAAATGTAGAGTATCTAAAAAAACGCCATGCAGCAATGACTGCTAATCCGTTATTTGAAGGAATGGAATTCTCTGATGATCCAGAAACATTAAAACAATGGATTCCACTTATTATGAATGAGCGTAAATCAACTGAGCCAATTGCAGCTACAAAAATTGATTCTGGTACAGACGTAAACTTCGGTGCTTTAACTCGTACATTAATTTCCAATTTACAATCTCGTGACGTGGATGTTAACTACAACCACAACGTGCGTGACGTTAAACGTTTAAAAGATGGTACTTGGGAAGTTAAAGTACATGATAAAGACAGTGGTAAAGTAGAATATCACATTGCGAAGTTCGTGTTCTTAGGCGCTGGTGGTGGTAGCCTTGAGTTACTACAAAAAACAGGCATTCCTGAATCAAAACATATCGGTGGATTCCCAATCAGTGGTTTATTCTTAGTTTGTAAAAACGATGAAGTAATTAACCAACACCACGCAAAAGTGTATGGTAAAGCGGCAGTTGGTGCTCCACCAATGTCAGTACCTCACTTAGATACTCGTTATATCGATGGCAAAAAATCATTATTATTCGGACCATTTGCAGGCTTCTCTCCGAAGTTCTTAAAAACTGGTTCAAATATGGATTTATTTGCGTCAATCAAACCACATAACTTATTTACGTTACTTGCTTGTGGGGCAAAAAATATGGATTTAACATCTTATTTAGTCGGTCAATTAGTACTTTCTAAAGAAAAACGTGTTGAAGAATTACGTCAATTCATTCCAACTGCGAAGAGCGAAGATTGGGATATTACAATTGCTGGTCAACGTGTACAAGTTATTAAAGATACAGATGCAGGTAAAGGTACATTACAATTCGGTACAGAAGTTGTAACTTCTGAAGACGGTTCAATTGCTGCATTACTTGGTGCATCTCCAGGGGCTTCTACAGCCGTATCTGTTATGTTAAAAGTAATCAACAAATGTTTCGCTAGCGAAATGAAAACTTGGGAGCCTAAACTTAAGGAAATGATTCCTGGTTACGGCAAAAAATTAGTAGAAAACCCAGAACTACTTAAACAAATTAAAGCGACAACTTCAGAAGCTTTAGGTTTACACAAAAACTAATTTTCATCTACAGAAGAACCTTTAATCACTCGTTGATTGAAGGTTTTTTTTGATGGATAAGAAAGTACGAGTTATAGTAAGTAAAAAACTTGGAGGTGTTCTGAAGTGCAATTAGTAGATTATCACTCACCATTAGGTATTATTGAAATAAAGGGCAATGAACTAGGAATTTATTCTGTATTATTCGCAGATCGAGAGCAAATAAAATATGTAGAAGAACCTAATACAGCTGCGCCCTTAATAGAATGTTTCACACAGTTAGATGAATATTTTAAAGGGGAGCGCTTTACGTTTTCAGTGCCTTTTATTTTTGAAGGTACTGTATTTCAACAGGCAGTTTGGCGAGCTTTGACAACTGTATCTTATGGGAAAACAGCATCCTATAAAGAAATTGCAACACTTGTAGGAAATGAAAAGGCAGTGCGTGCAGTTGGAGCGACAAATGGAAAAAATCTAATAAGTATTATCGTTCCTTGTCACCGAGTTATTGGCGCAAATGGCAAGTTAACTGGCTATGCAGGCGGATTGTGGAGAAAAGAATGGCTACTAAACCATGAAAAAAACAATGTAAAGTAGTTTCCGTTGCTTTACTTAATTACCAGCATTTTAGCAAGAAGTGGTATTTAAAAGCACGTTATATCGGTATGTATGCAATGGCTTACAAAAATATTCGTCAAATACAAATGGTTGGTATAAAACGATTGAAAAATACGGCTTCGTGGTGAATACTTACGAAGCGGTTATTTATTTCGAGTATAATTTTACAAATGAAAGTAGTGGGACCCTATTGAACGAACAACAATATGAAAAACTTTTAAATATTAATACATCAGGATTTCAATATGGATTTCCCAAATTAGTTCAATATCATCGTTATGAACCGACGCCATATAGTGGCTTGGATCAATTATTTGAGGTGTACGAGCTACCTAAAAATCCGTATTTCCTTGATATTGGCTGCGGCAAAGGACGTGTGCCGATATATATGCATCATCGATTTGATATACCAGCTACAGGAATTGAAATGGATCAAAAATTTTTTATTGAAGCTGAGCATAATGTAGAGCACTACTTAAAAAAGACAGGAAAAAAACATTCATCGCTGCAATTTATTAATGATTTAGCTGAAAATTACAGTATTACGAAAAATGATAATGTGTTTTTTTTCTTTAACCCCTTTTCCGTTCACGTATTTCGTACATTTGTGAATCATATTTTTGATTCCATTGAAAAATATCCGCGTATAGTAGATCTTCTTCTTTATTATCCATCTCCACAATATATGGATTATCTTCAAAATGAGCTGGCTTTACACTGCCATTTAGAAGTGAAATTGATGCATGAAAAAAATGAAAATGAACGTATAGTAGTCTTTCGAATTTCCTAACTGGTGAATTAAATTTACAACTTACTAATAAGTATTTGATTGTAAATTTAATTTACTACGAATATATTTAATTAACAGAAAAATCATACTAGACTAATAATTTCATATCCATTACAATACAGAAGTTAGAATAATTGGAAATAAATACTTTTCATTTAATTTGTTCAGAGTATTTTAATTTCAGATTGTTATAAGGGCTTAAGTTAAGTATAATTATCTGAAATATCAAAAAACTAAAGTTAACAGGGGGATGCAAATATGGAAAAGCACAACAAAATGAAAAAATATGGATCTTTATTTATGGCTACAGCACTACTTACGGGTGCTTTGGCGGGGTGTAATACAGACGAGGGATCTAGTTCTTCTGGTTCGGGGAACTCAGTATCCGGTGATGAAATTAAAATCGGTGCAAACTTAGAATTATCAGGAGCTGTAGCGACTTACGGTTCTTCTATTAATGATGGTGCTAAATTAGCAATTGAAGAGATTAATGCGGCGGGTGGCATTGATGGTAAAAAAATTAAGTATATTCCTGTAGATAATAAATCAGAAACAGCAGAAGCAACTTCTGCTGCAATTCGTTTAGCAGAGCAAGAAAAGGTAGTAGCAATGTTAGCGCCAGCAACTTCAGGTAACTCAGTTGCAACAGTTCAACTTGCGAACAAACATAAAGTACCAATGGTAACAGGTTCAGGTACAGCACCAAACGTTACAGTAAACGATGATGGTTCGGTCAACGAATATGCGTTCCGTACATGCTTCATTGATCCATTCCAAGGAACAGTAGCAGCAAACTTTGCGACAAATGAAGTAGGTGCTAAAAACGTAGCCATTTATGCAGATAACGCATCAGATTATGCAAAAGGCTTAGCAAAATCATTTAAAGAAACGATTGAAGCAAATGGCGGCAAGGTCGTAATTGAAGAAGCTTATGTAGCAAACGATGTAGACTTTAAATCAACGTTAACGAATATTAAAGGTAAAAACCCAGACTTCATTTTCATTCCAGGTTATTACCAAGAAGTTGGTCTAATTGTTAAGCAAGCACGTGATTTAGGCATTAATGTACCATTAATGGGTGCGGACGGTTGGGATTCACCAACTTTAGTTGAGCTAGCAGGTGCAGATGCACTGAACAACACATTTATCACGAACCACTATTCATCTGAAGATCCAGATGCAACGATTCAAAAATTCGTGGAAGCATTTAAGGCAGAATATAATGAAGCACCAAATGCATTCCACGCTTTAGGTTATGATTCTATCTACTTCATCGTAGATGCAATCAAACGTGTCGATGGTGATATTACGGGTGAAGCAATTCAAAAAGCTTTAGCTGCAACAAAAGATTTAAGTCTAATTACAGGTACATTCACAGTTGATGAAAACCACAACCCAGTAAAATCAGCTACGGTTCTAGAATTCGTAGATGGTAAACAACAGTTCAACTCTAAAGTTAATCCTTAAGTTTTTATGAGTAAGGGGGGCGAACTAGCCCTCCTTTTTTTAGTCGATAAGAAAGTAGAACTTGAAGAAGGAGTGAATGAGATGGAGTGGATACAGCAACTGGTTAATGGTATTTCACTTGGTAGTATTTATGCGTTAATTGCACTCGGCTATACGATGGTGTACGGCATTATTAAGCTAATCAACTTCGCGCATGGTGATGTGTTTATGCTCGGTGCATTTATTGGCTTTTATGCAATTGCACGTTGGGAAATGAATGTATTTTTAGCCCTTATTTTAGCGATGATTCTTTGTGCGGTAATTGGTGTGATCATTGAACGTGTTGCTTATAAACGTTTACGAAATGCGACGCGTATTGCGGCATTAATTACAGCAATCGGGGTTTCATTGTTAATAGAATATACGGTTATTTTCTTTAGAGGACCTTCACCAAGTGTATATCCTGAAGTCATTCCAAAGAAAAACTTTGAAATTTTCGGTGCACAAATTAGTATGCAAGCCATCTTAATTTTATCGATTTCCATTGTCTTAATGCTTTTATTACATTTCATTGTTCATAAAACAAAAATCGGTAAAGCAATGCGTGCAGTTTCGCATGATGCAGATGCTGCGCGTTTAATGGGTATTAATGTAGATAATACGATTTCTGCAACATTTGCAATTGGTTCAGCATTAGCAGGTGCAGCAGGTGTTATCTTCGGTATTTATTACACGCGTATTGACCCATTAATGGGGGTTATGCCAGGGATTAAAGCATTTATCGCAGCTGTTCTTGGTGGTATTGGTATTATTCCAGGTGCAATGGTTGGTGGGTTGTTGCTAGGCGTTGTAGAAACAATTGTATCAGCACTTGGGTATTCATTATGGCGGGATGCTGCGGCATTCGTTATTTTAATTTTAATCTTAATTTTACGTCCAGCGGGTATTTTCGGTAAAAATACACGCGAGAAAGTGTAGGTGAATAGCATGAAAAAATCTAAAGTATTTTGGGGTTATATCATCTTAGCACTTGTCATTTATGTTGCCATTCAACTTTTTATTAATACGGGTGTCATCGGATATTACTATCAAAACATGTTAATTATGATGTGCATTAATATTATGCTAGCCGTTAGTTTACATGTCGTTATCGGAATTACGGGGCAATTCTCTATTGGCCATGCTGGGTTTTTAGCTGTTGGTGCGTATATTTCGGCAATTTGTACGATGAAACTTGGAATGCCGTTTATTACAGCAATTTTAATTGGTGCCGTTGTTGCAGCTCTTGCGGGTCTTTTAGTGGGTATTCCTTCATTAAGGTTAAAAGGAGATTATTTAGCGATTGCGACGTTAGGTTTTGCTGAAATCATTCGAATTATTTTCGTCAATATTGATTACGCAGGTGGTGCAGCAGGACTTCAAGTAACACAACAATCGACTTGGACTTACGCCTTCTTTGGTGTATTTATTACGATCTTAGTCATTTCTAACTTTACCAATTCTCGTCACGGTCGTGCATGTATTTCAATACGAGAGGATGAAATTGCGGCAGATTCGATGGGAATTAATACAACCTATTATAAAGTTATTGCATTTGCAATTGGTTCTTTCTTTGCGGGTGTTGCAGGGGCCATTTATTCGCATAACATTTACTTAATACAACCGACGGGCTTTGGATTCTTAAAATCATTTGATATTTTAATCTTTGTAGTATTAGGTGGTTTAGGAAGTCTTTCAGGTTCGGTCATTGCGGCTGTATTATTAACGATTGTATCGACGTATTTACAAGGATTCCCAGAAACACGTATGATTATTTATTCATTGATTTTAATTTTAATTATGCTTTATCGTCCAACAGGGCTATTAGGTACAAAAGAAATTACAGATTTCCTCAAGTTCGGTAAAAAAGGGGGTACGCGTGTATGAGTACGCTTCTTAAAGTAGAAAAGTTAGGCATCCGTTTCGGTGGATTGAAGGCTGTTCAGAATGTCGAACTCTATATGAACCAAGGCGAGTTAATCGGCTTAATTGGTCCCAATGGTGCGGGGAAAACGACGACATTTAATATGTTGACAGGTGTTTATGCCCCAACAGAAGGAACGATTCAGTTTGATGGGAAGTCCATTGGTGGTTTAGATCCGTATAAAGTAACACGACAAGGGATTAGCCGTACCTTCCAAAACATCCGATTATTTAAAGAACTTTCGGTACTAGATAATGTAAAGGTAGCCAACCACGGATTAGCGAAGCATAGTTTATTTTCGAGTATATTACGACTACCTAGCCACTTCAAAGGTGAAGTAAAAATGGAAGAGGAGTCATTGGCATTTTTAAAAATTTTCGGATTAGATGTCTATCGTAATGAGCTTGCTAAAAACTTACCTTATGGGATGCAACGTCGATTGGAAATTGCGCGTGCACTGGCTGCTGCTCCAAAGTTACTCCTTTTAGACGAGCCCGCAGCCGGGATGAACCCACAGGAAACAAAGGATTTAATGGAACTGATTGCATTTATTCGTAAAGAGTTTGACTTAACAATTTTACTGATTGAACATGATATGAGTTTAGTTATGGGAATTTGCGAACGAATTTATGTACTAGATCACGGGCAGTTAATTGCGGATGGGACACCAGAAGAAATTCGTTCAAATCCAAAAGTAATTGAAGCTTACTTAGGCGAGGAGGTTACAGAATAATATGCTAATAGTCAATGACATCGATGTATACTACGGCAATATCCAAGCATTAAAAGGACTCTCCCTAGAAGTCAATGAAGGTGAAATTGTTACATTAATCGGAGCGAATGGTGCTGGGAAAAGTACGCTATTAAAAACAATCTCAGGGTTACTAAAACCAAAGCGCGGTTCGATTGAATATTTAGGATCGGCAATTGATGGTAAAGCCGCGCAATCAATCGTAAAAGCAGGAATTTCTCATGTACCTGAAGGACGTCGCGTATTTTCAAATATGACGGTTGAGGAAAACTTAGAATTAGGTGCTTATTTACGAAGTGACCGCGATGGCATAAAAAAAGATATGGACCATGTATATGAATTATTTCCACGTCTTTTTGAACGCCGTAAACAACTTTCGGGTACTTTATCTGGTGGAGAACAGCAAATGCTCGCAATGGGGCGTGCATTGATGGCTAAGCCCAAATTGATTATAATGGATGAGCCGTCAATGGGTCTTGCCCCGTTAATGGTAAAGAACATTTTCAATATTATTGAAATGGTCAATAAAGAGGGTACAACAGTACTGTTGGTTGAGCAAAACGCGAATATGGCACTTTCAGTCGCACATCGCGCCTACGTATTAGAGACAGGGAAAATTGTACTTTCTGGTTTAGCAAAAGAGCTGCAAGAAAGCGATGAGGTAAAGGCTGCTTATTTAGGCGGACTATAAAAGAAAGGGGATTTCTTGTAAGTGAAAACTTATGGAAATCTCCTTTTTAGTTTAAGGGAGAGGCGTGACGTTTATGCAATCGATTGAACAGATAATTGAACAAGTGCAATTACAACCACATCCAGAAGGAGGCTTTTATCGTTCTTCGTTACGCGCAGAGGATGCGCTAACTTTAGAACGTGGTGAGCGACCGCTGTATACGAGCATTTACTTTTTATTGCGCTCGCAAGATATTTCACATTTTCATCGCCTGCAATCAGATGAAATATGGTATTACCATGGTGGAAGTGCATTAACGATTCATATGATTTATCCAGATGGGACATATGAGGCGAAAAAACTTGGCCTCGATATTGAAAACGGCGAACAACCACAGATTGTCGTGAAGAAAAATACGATTTTTGGTTCCTCTGTTGAGACTGATAACACATTCGGTTTAGTTGGCTGTATGGTAGCGCCAGGGTTTGATTTTGCCGATTTTGAATTGTTCACACAAAGGGAACTTCTCGCAAAGTACCCACAGCATGAAGAAATTATAAAAAAGATGACATACGAGCAAATTTAAAAAGGTGCCCTTGTAAATTCGTTTACAGGGGCACCTCGATTGTTACTAATATAATTGTTTCTTTAGCAAAAGAGGCCAAGCTACCTTATTGCTTTGGTGTATAGTTTAGTAATTTAAAGAGTTCGTTTAATTCTTTTTCTGTTAAATCACGCCATTGTCCAACCTTTAAATTACCAATATGAATGTTCATAATACGAATGCGTTGTAGTCGCTTAACGGAATAGCCGAGCGCAGAACACATACGACGAATTTGACGATTTAGCCCTTGTTCTAAAATAATTTTAAACACGTGTGATGAAATTTTTTCAACGCGACAAGGCAGTGTTTTAGTATCTAAAATTTCCACTCCTGAGCGCATTTCATGAAGGAAGTCGTCGGTAATCGGCTGATCAACTTGAACGATATATTCCTTTTCATGATGATTTTCCGCACGTAAAATTTCATTTACAATATCCCCGTCATTCGTTAACAGTAATAATCCTTCTGAGTCTTTGTCGAGACGACCAATATGGAAAATACGTAATGGGTGATTCACGAAATCTACAACATTTCCTGCAATATGCTGTTCGGTTGTACTCGTAATACCCACGGGTTTGTTCAGTACGATATAAACGAGTTGTTGCTCTCTTTTAACAAGTTTACCGTCAACGTAAACCTCATCGCCTGCTTCCACTTGGCTACCATTTGTAGCAAGCACACCGTTAATAGTAATACGGCCTTCCTCTACCCACTTATCTGCACCGCGGCGTGAGACGATGCCTGTTTCTGCTAAAAATTTATTGATACGCATAATTTTCTCACCTACTAATAGAATATCTACAGTATACAATATATCACGGCAAAATTCGCTTCATGCTCTTTTTAAATCCCATAAGAAGTTTTACTAATTATAGCAAAATACAATAATATAAAAATTCAGAAAAATGAAGTTTAAAATTGTAATTAATAGATTTATCTGACAGTATAGTAAGTGAAGATACCTTTTAGTAGGATACGTTTTACAGTATGAATCAGTCACGACTTTATAAAAAGGTATGGTCAAAATATTGATGCAAAGGGGAGCAATTTCAATGACGGGAGCAATTTCAACGATAGGAGTTTACCAAAATCCAAACACAGAGGGCGCAGTAGTAAACTTTAAGGAACGTTATGACAATTTTATCGGTGGCAAATGGACAGCACCTGTAAAAGGAGAGTATTTTGATAATGTAACGCCTGTAACTGGGAAAGTATTTACACAAGTGGCGCGTTCGACTGAAGAGGATATTGAATTAGCGCTTGACGCAGCACATGCGGTAAAGGATGCTTGGGGGAAAACATCCGCAACGGAGCGCAGTAACATTTTATTAAAAATCGCTGATCGTATGGAACAAAACTTAGAAATGTTAGCGGTTGCAGAAACGTGGGATAACGGGAAGGCAGTTCGTGAAACATTAAACGCTGATCTACCGTTAGCGATTGATCATTTCCGCTATTTTGCAGGGGTATTACGTGCACAAGAAGGCGCATTAAGCCAAATTGATGACAACACAGTAGCGTACCATTTCCATGAGCCAATTGGTGTTGTTGGACAAATTATTCCATGGAACTTCCCACTACTAATGGCAGTTTGGAAACTTGCACCAGCACTTGCAGCAGGAAACTGTGTTGTATTAAAGCCGGCGGAACAAACACCTGCATCGATTTTAGTATTTGCTGAACTAGTGGAGGATTTATTACCACCAGGTGTATTAAACATCGTGAATGGCTTTGGCTTAGAAGCAGGAAAACCGTTAGCGTCTAATCCACGTATCGGAAAAATCGCTTTTACAGGGGAGACGACGACAGGGCGCTTAATTATGCAGTATGCGTCACAAAATTTGATTCCTGTAACGTTAGAGCTAGGCGGAAAATCACCGAATATTTTCTTTGAAGACATCATGGATGCAGATGATGCATTTTTAGATAAAGCAGTAGAAGGTTTTGTATTATTCGCGTTGAACCAAGGGGAAGTTTGCACTTGTCCATCTCGTGCGTTAATTCAAGAATCAATTTACGATGAATTTATGGAACGCGTATTAAAACGCGTTGAAGCCATTCAAACTGGAAATCCGCTTGATCCAAACACGATGATGGGTGCACAAGCCTCGTCTGAACAAATGGAAAAAATCCTTTCTTACTTACAAATTGGAAAAGAAGAAGGCGCTGAATGTCTAATTGGTGGGGAGAGAAATGACCTTGGTGGTGATTATGCTGAGGGATATTACATCAAACCAACTGTATTTAAAGGACATAATAAGATGCGTATTTTCCAAGAAGAAATTTTTGGACCAGTTGTAGCAGTTACAACATTTAAGACGAAAGAAGAAGCCCTAGAAATCGCTAATGACACATTATATGGTTTAGGCTCGGGTGTCTGGACGCGTGATATGAATACGGCGTATCGTTTTGGACGTGGTATTCAAGCGGGGCGTGTTTGGACGAACTGCTATCATGCCTACCCAGCACATGCGGCGTTTGGCGGCTATAAAATGAGTGGTATCGGACGTGAAACACATAAAATGATGCTGAATCATTACCAACAAACGAAAAATTTATTAGTAAGCTACGATGAAAACCGCTTAGGCTTCTTCTAAGAGAGGGGGTGCTTGCTTTGGTTGAGAGAGTTATTGCAACTGACGCAGCACTACAGTTAATTGAGAAGTTAAGAGAGCGTCACGGTCCGATAATGTTTCATCAGTCTGGTGGTTGCTGTGACGGTTCCTCACCGATGTGTTACCCAGATGGAGATTTGCTTATAGGTAGTCAGGATATCTTACTTGGGTATCTTGGAGGAAGTCCATTTTATATGCATAAAAACCAATACGATTATTGGAAACATACGCAAATTATTATTGACGTTGTTGATGGACGTGGTGGGATGTTTTCATTAGAAGGTGTGGAAGGAAAACGCTTTTTATCTCGGTCACGTGCCTTTACAAAAGAGGAACTTGAACAGCTTCAGCTATAAACTTAGAGCACGAAAAAGGACTACGCTTTTTCGTGCTTTTTGTCGTTCTTTTTCATTGCAAAAATTTAGGGGTATAATAACTTAAAGAGCGTGAAAAAATGGGTAAATTAGTTTTAAGAGCATCATTTCAATTATATTAAGAAAGATTTTTTTGAAGTGAATGGTGTGATGTCTATTCAAACACCATTTTCACGTGAAACATTTATTGGAATTCAACTAAATAATTTTATGATTGGGTATAGATATTATAGGAGTGATAAAAATGAAAGAAACACAATTATGGATTAACGGTCGTTGGGAAAGCACAAAAGAGAGCACAGAGCTAACATCCCCGTATACAGGAGAAGTCCTTGCTAAAGTAGCAAAAGCAACAACCATGGATGTAGAACGTGCGATTGAAGGCGCACATGAAGCATTTCAAACATTTAAAAACACAACAGCCTATGAACGCGCGGAAATTTTATATAAAGTCGTCA
Organism: Solibacillus sp.; assembly: GCA_045640265.1. GTDB lineage: Bacteria > Bacillota > Bacilli > Bacillales_A > Planococcaceae > Solibacillus. The sequence continues at coordinate 15,249 of JAZUES010000251.1, forward strand.
CAATTATGCGTAACCGTAAACAGGAACTAGCTGAAATTTTAGCTCAGGAAGCAGCAAAACCGCTTTCGGCTGGATTAGGAGAAATTGATCGTACGATTGCAACGTATCAATTTGCTGCAGAAGCAGCGAAGCAAGTAACGGGTGAAACGATTCCAATGGATGCAGCACCAGGTGTTACAGATCGTATTGGATATACGAAGCGTATTCCGTTAGGGGTTGTTTCCGCTATTACACCGTTCAATTTCCCCTTTAACTTAGTGGCGCATAAATTAGGACCAGCATTTGCGGTAGGGAATACCGTCGTATTAAAGCCAGCAACACAAACGCCACTTAGTTCACTTGTTATGGCAGATATTTTTAAAGAAGCCGGCTTACCAGATGGTGCCCTTCAAATCGTCACAGGTAGTGGCGGTGAATTAAGCGATACGCTTGTCACACATCCGCTCGTAAAAAAAGTAACATTTACAGGTAGTGGTGCAGTCGGCTTAAAATTGAAAGAAAAAGTAGGGCTACGTAAAATTACGTTAGAGCTTGGTTCGAATGCAGCCCTTATTGTGGAACCAACGACACCACTCGAAAAAATTATGAAACGCTGTGTTGGCGGTGCATTTGGTTTTGCAGGGCAAGTTTGTATTTCACTTCAGCGTATATATGTACATCAATCCATTTATGATAAATTTACAAAACTTTTTGTAGAAGAAACAAAAAGATTAGTTGTCGGTGACCCACATGATGAAAAAACTGATGTCAGTGCGATGATTAACCTTGGTGAAGTAGCACGTATCAAAGCGTGGATTGAAGAAGCGAAAAAAGAAGGTGCAATTGTTGCTACAGGTGCTGAATTTACTGAGCGTACATGTTCACCAACTGTGATGACAAATGTGAAGCCTGATATGAGAATTGTTTGTGAAGAAACATTTGCGCCAATTGTCTCGATTGTACCTTATGATACATTAGACGAAGCTATTAGCTATGTAAACGATTCACACCTTGGATTAAATGCGGGAATTTACACGAATGTTTTAACCGATGCGATGAAAGCCGTAGAATTACTTGAAGCAGGTGCCGTTATTATTAATGATATTCCAACATTCCGTGTAGATAATATGCCTTATGGTGGCGTGAAAATGAGCGGCTACGGAAAAGAAGGCATTAAATATGCGATTGAAGAGATGACCGCTTTAAAATTTATTACGATAAAGTTAAATTTTTAATACTAGCGAACCATAGTCCTAGATAGTAACATGAAAAGTAGAATAGAAAGGGGAATACGATGAAAGAAACCTTACCTATGAGTTTTTCGAGATCCATTCAAACACGATTAGTATTACCACCAGATACAAATCACCACCAATCAATTTTTGGGGGGAAAGTTTTAGCATATATAGACGAAATTGCAGCGATTGCGGCGATGAAACATTCAAAAGGAGAAGTTGTGACGGCTTCATTTGATTCTGTAGACTTTGTATCTCCTGCTTATGCGGGCGATATGATTGAGTTAGAAGCACTTGTTACGGGTACAGGACGTACTTCGATGGAAGTGTATGTCCGAGTAGTTTCGCGCAATGTTAAAAACGGTACCAAAAAATTAACGACAGAATCTTTTGTAACGATGGTTGCCATTGATGATAAAGGAAAACCAAAAGAAGTAGTAGGTATTGAACCAGAGACCGATTTCGAACGCCATTTATTTGAAACGGGCCCACTTCGTCAGGAACATCGTAAAGCAAAACGTGCCTTATCAAAAAATCGAAGAGGATAACTATAAGAGGGCTGTCCCATTAGGGACAGCCCTCTTATAGTTTGAAATAGTCGATTAATCATGTAACTCATCAACAATTCGTAACAATGAATCTGAAGAAGTGGATACGAGACCTGTTGTATCGGTTAAAGCCGTAATTACGTACGAAATAGTATGAACATCTTCATTTGTATGTTCGTACTGAGTTTTAATCCCTGAAACGGCTTCAGTAATGGAAGTGAATGAATCTGCCAAGTTTTTTTGCGTATCTACGCTCATTCTTACTTGCTCATCTACACTTGCTACAGAGTGGGACATTTGACCAATATTCAGCTCGGTTTCTTTAATTAAATGCGAAACATTTTGTACGGCTGTTTTTGTTTCTTCAGCGAGTTTTCGTACCTCTTCTGCTACAACGGCAAAGCCTTTACCGTGTTCACCTGCACGTGCAGCCTCAATCGATGCATTTAAGGCAAGTAAGTTTGTTTGATCAGCAATACCCTTTACAAGACCTACGATTTCGGCAATTTTTTGAGAAGATTGACTTAATGTATCCATCGAAGATTCTAATACACCAACACGATCTGAAATGGTCGTCATTAACGATGTCTGTGTGACTAAATGCGTTGTACCAGTCATTGATTTTTCTTCTGTTTCCGCAACTAATTGTAAACCTTGCTGTGTATTATTTGCGATTTCTTCGGATTGTCCAGCAATTTCTTGCAGGGATGCATTCGTTTGGTCGCTAATGCCATTTAGCTCTTTAGCTGTAGTTTGAATGCGATCAATTAATTTTGTTTTAACCGATTCATGTGCTAAACGGATGCGTTCTTCTTCTTTTTCATAAGCTTCGATAACAAGCTGTTGTTCAAAGTTAATGATTTTTGAGAAGGCGTTAATCGCGCGGCTCATATCACGAGAAGGCATATCAATTGTTTCGATAAATTCAATAAATGTCGTCATAAGTGACTGGAATGAGGCAAGATACCATTTTGATTTTAAGCCGATCCGCACATGGGTGTGAGCAATATGCTTTCGTTCTTCAATGTACTCAGAATTGATTTGGCATTTAAAAATAGCTTCCAAATGTTTTTTTAAAGTAACTTTTAAACGGTCAATTTGTGTTGTATTTTTTATGATTTGAACTAACTCAGTACTGAAACTGATTGCTTCATAAAATTGTTCTACCATAATCGGAATAAGCTCAGCTGAATAGGGTTCAAACTGCTTAATAATGGCTAAGTCTTCAGTCGTTAATTTTAATAGCTGTAATTGTTTATGAAGATCGGGATAATTTGAAATATCTAAGAAGACATCTTTCGAATATATTGCCGTATTTAAAAACGGTTGATTTGTTAATTTTGTTGCTTTAGAAAACCAAGTACTCATTACATTGCCTCGTTTCATCAATTTTTCACATATAGATATAGTACTATTTTTCATTTGAATAATCAGTATTTTTATATAAAATTGTAAAAATGACGATATTTGTATTTTGTTTTTATGCGATGTATCATGTAAATAAGGATTAATAGATTATTTTCTAGTAAAGGACGTTGTGTAATGAAATTTTATAAAGGCCGATTGAAAATTGTATTGCCATTAGCACTTGGGGTAGGGATTGCTTCTTATATTATGCTTGTCAATAATTATCAAGAAGTACCTGACCGCGATCGTTTATTCATTGTCATTGGCGCAGCGGGTTTGACGGGGATTCTATCTTACTTCTTGTTCCCTCAAAGCGGTGATAACCCTAATGATAGAGGACCATACTAAATCATACATAGTTTTAAAAATCTCGATTAATAAAAATCGGGTTTTTTTATTATAATGAATCTTTTATGAGCGCTAAACGTATATAAACTAACAAAATAAAGTGAGGTTGATTTTAATGGAATCTAAATGGTCAAAAGTGATTGTTCATGCAAGTGCATTTTTTGCCCCTTTTTTAGTACCGATTCTATTTTTCTTAATAAGTCCGGATGATGAGGTAAAACGTACGTCGATTCAAGCATTGTTATTCCAAATTGTATTTGGTATTTTAATTGCAATTGCAGGTATTTTATCGTTTATTTTAGTTGGTTTGCCATTCTTATTAGTATTTTTAGCTATCTTTTGGATTGCGCCAATTATCGGCATTGTAAAAGCATTATCAGATCAAGACTGGAATTATCCAATCGTTGGACGTTGGGTATAATCCGGCACTGAGCAGTGAAGTCTATTTATTAGGCTTTGCTGCTTTTTTCTTTTATCAAAATACAAAAAGGTATTATTTTTTGGAAAAAGGTTGATGGTATGATTTGCATTTCAATTTTTAGGTATTGTATAGTTAAGTCAAAGATAGTCAAAGTCAGTTGTTTGTGAGGTGAAAGACAGCATGAGTAATATATCTGACATTATTGAAGGGTATTTGAAGGAAGTTATTGAATTAGATGGTCAAGGTCTTATTGAGATTAAGCGTAATGAACTGGCAAAGCAATTTTCATGTGCCCCATCGCAAATCAATTATGTCATTAATACACGGTTTACGACAGAGCATGGTTATTTTGTTGAAAGTAAACGTGGCGGTGGTGGTTATATTCGAATTTTGCGTGTAACGATTCATTCGAAAAAAAATCTATTAGATGAGATGGAAAAGCAAGTTGGAGAATCAATCGCGCAAATGAATGCAGAACGAATTATTTTCCGCCTTTTAGACGAAGATATACTAACTGAACGCGAAACAATTATTATGAAAGCAGCAATGGATCGAACAACACTACAGTTACCCTTACCGTTACGTGATCAAATAAGGGCGCATATTATGAAAGCAATGTTAAAAACGATTTCTTTTGAAAAGTAGAGGTGTACTTAAGATGATTTGTGAACATTGTAAACAAAGACATGCAAATGTTACGGTGACACAAGTTCAAAATGGGCAAAAATTTGAACGCCATTATTGTGAAGTATGTGCACAACAATTTCATCCGTTTCAATTTGAAACAAGCGAAGAACCTGCCCCACTTCAGCAGTTTATTTCAAACTGGTTTAACTTTTTCCCTTCGTCAACAAAGAAGGAAAATACAGTTAATGCAGAACGTGAAAATTTAACTTGCCCATCATGTAGCTTTACGTATCGTCAATTTTTAAAACAAGGTAAATTTGGCTGCGAACATTGTTATGAAACTTTTAGCACACAATTACCACCGTTACTTGAAAAAATTCAAGCAGGTACAAAGCATGTTGGGTTTGTTGAAGAAGCCCCATCCAAAGAAAAAATCGAACAGAAAATAACGAAACTTCGACAGCAAATAAAAGAAGCTATTAATGTAGAAAATTTCGAAGATGCAGCCAAAATTCGGGATGAAATTCGAATGCTAGAAAGTAAAATTCATCCAACAAGGGAGGAACAAGCATGAACATCGAGCATTTTTTAACGAATGCCAATCCGCGTTGGATGCAAAGTGAAGACAGGTCAGATATTGTCATGAGTACGCGCATTCGACTTGCTCGAAATATTGCAGGTGTTCGTTTCCCAATCAGTTTTACAGAAGAAGATGCGCAAAGTATTGAAAATAAATTGGTGAATGCGCTTCTAAAGCTGGAGGATAATCCGTATTATTTTTCATATTTTCCAATAAAGGATATGCCGAGTTTACAACGTCAAATTTTAGTAGAGAAGCATTTAATTAGCCCTAATTTAGCTAGCAGGAAAAAAATTGGTTCGTTTTTTTTAACCGAAGATGAATCCATTAGCATATTAGTAAATGAAGAAGATCACATTCGAATCCAATACTTAACAAAGGGCATGAATTTACAAAGAGCTTATGAGGAAGCTCGAAAAGTGGATCGCTTTATTAGCAAAAAAATTGAGTATGCCTATCAAGATCGCTATGGTTATTTAACAAGTTGCCCAACGAATGTTGGTACGGGTTTACGTGCATCGGTTATGCTCCATTTACCAGTCCTCACCCTAATGAAACAAATGAATTCATTAATTCAAATGATGACTCGATTAGGAATGGTGGTTCGGGGTATATATGGGGAAGGAAGTGAAAATTTAGGTAATATTTATCAAATATCTAATCAAATCACTTTAGGAAAATCAGAGCCTGAAATTTTGCAGGAACTTAGTGATGTTGTAGAGCAAATTATTCAAAAAGAACAATCTGCTCGAAAAAAATTACTTACTCGAGCCCCTTCAAATTTAGAAGATCGTTTAAGCCGATCGCTCGGAACACTAAAATATGCAAAAATTTTGTCAAGTGAAGAAGCAGCAAGTTGTTTATCCAATGTACGCCTTGGGGTAAGTTTAGGGTTATTAGAGCCGATTTCTCAAAATAAGCTCAATGAATGTATGCTGCTCATGCAGCCTGGTTTTATACAACAATATGCTGGTACAACACTGCAACCCGCTGAGCGTGATATGTATCGTGCAAAGCTTTTACAAGATAAGTTAAATGAAGCTAATGAAATGGTAAACAATGGGGATAAAGGAGAGGAATACTTATGATGTTTAATCGATTTACTCAACGTGCACAAAAGGTGTTACAACTTGCACAAGAAGAGGCAATTCGCCTGAAGCATAAAGAAATTGGCACAGAACATATTTTACTTGGTTTAATTCGTGAAGGTGGCGGTATCGCAGCAAAAGCACTTGAAGCGATTAATATTAGTCCACAAATGATTGAGTCTGGTATTGAAGAGCTTGTTGGTAAAGGGACAGAAGAAGTGGGACCGATTGTTCATTACACACCGAGAGCAAAAAAAGTAATTGAACTATCATTAGATGAGTCACGCAAACTAGGTCATGCTTATGTTGGTACAGAGCATATACTACTTGCGTTAATTCGTGAAGGCGAAGGCGTTGCAGCCCGTGTATTAGCCAATACAGGTGTCAGCATTAATAAAGCACGCCAACAAGTATTACTTTTATTAGGTAATAATGATAATAATCCAAACAGTACAGCTTCGATGAATCAAACGGTAAATACGCCGACACTAGATAGCTTAGCCCGTGATTTAACAGCTGTAGCCCGTGAAGGTTCATTAGACCCTGTTATTGGTCGTTCAAAAGAAATTACACGTGTTGTGGAAGTATTATCACGTCGTACAAAAAATAACCCAGTATTAATCGGTGAACCAGGTGTTGGTAAAACAGCAATTGCAGAAGGTTTAGCCCAACAAATTATTAACAATGAAGTACCTGAAACACTACGCGATAAACGTGTTATGACATTAGATATGGGTACGGTTGTAGCCGGAACAAAATACCGTGGTGAATTTGAAGATCGTCTAAAAAAAGTAATGGATGAAATTCGTCAAGCTGGGAATATTATTTTATTCATCGATGAACTTCATACATTAATTGGTGCTGGTGGAGCAGAAGGTGCTATTGACGCATCCAATATTTTAAAACCATCACTTGCCCGAGGTGAATTACAATGTATCGGTGCTACAACTTTAGATGAATACCGCAAATATATCGAAAAAGACGCTGCATTGGAGCGTCGTTTCCAACCGATTCAAGTAGATGAACCAACTGTAGACGAAACGATTCAAATTATTAAAGGCTTACGTGACCGTTATGAAGCACATCACCGTGTAAAAATTTCAGATGAAGCAGTAGAAGCGGCAGCCAAATTATCAGACCGTTATATTTCAGACCGTTTCTTACCAGATAAAGCGATTGACTTAATCGATGAGGCGGGCTCAAAAGTACGCTTACGTTCTTACACAGTACCACCAAATTTAAAAGATTTAGAAGATAAATTAGAAGGCATCAAATCTGAAAAAAATGCAGCGGTTTCAAGCCAAGAATTTGAAAAAGCAGCAGCTCTACGCGATTCAGAACAAAAATTAAAAACAGAACTTGAACAACTAAAAAAAGAGTGGAAAGAAAAGCAAGGAAAAGAAGAGTCTACAGTAGTTGTAGATGACATCGCACAAGTTGTCGCAATGTGGACAGGAATTCCTGTTTCAAAAATTGCACAAGAAGAGTCAGTGAAACTATTACAACTTGAAGCAGAGTTACACAAACGTGTCGTTGGTCAAGGTGAAGCAGTAGAAGCAATCTCTCGTGCAATCCGTCGTGCACGTGCCGGACTAAAAGACCCAAAACGTCCTATTGGTTCATTTATTTTCCTTGGTCCAACAGGGGTTGGTAAAACAGAGCTTGCTCGAGCGCTCGCAGAAGTTATGTTCGGCGATGAGGAAGCCATGATTCGCGTTGACATGTCAGAGTACATGGAAAAACATTCGACTTCACGTTTAGTCGGTTCACCTCCTGGCTATGTTGGTTTTGATGATGGTGGCCAATTAACAGAAAAGGTTCGTCGTAAACCATACTCAGTAGTTCTGTTAGATGAAATTGAAAAGGCACACCCAGATGTGTTCAATATTTTATTACAAGTATTAGAAGATGGTCGTTTAACGGATTCAAAAGGTCGCGTTGTTGACTTCCGTAATACGGTCGTGATTATGACATCAAACGTGGGCGCAGATGCATTGAGATTCCAAAAGCATGTTGGTTTTGGTGCAGGCGACTCGGCTTCAAAAAACAAAGATATGAAGAGCACGATGTTAGAAGAGCTGAAAAAAGCATTCCGTCCAGAATTCTTAAACCGAATTGACGAAATGATTGTATTCCACTCATTAGAAAAAGAGCACTTAAAGGAAATCGTTTCATTGATGGTGGGTTCTTTAACAAAACGCCTAAAAGAACAAGATATCGAGCTGAAATTAACAGATGCAGCGCTTGTGAAAATTGCAGAGGAAGGCTACGATCCACAATATGGAGCTCGTCCATTACGTCGCGCACTGCAAAAACACGTAGAAGACCGTTTATCAGAAGAGCTACTAAAAGGCACATTAGATAAATCTCGAACAGTGGTCCTTGATTATGTGAATGATGAGTTCATCGTTCGTACAGAAGAAAAGGTACTGCAAAACTAATCATTTAGAGGCGAGGTGGGACATTTCCTACCTCGTTTTTTTGTCCATAAAAAGAAAGTTTAGGTGGAATAGTATGTGTTTTTAGTCGTTTCCTGTACAATAATAGGAACAAACATTCGAAGGGGTTAGCGAAATGGCAAAGAGAAAATCAAAATTTATGTGTAGTAGCTGTGGCTATGAAGCGGCAAAATGGATGGGGCGTTGTCCAGGCTGTGGCGAATGGAATACGATGAATGAAGAAATAGAAGTCATTTCAAAAGGGCCTCGCGGAGCATTCCAACATTCTTCAACAACAACGAAAGCGACCCCAATTATTAATGTGGAAGTGCAAGAGGAAACACGTATTACCACGCAAATGGACGAATTTAACCGTGTGCTTGGTGGTGGAATAGTACCAGGTTCACTTGTATTAATTGGTGGGGATCCGGGGATTGGGAAGTCAACGTTACTTTTACAAATTTCTGCGCTTCTATCAAATCAAGGAAAGCGTGTCCTTTATATTTCTGGGGAAGAGTCAGTCCGCCAAACAAAACTACGTGCGGAACGTTTAGGCGTTAAATCCGCAGAGTTATATATTTATTCTGAAACGAATTTAGAGTTTTTACATCAAACAATTGAAGAAGTTCAGCCAAAATTTGTTGTTGTCGATTCCATTCAAACTGTTCATCACCCAGAAGTTACGAGTGCACCAGGTAGTGTGTCACAGGTGCGTGAATGTACGGCAGAATTAATGCGAATTGCGAAAACGAAAAACATTGCGATTTTCTTAGTCGGACACGTAACGAAAGAAGGACAAATTGCGGGTCCACGTATTTTAGAACATATGGTTGATACCGTGCTTTATTTTGAGGGTGAGCGTCATCATAATCACCGTATTTTACGAAGTCAAAAAAACCGTTTTGGTTCGACAAATGAAATTGCAATTTTTGAAATGCTACAAGGTGGATTGAAAGAAGTATTAAATCCGTCCGAGCTATTTTTACAGGAGCGTTCTCAAGGGGCACCAGGCTCAACAATTGTGGCATCAATGGAAGGAACACGTCCAATTCTAGTAGAGATTCAATCACTTGTTACCCCAACGAGCTTTAATTATCCAAAGCGTATGGCTACAGGAGTCGATCAAAACCGCGTGCAATTGTTAATGGCCGTACTTGAAAAGCGAATGGGCATGATGCTGCAAGCACAAGATGCTTATATTAAAGTTGCAGGTGGTGTGAAGTTAGATGAACCTGCCATTGATTTAGCAGTGTTAACAAGTATTGTTTCAAGCTTTAAAGACCAAGCAGTTCGACCGACAGATTGTTTTATCGGTGAGGTTGGTTTAACGGGTGAGGTACGCCGTGTATCACGTATTGAACAGCGTGTACAAGAAGCAGCAAAATTAGGATTTAAGCGTGCGATTATTCCTGCATCAAATATCGGGGGTTGGGATTTCCCAGAAGGAATTCAAATCGTCGGTGTCGAAACAATTAGTGATGCTTTACGATCTTCATTCCAGGATTTATAACAAAAAGGAGCTGTCCGGAAAGTAATTTCGGGACAGCTCCTTAAATTAAGCTTTTACTATTAAAGATTTCTTTTCGAATGTTTCCTTTGTAAAAATACCAAATGGCTTTCCAACTGGTAAGAATTTGAAACCTAAGTGTTTGTTTAATACGTTTGCACCTACACCGTAAAGTGACAGAAGCGCAATGGTTAATTCAGAGTATGCGGCAAAGTGCATACCGTGAGCCATAATACCGAATGAGCTTAACGATAAACCGATGAATAAAAAATCAATCATTAAGAAAATGAAGAATAAAACTTTATTCGTTTCTGCTGCACCAATCGTCATAAATAGGGTGAAGATTAAGTACCCTAGATACACAACACCTAGTTGATGTGCATCTGCTGAAGCTTGAAGCGATTCACCGAATACACCCGCTTGTATAAACCAAGTCATACCAACACCCATCCAGAATAACCCGTATGCGCCGAATGCTGTCGTTCCAAATGTATTATTATGCTTCGAGTCTAAAACCGACGCGTAAAATTGTGCAATCCCGCCTAAACAAATTGC
>JAZUES010000252.1:0-30192 GCA_045640265.1 Solibacillus sp.
GAAATAGAAATCATTAAGCCACCAGCTGTAGATAACGCAGCCGCCATTGCACCTGCAGCCACTAGTCCAATAACAAATACACCTAGATTTGCGATTTCAGGTGTAGCCATTACGACAATATCGTTAGCAATTTTAAGTTCAAGCCATTGAAGAATGCCATCACCATTCGTATCGGCGATCCCTAATTTTCCTGTATCAATCCATGACTGGGTCCATGCAGGTAATTCAGCAATTTTTTTACCAGCAACTTCCGTCATTAAAATAAAACGAGCAAAGGCTGCATAAGCTGGTGCACTAAAATATAAAAGTCCGATAAAAACTAATGCCCATGCACCTGACCAACGAGCCGCCTTCATAGTACCTACCGTATAAAAACGTACAATAACATGTGGAAGTCCAGCTGTACCACACATTAATGTAAACATGAGCGCTAAAAATTGCCACTTAGTTCCATTTGTGAAGGGCACGAAATATTCAGAAATCCCCAGTTCTCGGTCGAGTTCCCCCATTTTCGTTAAAATTTCACCATAGGAAATCCACGGTAAGGGATTACTAGTTAAATGTAAGGACATAAAAATAACAGGTACTAAATAAGCGATAATTAAAATAATGTATTGTGCAACTTGTGTCCAAGTAATACCTTTCATTCCACCGAATGCTGCATAAAATGCAATTAACACAACGCCGATAAGTGTTCCTATTTTAGCATCAATTTCAAAGAGACGTCCGATTACTACACCAGAACCTGATAGCTGTCCAATTGAATACGTGAAGCTTATAATAATTGTACATATAGCAGCTATTATTAGAGCTGCCTTACTATTAAAACGGTCTCCGATAAATTCAGGTACAGTAAAGCGACCGAATTTACGGAGCTGAGGTGCAAGTAATATTGTTAAAAATAAATAACCACCAGTCCATCCCATAATATAGGCTAATCCATCATAACCAAGTAACATGATAGTACCAGCCATTCCGATAAAGGATGCTGCACTCATCCAGTCTGCTCCGATTGCCATCCCATTAAAAATAGGAGGTATTCCACGACCAGCAACATAGAAATCAGATGTTTGCTTAGCCGTATTATATACAGCAATCCAAATATATAAAGCAAATGTACATAATATAATCACCAGTGATACTAGAAATTGACTATCCATATTCAGCCTCCTCCCATTAGTGCTCTATCATATTTTTTGAACCTATTTCTTTATTTCGTTCATCATCAATCCCATATTTTTTATCAATTTTGTCACCGACAATCGCATTTACAAACAGTAAAACAATGAAAGTAAATAATGCTCCAATTGCCCCCATAAAATAGTGGAATGGGAATCCCAAAAACTGAAATTCAGTTAATGAGTCTGCAAGCGCTACCATAACATAAGACACAAGAAACCAAAGCGCAAAGTAAACAAGCATGTACCTATTTTTCTCACGGAAATAAGCATCAGCAACTTTTTTATCAATCTTCTTCATACGGACCACCTTTCTTCATAAATCTATCTCAGATCAAAAATAAATTGAAACGTTTCTTTTAAAGGAAGCGGGACCAAAGCTACCTTGACTATCATTAAAATAATTAGTGCAACCACAGGAAAGGTGAGAGCAATGAAACGTTTTTTTATTAGCGCGTAGGCAAGACAGAAAATGGTGAATAAGATAATAAACAAAAGCAACCAAACACCCCCTATAATTTCAACGTTTTTCTAATGTATGTTGAAAATAATCAAGATAAAACGACTATAAGTAAAAAAATTCCTAGTCAATTGATTCCGAGAAAATTAGAACGATTTCTAAATTAGACAAGCACATATATCTAACAATTTAAAATTAAAACCACCTAAAACGATGACAAATCCGTTTTAGGTGGTTCTTTTAAAAACCGCGCTTACTTACTGACCTTCTCCGTATCCTTGGTGGTCTGGCATCCGGGAAGTAGTAATAATTACTATAAATTCCGGGGAACAATCCAAGTCACTATATAGAGGGGGTTTTAGTTGAACATGCACCATTAAAATCGAAATTTAACTCGAACAGTTGCAGTAATAGGCACTCTCCCCTGCTCAATAGGTGTCACAAATTCTTGATTACTCAATTGAATCGACTTATAAGGAACTGGTGTAAGGTTCTGGCTCTCTTCAACAATTTCGATGGGTATAGACTGTAAAGGTACCTGCATCGTTTCAGCCATGGATTTGGCCTTCGCAATTGCATTGAGCAATGCTAATTTAAGGGCCGTTTGATAATAGGTATCCGAATCTTTTATTTTAAACTGAACAGCTGAAACATAATTCGCACCATTTTGTATAGCCGTATCAATAACTGTACCCGCTTGACTAATATCCGTGATTTTAACGGTTATCGCATTTTGCACCTCGTAACCCCTAAAAATTTGTTTTCCATCAATATAATCGTAGTTTGGAGAAATTGTATAAGCTGCTGTTTGGATCCCCTCTCTTGGAATATTTAATGCCACGAGCGATCCGATGACGCGATTCATGATGAAGGCATTTTCTTTCTGAGCTTGACTGACATCTTTTCCTTCTGTACGAACTTCTATCTGGATTTGAATATAATCGGGCTGTGCATCAATTTTTCCATTCCCTGTCACGGTTATTTCACGTGAAACAGAGTGTGGTTGAACCCAAACTTGTGGTTGATACAATGGATTCCGCCTTTCGTGTAATTGTTTTCAATATACTATGCTCTTTATCTAAATGGGGTATCTAGTTTTAGTTTTACAGCCTCGTTACACAAACTAAATATAAATTTAATGACGCTCCTACTTCTTTCGCAACTAGTTTTAAAAAGTCTATCATCAATTTCTTTAAAAATAAGGCGACATAAGTTTTTAATTTGCCACAAGGAAACTTTGATGAAATTAACGAATTATATAGTATGGCAGTTAACAAGAGTTTCATAGCCAGATAAAATTTTTAAATTCAATAATGAAAGTAATGTTGCTTCCTGCATCATTTATTATCAAAGCCAAATCATCTAAAATCGGAGGATATAAAATGGAAACAATACAATCTGTATTAGACAATTACTTTGCTAGTTGGAATGAGGGGTTTATTAGTAAGGATGGGGACGCAATTAAACAATTTATGTCATCAAAATTCATTGGATATTGGGCACATTCTAATATTGATGAGCCTGAGGTTTATGGCTATGACTATGATATTAACGGTGTTTTGAAGCAGACAGACGATACAACAAAAAGCTTTGAAATTTCTTCTATTACAAGTCGAAAAAACGGATTAGAGTATTTAATTTCAGGAAAAGAAATGAACTTAATAAACGGTACCCCTTATTGCGCACAATGTATGTTCATCTGGCGAAAAGAACAGCAATCTTGGAAATTGTTACGAGAATATATTGAATTAGAAAGATGATTAACACGGTTATTTATAAAACTGTATATTAGTACATTAAAAAAAGCCAACCTCTAAAACTGCTCCTACTTGTTAGAGTTGACTATCAGTTTACTAAAGGCAGGCTTATGCATCCTTGCAATAAATGAAGACCTACTATTTCAAAACCGTACTTACTTATGATACGGTTCTCATTATCTACACTGTATTTCTCAACATGAATAGATACTACTCCTTCAACAGAATAACCTCCATCAAAATCTGTTTCTGTTGGGAATCCTAATATATTTTTAAGTTCAAATTCAATCAATTTTGAACTTGAACCAAGTTTAAACTTTTTAATTTTATATCGCTCCAATTTTATCTCATTCTATAATAAAGCCTGTTCAGCTTATGAGTGAACAGGCTTTTTTTAACCGCACTTATTTATGATAAGGTTCTCCGTAATGTGGCTAAATGCGGTTTTAAATAGCACTTAAATACAAATCTAACGAAGCCGCAACCTCTTTAGCGACAAGCTCTACAAATTCTTCATAATCCTCGGTTGTATGTGCTTTATCCAGTGCATTGTAGTATGCTAAACGATTTTCTACACGAATAATAATTGGTGGATACCCCGATTTCATTAGTTCTAAATTTAATAAAAGTCGAGATGTACGCCCATTACCATCAATGAATGGATGAATACCTACAAATATTGCATGAAGCATTGCCCCACGTACAATTGGGTGCAAATTTTGAGCTTTCCCATCATACCATTTCATTAATCTATCCATTAGCTCTTGAATTTTATACGGCGGTGGTGGCGTATGAACAGCACCTGAAATAAATACTTGCTGGTCTCGGTACACACCTGCATAGTCATCATCAATTCCTTTTAAAACAAGGCGATGTAAGTTTTTAATTTGCCACTCTGAAAATGGCTCTTCCTTATGCACCACATCTTCAACATAGCTAATCGCATCTCGGTGATTGATGACTTCTAGGTGTTCTCGCATTGTCTTTCCACCTATTGTAATCCCCTCAAGCACAACCTTGGTTTCGTTAATTGTTAATGTGTTACCTTCGATTGCGTTGGAATTATATGTCCATTCCAAAAATAACTTTTCTCTTAGGCTTTGGACTGTATATTTAGGTAACGGTCTTTTCGAATCTAACCGTTGCTTTTTTAAATCAATTTGTTCGAACATCATTTCATCTCCTTTATAGATGAAGGTTTATTACTTATCATATTATATGTTAATTTTATCTTGTCTATAGAACGTTTGTAATTTAGAGTTAAAATAATTTTATTTGCTCTGTACTTGATAAGTTACTATTTTTTTCACCAACCATTTTATACCCCATCGACTGATATGCCTTTAATCTCTTATCGAACATCTTTTGAAGCATAGGTACTTTTTGATCAATGTAATCATACACTTTCACTACTGATTTATTATCATGTGCTCGATGTAATCTTCCAACATACTGCTGCAACGTTCCTTTCCATGATAATGGCATTACTAAAAATAATGTATCTAATCTGGCGTTATCAAAACCCTCGCCTATATATTTTCCTGTTGCAATAATAAGCCGTTCCTCATTCATATTTAAATGTTGCAGTACATTTAACTTCTCTAGTTGTTCCTTAGATTTCATACCGCCAGTTAGTACGATAATATTTTTTACAAAGTTCTTAAACATCTCTTCTAAAATTTTTACATGCTCCAATCTTTCAGTCAAAATCAACGGTGCCGCTCCCTCATTTAAAGCTTTTAAAACATCATCAAAAATCAAATGATTTCTTGCAGAATCATGCACTATTTCTTTATAAATCTCTTGGATTTGTTTCGTATCATTTGGCATGGAACATTTAAAATTCGTATAACGAGGATGTAAAATATGTTCAAATGAATGTACCTTTGCATTTGACTTAGCTGTAACCTTATAACGAATTGGACCTAATTGCATCATCATAATTGGATGTAAACCGTCTTTTCTCATTGGTGTGGCGGTTAGACCACAAACATATTTAGCTTCTACTTTTTTCACTACTTTCTCAAAGCTTACTGCCGAAATATGATGACATTCATCTACGATAACCTGACCATACTTTGTTAGGTCATCTTTTATTTCCCCGCGATAATTTAAACTTTGAATGGTAACTATATCAATATTAAATGTCTGCTTATTTTTCCCTCCACCAATTTGTCCTATCAATGTTCCTTTATCTAAAAAAGTATTAAGACGTTCTTTCCACTGCTCAATTAACTGCTTTCGGTGAACAATAATTAACGTATTTACTTTTCTTTGCGATATCAGGGCTGCAGCTATAACTGTTTTACCAAAACCGGTAGCAGCCGATAAAATCCCGATTGGATAATCTAAAAGCTTTTCTACTGCTATTTGTTGCTCTGATGTTAAAACCCCTGTAAAATTAGCTGGTATTATTTTGCCTACTTGTCTTTGGTCATCAAATAAAGGCTCAATGCCTTTATCTTCTATTACCCTTATTAACGCTTCCTTACATCCACGAGGGATAATAATAAAGTCCGCTGTTTCTTCGTGACAATTTATATTTCTAGGGATTCCATGTGTACTTAAACGTTTAGCCTGTGCTTTGAAAAATTCTGGATTCTTCAATGAAGATAATTTTAAAAGCTCATGCATTAGGTGCGAAGGAATTTCATTTTTATTTAAATGGAGTCCATTTTTTTCTATTATCTTCAGAGTTAATGGAAGCTTTTCTACAGGATTATTTTTCGTGCTTTCTAGTTGTATGATCTGCTTCTGCTGAGAAGCTAATCGTACTATTTTTTTCACATTATTTAAATCTAACTTACGAACTTCCTGTAAGTAACCCCATTGATCTTCGTACGGATTAAAATATTCATCTATAAATACACTATTTCCTTGCATACGGGGTTCTCGTTGTAAAGGAAGTGCAATCAAATTTCCGAAGCCCCCCTTTGGTAAAGTATCCTGATTTGGAAATAGTCGATCATAAGAATCCATTCCAATTTCATATCGATTAGATAACGTTTCTGATAACAAAAAATTTCCTAATTGACGAGCTATTTTTGCCGAAACCGGTTCACTAAAAAAAATCCACACATGCCCCCCATTGCCAGACCTCGAACGCTCGATACTAACAGGGATATTCATCCTTTGACACGTTTTTACGAATGCTTTTATATCTTTTTGCCAATCTCTCTTATCAAAATCTACTGCTAAAAACCAGCATGTCTCATCTTTTAACAAAGGGTATAGACCAATAGTGACCTCACCTGCAAGATGTCGATAAATAACTTCATCCGTAAGAGGCAGGAGCTGTCTAACCTGACATTGCGAACATTTTATATTTGGTTTTTGGCACAACGGTGGCTGCCACTCCAATGCACAGGCAGGTGTATAGCCCGATTTGAGATTTTTGGATTGCCACCGAATAGCATAGACATCATCTCTTCCTCGAAATAAACTTTTGAAAATCTGCACTCTTTTTCTAAGAATTGTTTCTTTTGTTTGTTCACTTATATTAATTGGCTTAACCGGTACTAATGTTTCATTTGCTTTAAACGCTTGCTGTTTAAGTAGTTGCTTTAAATATGAATTTTCTTGTTGTAACCTTGTGATTTCTAACAAAGCTTGATGAAGTTGCTGCTCTATATTCATCGCCTTACACCTTTCTGAAATTTGTATTCCGATTTATCTAATCTTCACCTTAATTTACCATATATATACAATTAATAGCGGCATACACTTTAGGAGATTGGATGCGTTCGATTTCCTTTTTGTTTATAAAAAAACAGCCTAACTTAGTATGTTAGACTGTCTAAACTCTCTTTATAAAAAACCGCACTTACTTGTGATACGGTTCACCGTACTATCTCTAGATGCGTTTTTTATTTATCCTTTCACACGCATAAAAATCATTTCAAGAAAAACACCTTATTTCCTCCACTATTTATTATCAAAATTCATGCAAACTGCCTCTGCTCTAATTATTCCAATAGCTAGTAAACCACACATTATAAAGGAATTTTTCATCATAACAAGAACAAATACAGTAATTAATTTTTTATTAGAATTTATTCTTTGCGAAAACTATCTGCTTCTTATCGTTATATAAGGTGTAAAGGCTTTTACACAATTATTCCAAAGAAAGGGGATTCCGATGAAAATTAACGAACACAATTTTATAGTCCTTCTTCAAGCCGGCAAAGAGGACGCGCTTCATTATGTAATTGATCTTTATTTACCGATCATTAAAGGGGTTATCGTAAAAACATTAGGACCACTTAATAAAAATGATCTTTCTACGGACTGTTACAATGAAGTTTTACTATTGATTTGGAAAAATGCTAAAAAATTTACGGGTGAACCTCAAGATTTTAAAAAATGGGTTTGTGCTATTGCAAAATATAAAGCAGTGGATTACATCCGTTCTGAATTAAGGAAAAAAAAGAACCTTTCTGTCCAACTAGACGAATCAGTGAATGAATTAGCTTACTATAATAAGATGCTACTCGAAGAACATGAAAATATTAACGCTATTCTCTCAAAACTAAAACCAGTCGACCAAAAAATATTTATTATGAAATATTTATTAGATTTTGATTCAGCAGAAATTGCACGGCAGCTTGAAATGACAAAGTCTGCTATCGATAATCGACTTTACCATGGGAAAAAGAAGCTAAAAAAATCATTAGGAGGAATTCAAATTGAAGAAATTATTTGATCATTTCAATGAAATTGACGTAAATCTTGATGAATTCGAAGAAATGGAAGTATCAGAGTTCGAAAAGGCACAAGCAAAAAAGCGTTTTTCAAATCAGATTAAAAACAGCAGTACTCAAAAATGGAAAAAAGGTATTGCAGCTGCTTGCCTAGCTTTAGGTATTGGCGCTACTTCTTTAGTTGGACTTTCATACACAACGTTTGCACAAGAAATTCCGTTCGTAAATAGTATATTCAAGCTGTTTTCCGAAGAAAAACATGGGACAACATTAGGTGCCTATGACCAATATGCTGACACTCAAAATATGGTTGTTGAAAGCAATGGGACAACTATTACGATTACAGAAGCATTATTAGATAGCAAAAAATTTTTTATTAGCTATACAATCGAGACGAATAAAGATTTAGGTGAATTTGCTTTAGTCGAAGGAAACTTCAATGTAAACGGTGGCAAATTGTTTAATACCGAGCATGACATCAAAAAAATTTCGCCTAATACGTACGCAGGGATGACAACCGCTATTTTACCTTTAGATCAATCCATTAGCGAAGGAACGCTGCAATTCAACATCAAAAAATTATATCACCCTGAAAGTGGCGCATTTATTGAAGGTGAATGGAATTTTGACATTTTTGCCAAATCGCCTAAAACGTCGGTTCAAATAGTAGATGTCCCTAAATCAGAAAAGGATGATTTATATGTTGAAATTAATGAAATCACATATACACCTTATTCCTTTATTCTTAATTACAAAGAAGGCGTGCTTAACGAGGATTTAAACAAGAAATATGACATCATTTACGCCGAGTTATTGTTAAAAGATGACTTAGGAAATACGTATAAATCGAAGTTTAACGGCGGAATTGGCACTTTAGGTGTAACAGATTATCTGATTACCTTTGGCCAGCTACATCCTGATGCCAAAACATTAATTTTCACACCTGAATTCCACTTTAAAAACGAAGACGACATTTTTACAATACTTGAAAAGATACAACTAGACGATATCATTGTAGAAATTGAGCGATAAAAGCTACATGTTCATTGAATGACATAAACAAAATATCATCCGCTTCACAAGAGCATAAAATAAACCACTCCAAGCATTAACAACGCTTTGAGTGGTTTATTAATTATTGTTTATAGCTTTATAGATAGCATTTATTTTTCTATGGCCATAAATCGTTATTTCTTAAAAACCGCGCTTACTTATGATACGGTTCTCCCTTAATGATACGGAAACTACGATAGATCTGCTCGACTAACACAAGCTTCATTAACTGATGCGGTAATGTCATCTTACCAAAGCATAACTTTTCATCCGCACGTTTAAGTACATCTTGGTGTAATCCTAATGAGCCACCAATAACAAACACTATCTTACTTTTTCCATACGTCATGAGTGCATCTAAATCGGCAGCCATCTCTTCGCTCGTCTTCATCTTACCGTCTAACGCTAGTGCAATCACATACGTTCCATCATTAATTTTCGCAAGGATACGTTCCCCTTCTTTACGTTTAACGATTTCCATATCGGCCTCGCTTAATTGTTCAGGTGCTTTCTCATCTGGAACTTCGATTAACTCTATTTTTGCATAGCTACCTAAACGTTTCACATATTCATCAATGCCCATTTTTAAATACTTTTCTTTTAATTTTCCGACTGAAACAACGGTTATATTCACAACTTATCCACCTTTACATTCCATTTACAAACAAGTTATCCACAAATGTTATACACATATCCACAGGGAAATCCCATATATTGTGTAAAGTTATTTACTTGATACAATATATGTTGCTTGCTCTTCACAATAGGAACAAACTGTTGATAACTTTTGTTCCTCCGTTAATAAATCCATCATTGGAAAGTCGCCAGTTTCTGCAACATGCATATCTAAAGCGTGATCTATATGGGTTTCGCAGCTAAATTTTTTCATTTTTAATCCTTCTTTCTTTTCTGAAATTTCCACAAACTTATGCACAATTTACAAGATGTTATCCACAGTTCATTGTAACAAACAAAAAACGAGTAGAAAAGAAGCCTTTTTCTCTTCTACTCGTTGCATACAATTTTCACTTCTACTCAGTTATCCACAGTCTACAATTCCGCATTTTGTACTAACTTTAATTGTACTTCAACTAATTGACCTTGGCGATAAACTTTCATTTGAAGTGTATCACCTATTTCTGTTTCATTATATAAATGTTTACGAAGATCAATAGCATTTTCAATTTTTTTGCCATCCATCTCTACAATGACATCATATTGTTTTAAGCCTGCTTTTTCTGCTGCTGAGCCACGAACAACTTGTGAAATCACAACACCACTTGTTACTTCATCTGGTATTTGTAATGTTTGTTGTTGATAATACGATGGTACTTCCGATAAATCTACCAATGAAACACCCATTGTTGGACGTTGTACTTGGCCACTTTTTTCTAATTCTTCTATTACAGGAATCGCTGAATTGATTGGAATGGCAAATCCTAATCCTTCAACTGAAGACTCTGCAATTTTCATCGAGTTAATACCTACTAATTCACCCGCTATATTAATTAGCGCACCTCCTGAGTTACCTGCATTAATTGCAGCATCCGTTTGTAGTACATCCGTTGACCAGTCTTCTACACCATCTTGATTCAAATCCACTGGTACTGAACGGTCTTTGCCTGAAATAACACCTGTCGTTACCGAACCGTAAAAATCTAAACCTAAAGGATTCCCGATGGCAATTACGGTTTCACCTTGTTTTAATACTTCCGAATCGCCGAACTGAGCAACTGTATCAATACCCTTACTAGAAATTGAGATAACGGCTAAGTCCGTCCAAATATCACTACCTACTAGTTGCGCTTCTGCTTTTGAACCATCATCTAATGTGACTTCAATTTGTTTTGCATCTTCGACCACGTGATGGTTCGTAACAATAAAGGCACGGTCTCCATCTATTTTGTAAACTACACCTGAACCACTACCAACCGGTTGTTCTTTACCTGTGCTTTGGTTCCAGAAGTTTGTTGTTACTTCTTGTATGTTTGTAATTCCAACAACTGCGCTCGATGCTTTTTCCACAGCGGTTGTGACATCTGTTGTCACTTCTGTAGCCGTTTGACTAATCGTTGAGCCTGTTGAATGATTTGAACTACTTGATACTTGATTAGTAGCTCCTGGCAGTTGATCTGCTAAGGATGGAAGCAATAGCCATATTAATAATGCCCCTACGATCACACCACTTAATCCTGTAATAAAGTAACCAAGTTTATTGCCTCCTTTATTTTTCTTATTTTGACGTTTTTGCTTTTCTTCTTCTTCACGTTTTAAACGATCCTCAAATTCCAACATGCGTTGATCTTGCTCTGATTTTTTTTCATCTTCAGGAGAGTAACTCATGTTCATCATCCTTTCGTTACTTTTCTTACTGTTAGAATACACATAAAACATTAAAATTAGATGAAAATCATTTAAAACATCGTTAAAAAATTACTTAATTTTATTATTTCAACAAAAAAAGAACTTTGCTTTAAGTTAGCAAAGTTCTTATACCCTTTTTAAATTGTCACCAGCGCAGTAGGCTCTTCTGCATCAGTATCATGTAAATGTAAGAATTCGCCTGTAAGGATGCCACAAGACTCTAAAGTTTGTGTGACACTCATACGTGCCAATTCTTTCATATTATTATCCTTACTTAAATGGGACAAGTAGATTTGTGTTGGCTTTTCGGCTACAACATCGCTCATCGCAACAGCTGCATCTTCATTAGAAACATGTCCAACATCTGATAAAATACGTCGTTTAATGCTCCAAGGATATCTCCCCATTTGAAGCATACTCACATCATGATTGCTTTCAAATACATATGAATCTGCTGCGGCAATATACCCTTTCATTCGGTCACTTACATACCCTGTGTCTGTGATAACAGCAAGCTTGCGACCATCTTCATAGAATGTATAAAACATCGGGTCTACTGCATCATGAGATACTGCAAATGATTGAATATCAATCCCACCAAATGTTTTAACTGTTTCCATATCAAAGTGGTAGCGTAAATCAGTTGGAATATTTCCGATGTGGCCTTCCATAGCATCCCACGTTTTTGCATTAGCGAAGATTGGAACCTTATACTTTCTTGCCACAACACCTAAACCTTTAATATGGTCACTATGTTCATGTGTTACTAAAATGCCTGATAAATTCTTTATATCACGATCAATTTTAGCAAACAGCTGTTCCATCTTTTTACCGCTTAACCCGACATCTACTAAAAATGAATGCTGATCATTTTCAACATAGACCGCGTTACCAGTACTCCCACTTGCTAAAACGCTAAATCGCATTGTCTAAACTCCTTACTTTTCGAGATCCTCTTCCTTAACTTCTGTTAAGTCGTTTTGAATATCGACAATTTTTCCATCTACCGCATTTACAAAATGAATTTCTTCATTTTTATCTTCTGTACGAACGCGTACTTCCCATGTCGGTGCAAATACTTGTGTTTGTGTTAATTGAACAATTGTAGAATAACCTAGATTCATTTTTACTATTTGAGAATTTGGCTTCAGTAAATCATTATAATATAAAATTTGTAACGCTTGTAATGGCGTGATTAAAGTTTTTTGCTTCTCTAATTTTTCATGTTTTTCAAGCATCGTTTGCTCATAAGCATATACGCGTCCGTCTTCATTCCAATAAATTTTTACGTAACCGCGCATATTATGATAAAGCGTTAAATTATTGACCTTTTGGAAAAAGATTGCCTCACGCTTCTCTTCATTTACAGTCCATAATGTATACGAACTCCCAGCGTGGACAAAGTTATTAACAAATTCTGTATATTGATCTTGTGCCGCGTTTTCCTGCAATTTCACAGGCTTATCCATCGTCACAACAAGTTTATTGTCGTTTTCAATAACGGCCTTTTCATTTGCATAGTCCGTTATGTCAGAAGGTCGAAAATTTTTAATTTGACCGGAATAATAAGAAGCTGTCTCATTGTTCGTTGGAAGTGCAATATATGTAATATTATCTTCCTTCAACTGAGATTCGATTTTCGTTTTTTCCCCTAAAATCTCAATCTTCTCTCCTTCATTATAACTCTTTAAATACTGCGTGTATAAAAAGACGTTCAATATTAAAAACACCCAAATGAAGATGGTCTTCGTTCTATTCCAATCCATAATCAATACCCCCTAAATGCTCGGGCAAAATGCGGGTCACTTCATTATTTGAAATGCTGAACCAACTCGGATCTAATAAAAAGAGATCCTCTTCTTGGTCTTGCGTTAAATAATAACCAAATACAATTTCATCGATATCTTCCATTTGTGAATCTTCATCATTTTGAAGAGCTTCAACGACCTCTGCTCCAGATGGTAATTGTTTTACCTTACGAACAGTAGAAATATCGGAGTCAATTGAATAATAAGGGCGACGATAGCGGAAAATACGATTTTCACCCCAAGTTGTTACAATTCGAGTCATCGTCATTTTGCTATAAATCGGATACCCGTGTAAAAATAGCTGGTATTCTGTCGTATGCTTCCCAATATTCATCGACGACAAGCGATAATCCGCTGTAAATCCGCCGTGCTCATTTACATAATCAAAGCTATCTGATAATAACTGTGAAGATGGAATTGGCTCAATACTTTCTGCTGGTGGATACACATAATTTAAAATGCGATTTTGTGTATCGACCGTCATCAATGAGGTACCATCCGTATATTTTTCAGACTGCGTACTTTCTTCATTTTGTTGCACAATCTCTAAGTTGTTAAAAAGTAACTTTTTAAATGTATCGGGTTGTGTCACTTCAATAAAATATGTGTACTGCGTTGACTCGAGTGGATTTTGTGTTACGTATAACGAAAGAAGCGACTCACGTTCCACTTCTACATACGGGTTAAGTGTTTTCGTTGGCTCTACAATTTCAGCCATAAAGCGTCTTTGGCTTGAAACATCCACTGTTGCACGGTATAAAGTACGTTTTTCCGTATTTAAAAATAGTAGCTGTACTTGATCCGTTTCTTCAAGTTCCGACCAGTCAATAAGTAATCGAGTAAAGCTTGCATCCGGCATTTCGTCCTCACTAGTCAATAACAAGTTTGAAAATACTTGTAACGGAATTTCTTCATTATAAAATAAAGTTAATCGATTGTTCATACGCAGCATTTCATTAATTTTTTCCTCTGTTAATGTTAACTCACTATTAATTAACTTCAATTGACCCGTATGATTAGAGGATAGTTGGCCATAAATTTTATTAATAACACTTGATGACACGGTGCCATAAAATGCATCTTCTTGGCGAAATAATGCTCTGTATGGCTTTAACACATCTTTTAATTCCTTCGTGTTTCCAATCAAAATCTCTTCTACTTTCGTATCCTCAATCAACTCATAATCCGGCTTATAATTCCATATCATTAGTGTCAATGTAACACTCAATAAAACGAGGAATGCTAATAGAAATGATTTGGTTTGTTCGATATATTTCATTCCCAATCCCCCGTTTCATCAAGTTCATACGGTAAAGTGAAGAAGATTGTTGTACCATGCCCTTCCTCACTTTCCGCCCAAATCTCCCCACCATGGGCTTCAATCATTTCACGTGCAATAGCAAGCCCTAGACCTGTTCCACCCATTGAACGTGTACGTGCGCGATCTACGCGATAGAAACGGTCGAAAATTCTTTCAACATTTTCTCTCGGAATCCCCATGCCATCATCGGAAATCATTACGCGTAGCATATTATCATGCACCGTGAAGCCAAATCGAATATTTCCCCCATTTGGAGAATATTTCAGTGCATTTGAAATGATATTATCGATTACTTGTGTCAGCTTATCGGTGTCAATTTCAACAAAATAACTCGTTTCTGGTAATAAACGAATAAACTCTACGTTTTGTGATTTTGACATTTCGAAGCGGTCAATAATACGTGTGAAGAACTTATTAAACTCTACAAACTCCATGTTTAATTCGTATTCTTGGCTATCCATTTTCGATAGCTGTAATAAATCATTTACAAGGCGAATCATACGCTCTGTTTCTGTTTGCGTCACATTTAAGAACGTTGGTGCAATATTTTCATCACGCCATGCTCCGTCTGCTAATGCTTCTAAATAGCTACGCATTGTAGTAAGTGGCGTACGTAATTCATGTGATACATTTGCTACGAATTCTCGACGCTCCATATCGATTTTTTCCTGCTCAGTAATATCGTGAAGTACTGTAATTAAACCATTTACAAAGCCCGTTTCTTTTTGAATAACGGAGAAGTTAGCACGCAGTACATACGGTGCATCATTCATACTAAAATCTAAGTTTACAGATTCCTTCATATGAATTAAATCTTCAAACGTATATTCTTGATCTAAGCCGAGTAACGAAGCAATTGGTCGATTTAAAGTAGAATCTCTTGTTTCATGAAGTAAGCTAAGTGCTGGATCATTAATTAAAATGATTTTACCTTTTCGGTCCGTTGCAATAACGCCATCTGTCATGTTACTTAATACGCTTGCCAACTTACGACGCTCTGCCTCTGTTGTCGATTGTGCTTCTTGTAAACGATTGGTTAAATGGTTAAATGCAATGGCTAACTGACCTATTTCATCTGTACCATAAACACGTACTTTGCGTGAGTAGTTCCCTTTTGACATTGCTTGTGCCTGCTTACGCATATCAGAAATTGGACGTGTGATCGTACGTGCCACTAGGATTCCTAAAATAATCGTAATGACTAATGACATCGCAATACCTGCTGCGAAAATACGGTTAACTTCACTTAATTGCTCATACACTTTTTCAATATTCGATTCAATATAAATAGCACCTAAAATCTCGCCATTCGGTCCAACCTCTCGAATAGGTGATGCTAATACCCATATACGCTTTCCGGATTCATGGTCTAAAAAAATTGTACTTTTCAAAGTTTCAGAGGAAATTGCATTCTGAATCGTTTCATCATTTACTCGCTGCCCAATGAGCGATTGGTTTTCATCCTCTGAAGTCGCTAAAATTCGATTACGATTATCAATGACGATAATTTCATTAATATCTTCCTTCGAAAACTCCTTCAAAATGACTCCCAAACTTGTTTCAATCGGTGCTGAGTCATC
Organism: Solibacillus sp.; assembly: GCA_045640265.1. Taxonomy (GTDB): domain Bacteria; phylum Bacillota; class Bacilli; order Bacillales_A; family Planococcaceae; genus Solibacillus. Next base: position 16,222 of record JAZUES010000252.1, read on the forward strand.
CCGTTCCTTCAACATTTCCTCACGAATACTGTAATTTACTAATTCAATTCGTTGTAAAATTGATTCTTGGAAGCTCGTTTTTAGATTTTCCTCTAATTGCTTTGAAAAATAGATGCCTATTATTTGAAGAGCTATGATAATCAGTAACATGTAAATGAGTACGAGCTTCACATGGATTGATTTAAAAAAATTTACCTTCTGCATAGATTCTACTCCTGTTCAGGATTTCGTAAGTAATAGCCAACCCCTCGTCTAGTTACAATCCATAACGGATGACTTGGGTTATCTTCAATTTTTTCACGTAAACGGCGAATGGTTACGTCTACTGTACGAACGTCCCCAAAATAATCGTAGCCCCAAACGGTTTGTAATAAATGTTCACGTGTCATCACTTGGCCGATATGTTTTGCTAAATAATGAAGTAATTCAAACTCACGATGTGTTAATTCAATCGTTTCATCGCGTTTTAATACTAAATACGCATCTGGTTGAATGGTTAAAGAACCAACCTCAATATCATTTGTTTCGATTTGCGCTTCTTCTACTTGTGCTGGCACATTTAATCGACGCATATTTGCCTTTACACGAGCAATTAACTCACGCGTACTAAATGGCTTCGTCACATAATCATCTGCTCCCATTTCAAGCCCTAGTACTTTATCGATTTCAGATCCTTTCGCTGTCAGCATAATAATCGGAAAATCATATTTTTTTCGAATTTCACGGCATACTTCCATACCATCGCGTTTTGGTAACATAATGTCTAATAGCATTAAATCTGGTAGCTCTTCTTCTACTTTTTGAAGGGCCTCATCTCCATCATAGGCACAAATCACACGGTATCCTTCTTTAATTAAATTGAACTGTAAAATATCTGCAATCGGCTTTTCATCGTCAACAACTAAAATCGTTTTGTCCATAAATTTTTCCTCATTTCTTTTAGAATTTCTATATAAATCAACGGATTATTTTTTTTATCCCTACCTATTACTCTAACATGGTTTAAGTTTCGATGCATTAGACAGATATTTACACGCAGTTATTTTCCAGGAAATATCTACGTTACTTTCTTAAAATATTAAAAATGGGCAGCCCAGATAAACTTGGTCTGCCCACTAATTTGATTAATTTAAATAGGATAACGGGTTCATTACTGAGCCGTTTTTATGAATTTCAAAATGTAAGTGAGTCCCTGTTGAACGTCCTGTTGAACCCATTACACCAATCGCAGTACCTTGTTCGACTACTTGTCCGACTGATACGTCAATTTTTGATAAATGCGCATAAACTGTTTCATAACCATTATTATGATCAATTATAATATGGTTTCCATAAGTAGCGTGTTTGCCTGCCGTTTTTACAACACCGTTATCTGATGCTTTAATTGTATAATCTGAAGGGCGTGCAATATCAATTCCTTCATGGGTACGTCCCCAACGATGACCCATTTGACTTGAAATATGCCCTCCAATTGTTGGCCAAGCAAATGATCCTGTACCAACAGATGGAATAACTTTTGTACCGACAACAACAATATAATCTTTCGGAACTACTAATACATTTTCATCGGTTTGAACAATTGATGTGCGATTGCCATTTTCTTCAGTATATATATACGTAGATTCTCTTTTACCGTTTGTACCCTCTTGTTTTACGATGTGTTCACCTTTAAGCATGGTTTCGTCTTCTTCTACAACTTTAACGAACTCCATTTCTTCTAATGTCTTTTTCTCATAAATTGCATTTACTGAAACATAGGGTTTTTCAACCGTTACATTCAGCTGCTGACCAATTTGAAGAACTGAAGTAACTGTCAAGGAAGGATTTAGCTGTAATAATTGTGCAATTGTTAAGCCATGTTTGTTGGCAATAGAACCTAACACATCCCCAGCTTGTACAGCATAACTTTCTGTTTCAAGCGATCCTGTTTTTAACATTTGAATTGCTTCTTGTACCGTAATGACTTCTGATGGGTCAATTGAAATTTGTTCACCCGTAATATCTGCAGACAATCGAACCTCTTTCAATCGGGTTTCTTTTTCTTTTAATTCGGGTAAAGGAGATTCAGAAGTTCTTGCTTTTAATTCATCTAATTGACTTTGAGAAACGTATTGAAGCTTTAATCCATTAATTACAGCTTCAAAATCATTTTGATCCTTCAATGATGCGATAACAGTATCCCCTAATTTCAATGAGTAGGCTTGTGCTTGAACTGTGATGGCCTCTTGTAGTTTCGTTAATGTTGACTGTTCATTTGTATCTACTTCAAATACTTGTTCAGGAATAATTTTAATATCTTCCTTTGCACTAATGGTCAAATTTTGATACTGTGCACTTGCTTCTTGCTCTTTTTGCTCAACGATTTGTTGAACAGCTACTTCATTTGCAACTGTGCCAATGTAGTTATTAGCTACATATACATGAAAAATTTTTTCGAATTCATCTTTATCTATCTCCTTAGCGAAACCTAAGTTGAATGTTACTGTTGAAACCATAAGTGCAAAAATAGTAGCTAGTTTTAGTTTTCCATTGTGACGATTTATTAGACTTAATTTATCTATTAAGCCTCTTTTGTTGCTATTCGAACTCATGATAAGTCCCCTTCCAAAAAATATCTTATCTATTAAAAAAAGTGTAGTATTTTTCCAATTTAAAATTCACACTCCGATAATGTATCATATTTTTGGTTTCCAATGAACTACTTCTACTTTTTGTAACATAATTGTATTAATTTATAAAAATTTGTAACATTTACTATTCCTAGCATTATCATGTGCTACTTTCTTTTTTTATATTCAATTTCTAGTTTTTTTATGCTTAGTTAATGTAATTTACCTACCTTTTTTGGTTAAAATAGAGAGAAAATTATATACAAAAAAGCAGAAGTATTGTGATTCAATACTTCTGCTTTTTTAATTTCAGGTATAACTTTAAACCCAGATATCATTCACAATATTTGTTTGTTCACGTGCTGGACCCACAGAGAATGTCATTAAGTTAATACCTGTTAACTCGACAACGCGATTCACATAGTTACGTGCATTTTCAGGAAGTTCTTCTAATGTACGGATAGTTGTAATATCTTCTGACCAGCCTGGTAACTCTTCATAAATTGGCTCACATTTTTCAATAATTTCTAAATTCGCTGGATACTCAGTAATAATTTCACCATTGTAGTTGTAGGCAGTACAAATTTTAACCGTTTTAAGACCTGATAATACGTCAATTGAGTTAAGGGCTAAATCTGTAATTCCTGACACACGACGAGAGTGACGAACGACAACTGAATCAAACCAACCCACACGACGAGGACGTCCTGTTGTTGTACCATATTCACGACCTACTTCACGAATTTGATGACCAATTTCATCAAGTAATTCTGTAGGAAATGGCCCATCCCCTACACGAGATGTATATGCTTTACATACCCCAACAACACGCTCTACAGCATTTGGACCAACACCAGATCCAATCGCAATTCCACCTGCTACTGGGTTAGAAGATGTTACGAACGGATACGTACCTTGATCGACGTCTAGCATAATGCCTTGTGCACCTTCAAATAATACTTTTCCGCCTTCATCAATTACATCATTTAATACTTTGGATGTATCTGTTACATATTTTGCAATTTCTTGACCATATGCATAATATTCTTCAAATGTATCTTCAAAGTTTAAGCCTTCTACTTCATAAAACTTTGTAAAAAGGCGGTTTTTTAATTCTAAGTTTGCACGTAGTTTCTTTTCAAAAGTCGGTTTATCTAATAAGTCTGCAATACGAATACCAATTCGTCCTACTTTATCTTGATAACATGGTCCAATTCCTTTTGCTGTTGTACCAATTTTTTGATCGCCACGGCTTGCCTCATCAACGATATCTTGATGAATATGATAAGGTAAAATCACATGTGCACGGTTTGAAATACGTAAATTTGATGTATCCACGCCTCTTGCTTGTAACCCTTTTAGCTCTGTCACAATTGACTTTGGATTAATGACCACACCATTACCAATTACAGATAATTTATCTGAATAAAAAATACCTGATGGAATTAAATGTAGCTTATATGTTTCTTCACCAATTTTAATTGTATGCCCTGCGTTATCTCCACCTGCAAAACGTGCGATGGCATCTGCCTTTTTAGATAGGAAATCTGTAATTTTCCCTTTACCTTCGTCTCCCCACTGTGTACCTACTACAACTACTGCTGTCATATTTGAGCACCTCCGACGATAAATACCCTTTTAAGTCTTCTAACTCAACGGGGTACTTTCTCTTTTCTTTTTTAAACCTTTTGAAAAACGTGCGACTATGTCTTTTCATCGCAAAGGACCTATTTCAAAATGATTGTAAACAGCTCCTGTACGATGAACCATGAACATTTTAACAATTCTAAAAGGGAAAAGTCAACAAAAAACACGAACATCTTTGAAATTCATCCAAAAAATGTTCGTGTTTAATAGCTATTCTTCCCGCGGTGGCGGGGTAAACTCTAAATTTAAAAATTTATTGTATTCTTTTCGGAATGCTAAACTTACCGTACCAGTTGGGCCGTTACGTTGCTTAGCAATAATAATTTCGATAATATCTTTGCTTTCAGATTCCTTATCATAGTAGTCATCACGATAAAGAAAGGCAACGATATCGGCATCTTGCTCAATTGAACCGGATTCACGTAAGTCACTCATCATTGGACGCTTATCTTGACGTTGCTCTACACCACGTGAAAGCTGTGATAAGGCAATTACAGGTACCTTTAATTCACGTGCTAACCCTTTTAATGAACGTGAAATTTCCGATACTTCTTGTTGACGGTTTTCGCCTGGCTTCCCACTACCTAAAATTAACTGTAGGTAATCAATCAGGATCATACCTAGTCCTTGTTCCTTTGCTAGTCGTCTACATTTCGCACGAATATCCGTCATACGAACACCTGGTGAGTCATCAATATAAATTCCTGAGTTTGATAAACTTCCCATTGCCATGGTCAGTTTGCTCCAGTCCTCTGTTTCCAAAGCCCCTGTACGTAAGCGTTGTGCATCAATATTCCCCTCTGCACATAACATACGCATAACAAGTTGGTCTGCACCCATCTCTAATGAGAAGATGGCTACATTTTCGCGAGCCTTTACTGCTACACTTTGTGCAACATTTAATGCAAAGGCTGTTTTACCAACGGATGGACGGGCTGCAACGATAATTAAATCGTTACGCTGAAACCCAGCTGTCATCTTATCTAAATCACGGAATCCTGTAGGAATACCTGTCACATCGCCGTCACGTGATTGCAATTGCTCAATATTATCAAATGTTTGCACTAATACATCTTTTACGTGCTTAAAGTCTCCCGCATTTTTTCGGTTAGAAACTTCAAGCATTTTCTTTTCAGCTTCCGCTAAAAGTACTTCTACTTCGTCTTCACGCGTATACCCATCGTCTGCAATTTTTGATGCGACACGAATCAGTCTGCGTAAAAGTGCCTTCTCTTCCACAATTTTTGCATAGTGTGCAATGTTTGCAGCCGTCGGAACAGCACTGGCAAGCTCCGTTAAATAACTAAGCCCTCCAACATCTTCTAACTCTTTTTTTGCTGATAATTCTTCTGTAACAGTGACAACATCTATCGCATTTCCTCTATCGCTTAAGTTCAGCATCGTTTGGAAAATCTTTTGATGTGCAATATGATAAAAATCATCAGCAATAACAATTTCAGATGCTGTTATAAGTGCTTGTGGATCAAGGAAAATCGCGCCAATGACCGATTGCTCGGCTTCATTATTATGTGGAGGAACGCGGTCCATCATGGATTCGTTCATCGTTGTCGCTCCTTATTCTTCAATTACATGTACTTTTAATGTAGCCTTTACTTCATGGTGCAATTTTACAGGAACATTTGAGAAGCCTAATGAACGGATTCCGTCATTACATTCCATTTTACGTTTGTCGATTTTAAAGCCATGTTTCTTTTGTAATGCTTCCGCAATTTGTTTCGTAGAAATCGAACCAAATAGACGGCCGCCTTCACCTGATTTTGCCTTCACTTCAACTGTGATAGCTTCTAATTGCTCTTTTAAATCTTTTGCCGCTTGTAATTCAGCCGCTGCATTTTTTTCTTTTAATCGTTTTTGACCTTCTAATTCGCTTATTGCCTGGTTATTTGCTTCTTTTGCATAACCATTTTTAATTAAAAAGTTGCGGCCGTATCCTTCTGCCACTTCTTTAATATCACCTTTTTTAGCTGTGCCTTTAACATCTTTTAGAAATACTACTTTCATGATTCTTTACTCCCTTCGACTACTTCAGTAATTGCTTGATTTAAATATTTCCTTGCTTCGTCAATCGAATTTGCTTCGATTTGTGTTGCAGCATTTGTTAAATGCCCACCACCACCAAGCTTTTCCATAACGAGCTGTACATTTATTTCACCTAAGCTGCGCGCACTAATTCCAATTAATCCATCATTACGATGTGCAATAACAAACGAAGCACCGACATCTTTTATTGTCAGTAAAATATCCGCTGTTTGTGCGATTAATACAGAATCATATATTTTCGAATCTTCGCCGTTTGCAACGGCAATTCCTTTATACGGAAATTGTATCGTTTGTATAATTTTTGAACGCGCAACATACGTATCAACATCTTCTTTTAATAACCGCTGAATAAGAACGGTATCAGCACCTAATGTACGCAAATAGGAAGCTGCTTCAAACGTTCGAGACCCTGTTCGTAATGTAAAGCTTTTTGTGTCTACTATAATACCAGATAAAAGTGCCGTTGCTTCTAGCGTAACAACCTTTTCGTTTTTTGGTTGATATTCTAATAACTCAGTCACTAGCTCTGCTGTAGATGACGCATATGGCTCCATATAAACAAGTGTTGGGTTTGAAATAAATTCTTCGCCACGTCGATGATGGTCAATTACTATGACTTTATCGGTTTTACTCAACAAGCGATCATCAATAACAAGACTTGGCTTATGCGTATCGACGATAACTACTAATGATTTTGAAGTCATTTTTGATAACGCCTCTTCTGGTGTAATAAAACGATCATAAAAGTCCGTTTTTTCCTCCAGCTCCTTCATCAATCGACCAACACTTCCACGAACTTCATTAAAGTTTACAACAATATAACCCTCTACTCCATTCATCGCGGCCATTTTACGTACCCCTACTGACGCTCCAATAGAGTCCATATCTGGATTTTTATGTCCCATAACGAATACACGATCACTATCTTGAATTAAATCACGTAGTGCATGTGAGATGACACGTGCGCGTACTCTTGTTCGTTTTTCTACTGGGTTTGTTTTGCCCCCATAAAAACGAATTTTTCCATCAGCTTGTTTAATTGCTACTTGGTCGCCTCCACGCCCTAATACTAAATCAAGACTTGATTGAGCTAGCTGACCTAGTTCTAATAAGGACTGCGACCCTGCACCAATCCCAATACTTAATGTTAATGAAAGATTTTTTTGCATTGTTCGCTCACGCATCACATCTAAAATAGAGAAACGCTTTTGCTCAAGCTGTTCTAAAATTGATTCATTTAATACAATGACAAAACGATCCGATGCAAAGCGCTTTGCATACATATCGTAATGGGCAGCCCATTCATTAACAATGGATGTAACCATTGTATTTGTTAAACTGCGTGCCTGGTCATCCATACCTGATGTAATTTCATCATAATTATCAATGAATAAAATTCCCAGCACTGTACGATCCGCAAAGTATTTCGTTTCAATTTCTACCTGTTTCGTTATATCAAAGAAGTATAATAATCTCTCTTCTTTTTTATAAAATACATGATACTTTCGATTATGAATGGTTAAAGTCATTTCATTTTTTTGATCTTGATTAACAAATACATGTAAATCCTCTGAAAGTGCATAGATTTCATGACCAATTAATGATTCCGACTTTAATACCTTCAACATGAACGGATTCGCCCAGTCTACCATAAACTGTTCGTTCATAATTAATATCCCAAAAGGCATTTCTAAAAAGGCTTCTTCTCCTACATTTTTCATACGATAGGACAAAGACTCAATATATTTTTCTGTTTCTATATACGTAACTAGTTCTAACTTCAACGTATAATAAATGATGCATGCAAAAACTAAAATATAGGCAATTCCAATCCATACATTCCAATTCATAATAAGGATAGCTGCTACTATTCCAAGTATAAATAGTGCTAAAAGCGGATAACGAATTGGTCTTTTACGAAAAATCCCCATTTTAATCAGCTCCTCATTTTTGACTCTTATCTTGAATATATCCTCGGGCATTAAATCCTAAATCAATAATACCTATTAAAATTACAAATGAATAAAAAGGAATCGCGATTAGTGTACATAATACTTTAAGAAATTTTGGTTGTTTATATGCATCGAGTGCAAAATGAATAAATGAAATTCCTTGTATTGTTAACAGTAACCATAAAATCATTGAGATATTTAACATGGCCATTGCGAATGTTGAACCTACCTCTGGCTGTACAAATAAATTAATGGTTAAGGCAATTAAGTAATACCATAGTACAGCGCGAGGTAATCGCAATTCACTGAACTTTGCAAACTTAGGCACGTCCACCTTAAAACGCTTTAAAAGTGGTACATTTACTGTAATTAATAATAATGATAACAATAATACAAACATCGTAACAGAAGCAGGAATTGTCATTTCAAGCATATCAAGCATACTATTTACATTATCCATTACTTCTTTTGGTGTACTTTGTCCTGAAAAATTTTCAACTAATTTTAATGAATCTATGTAGCTTGATTTCATTAAATCAAGTGATTCTTTAATAAAATCAATTTCCAATAAACGGACTGACACTACATATTGAATGGCAAATGTAATTAAAAGTACAACACTTGTAGATAAAAACATATAAACTTTACTTTTCTTATTGAAAAGTGCATTACCAATCGTGACACCTGCTGCTGCAAAAATTAACGAGGCCGGTAAGATGAGTAAGCCACCAATAAAAAATGTAACGATGACGGCGATAATTGCCACTAATAATGAAGACTTTCTATCATGGGTTGCACTGTACCAAATGATTGGTAACGGTGCGAAAAGCATCGCAATGATATTCACCATTGGTACATAGAAAACGATGGCCATTAATACTGTAAATAGTGCAACCATCATTGCCCCATGTGCTAACTTCCTTGATTGATTATTTTGCATTGAAAAACCTTCCTTATCTATTGTTACAAAAACATATTACGCACAATGCGCTATTCTTCCATATGCCGATTTAACTAAACAATTTTTTCATCGACAATAAACTTTTCACCATTCTATTGTACCATTTTTATATAGGCAAACAAACTAGCGTTACCGTAATGCCATTAAAATCTAAAAACAAAAAAAACGCACAAAATCTACATAGAGATTTTGTACGTTTTATCGGTTTTGAGTAACCAATTCTTATTTGTCTTCTGCAACGAATGGTAATAAAGCCATAATACGTGAAACTTTAATTGCAGTTGTAAGTTTACGTTGGTATTTAGCTGAAGTACCTGTTACGCGACGTGGTAAAATTTTACCGCGCTCAGAGATGAATTTTTTTAATAAATCTACATCTTTGTAGTCGATGTGCGTAATGTTGTTTGAAGTGAAGTAGCAAACTTTACGGCGTTTGCGGCCTCCGCGACGTGGTGCCATTATCGTGTTCCTCCTTTTAATTTTTAATAAGTAGATGATTGAAGGCTTAGAACGGTAAATCGTCCTCAGACACTTCAATAGGTCCTTTGCTATTCGCAAATGGATCTTCATCTACACGTGTATAATTTTGCTGATTTTGAGGTGGTTGTTGATAAGAACCAAAAGATTCCTGTGGTTGTGCTCCCCCAAATTGTTGGTTTGGTTGATTATTATATGATGGTTGCCCACCGTAATTTTGTCCACCACCATACTGTTGGTTTGGCATACCTTGAGATGCACCTGCTCCTCCGCGTGGTTCTAAGAACTGCACAGCATCTGCAACAACATCTGTCGTATATACACGCTTCCCATCTTGTCCTTCATAGCTACCTGTTTGAATACGACCTTCTACACCAATCAAACTCCCTTTTTTCATGAAGTTCGCTAAGTTTTCAGCTTGTTTTCTCCAAGCAATACAACCTATGAAATCTGCTTCGCGTTCACCTGATTGGCTCGAAAAAGTACGATTTACAGCAACTGTAAAACGTGCCATTGGAACGCCGCTCGGTGTATAACGAAGCTCTGGATCCTTTGTCAGTCTTCCGACTAATACAACTCGGTTAATCATCAGTACACCCTCCTTTTTTCAGCATTTGTAATTTAAAAATTATTTGTCATCTTCGCGAACTGCGATGTGACGGATGATGTCTTCGCTGATGTTAGCTAAACGAGTGAATTCGTTGATAGCAGCAGTTTCAGCGTTAACTTTCACGATTTGGTAGAAACCTTCGCGGAAGTCGTTGATTTCGTAAGCTAAACGACGTTTACCCCACTCTTTTGCTTCAACGATTTCTGCACCATTTGAAGTGAAGATTTCGTTAAAACGCTCTACTAAAGCTTTTTTCGCATCTTCCTCAATGTTTGGGCGGATTACGTACATTACTTCATATTTTCTCATTTGTGATTGCACCTCCTTATGGACTTGGGCTCTCCTAACAAAGTAGGGAGCAAGGAGTAAGTAATTTCTATTACTCACATCAATGAATTGTATCACAATTACATATTCCACGCAACTAGCTTCATCCGCTAATATTTACCGGGCTTTTGTTATAATTATTAATAGATAAACGCAATTTATTATATAAAGAGGAGGTATCTTATGGAAACGAACACCCCAATTACGATTGCACTTAACATGAAAAAGCTAGCTCGTGACAATATTATTTTTACAATTGTACTACTCATCCTTTTTGTCATAGGTAATGCACTTATTCATCAACGCTTTGAAGGGAACTTTTCACTTTGGGATATACTACTTATCTTCATTGGCTATTGTATTCTTATTATACTGCATGAGGCATTTCATTTAATCGGCTTTATGTTATTTGGCAAAATTAAATATAAAGAGCTTGATTATGGAGTGAATTGGGAACTAGGTGTTGCTTATGCCACAACGAAAAAACCCTTAAAGAATGCTGCCATGAAAAAGGCTTTGTTACTACCCTTCTGGACAACGGGTATCATTCCAACAATCATCGGGTTTTCAATTGATAATTTCATACTCGTTATTCTAGGCGCTTTACTTATTGCTGGTGCAATTGGTGACTTTTATATGTATAAAGAACTTAAGCAATTTCCGAATGATGCAACCGTAAAAGATGATCCGAAAGAACCCAAATTATATGTTTATGTCAATAAAAAAATCGATTTGCTCTAGCGATATATTCGCCAAAGTAAATCGATTTTACTTTTTATACGTTAAATAAGAATTCCATTACATCGCCGTCTTGTACTTCGTATTCTTTACCTTCAAGTCGTAAGCGACCGGCTTCTTTAGCAGCCGGCTTCGAACTGTATTGTACTAAATCGTCGAATGAAACTGTTTCTGCACGGATGAAGCCGCGCTCGAAATCTGTATGGATAATTCCTGCACATTGAGGTGCTTTCATGCCTTTACGGAATGTCCAAGCACGAACCTCTTGTACACCTGCAGTGAAGTAAGTCGCTAAACCAAGTAGGCTGTAAGAAGCTTTAATTAATTGGTCCAAGCCTGATTCAGGAATACCTAATTCGTTTAAGAATTCTTTTTTCTCTTCATCCTCTAACTCAGAAATTTCTTCTTCAATTTTTGCACAGATTGTGATAACTTGTGCACCTTCTGCAGCTGCGTATTCTCTTACTTTTTGTACATGCTCATTATCAGATGGATCTGCTACTTCATCCTCTGAAACGTTTGCTACATAAAGCATTGGTTTAATTGTTAAAAGGTGTAGACCTTTAATTGCTTTTTTCTCATCATCTGATAATTCCACTGAACGAGCTGGTTTTTCAGCTTCTAGAGCTTCTTTAATTTTTATTAAAATTGGTTCCTCAACCATTGCTTCTTTATCTTTTTGTTTTGCCATTTTAATAACACGAGCAATACGTTTATCAACAGATTCCATATCCGCTAAAATTAACTCAAGGTTAATAACTTCGATGTCGTCGATGGGATTTACTGTACCTGCAACATGTGTGATGTTTTCATCTTCAAAACAGCGTACAACTTGGCAAATTGCATCTACTTCACGGATGTGAGATAGGAATTTATTCCCTAAGCCTTCACCAGTAGAAGCACCTTTTACGATACCTGCGATATCTGTAAATTCGAATGTAGTTGGAACTGTTTTCTTTGGAGTTACTAACTCTGTTAATTTATCTAAACGCTCATCAGGAACTGTTACGCTACCTACGTTTGGTTCAATTGTTGCGAATGGATAGTTGGCAGCAAGTGCGCCTGCTTTTGTAATTGCGTTAAATAAAGTTGATTTTCCGACGTTTGGTAAACCAACGATACCAGCTGTTAATGCCATTTTGACACAACCTTTCTATGTTCAGTGCATTTTTTTCTGAAATTCTATAACCTTGTCTATTATATTGATTACTTGCATAAAAGTCTAACTCCACTTTTATTTACGCTTCCGTTGAACGAAGCACCTTTTTCATTTTCTTATCAAATTCACGACGTGGAATTAGCACACTATGTCCACAGCCTTCACATTTAATGCGTATATCCGCACCAAGTCGAATAATTTTCCATTCATTTGTGCCACAAGGATGTTGTTTTTTCATTTCTACAACATCATTTAATAGATATTGTTTTGCTTCCATCAACTATTCGCCCCCTTGATCTCTTTCGTAGAACATCATTTTTGGTACTGCTAAAGGAATACCATTTCGAGTTAAAATATCGATTACATCTTTTCGGATAACACGAGAAATTGCATATTGCTGCAGTGGTAATGTTTCGACAGTAATACGGATTGTTGCTTCTGTACTTGTTGTATTAGTTACACCTAAAAACAACGGTGGATTTACTAATTCTTCATGTAATGTAGGCAATGTATCTAAATAGTCTTGAATAATCTTTTGTACTTTTTCGATATTTGCATCAAGTGACACTTGCATATCAATCATTGCTTTCGAGTTGTTAATCGAATAGTTAATAACTTCTGTAATAGTACCGTTTGGTAAAACAAACTGTTCACCTGTACTACCTTTGATTTTCGTCGTACGCAGGCCGATTTCCATAACAGTTCCTTCAGCCGTATTGATTTTTACATAATCCCCAACACTAAATTGATCCTCTAAAATGATAAAAAATCCTGTAATAACATCCTTCACTAAACTTTGCGCACCAAATGCGATGGCAACTGAAGCAATCCCGGCCCCAGCTAGTAACCCGACCACTTGTATATTAATAGCGGATAAAATCCCCATAATCGCCGAGAAGTATACTAAATAGCTAAGTACACTTTGAAGCAACTTTACAATTGTAATTTGCCGACGTTCATTGTCTCGAACTCGTAACATCAGTACACGATGAATCAATTTCTTACCAATCAATACAACTAAATAAGAAATGATTAAAATAGCTAAGATTTTTACTGATGCGATAAAAATCATATCCCAAAATTCCGCGCTTGTGACGTAATCCCAAAGTTTCGTTGTATAACGAGCTATTCCCTTTATATCGGTCGTTGCGATATCTATACTTAAATCTTCTTCCAAAATTTCCACCTCTTGTATAACAAACTTTCAAATTGAATATACTGCATAAATATAGCGCATTTTACCATATTTCTCGAGTAATCTACTTACAATATTAAAGGAGTTGACCTGTTATGAATAATACGCAATCCAGTTATTCTATTCACTATGAACAAACGAGCGCTGTTTGGGAACTAAGTAACCTCTTTTTAGACCAAATCCCATTTCAGCATGATGCGCTCGTGTTTTGCTGTATTGGTACCGATCGTTCCAC
>JAZUES010000253.1:0-2412 GCA_045640265.1 Solibacillus sp.
GAAGGTAAAGTAAACCCAGATGCACAACGCGCGATGACAAATATCGAGCGTCAAGGAAATCCATGGGGCTTAAACCGTAAAGAAAAAGAGAACTGGAGAGAGCTAGACGAAACAGTTTATGTTCCAACAGTTAAAGAACTAAAAAAATCAGGCGAAGAAATGGAATATTTATTCTGGGTTGGTTCAATGGGTTCATTTGACAACCGCTCACAAAAAATTGCGTTAGCATTCGCTAAATTAATGAATAAAGCAGGCGTGAAATTCGCCATTTTAGGTAACAAAGAAAAGAACTCTGGTGATACACCACGCCGCTTAGGAAATGAATTCTTATTCCAAGAGCTAGCAACGGCGAATATCGATGAGTTCGAGAAAAATGACGTAACAAAAATCGTAACAATAGACCCGCATGCATACAATATTTTCAAAAATGAATACCAAGATTTCGGATGGAAAGGCGAAGTGTTACACCATACGGAATTATTATACGATTTAATTCAGCAAGGCCGATTAACAATGGATTACCGCGTGGATGAAACCATCGTATTCCACGATTCATGTTACTTAGGTCGTTACAACGATGTATATGATCCGCCGCGTGAAATTTTAAGAGGTATTCCGGGCGTGAAGCTTGTTGAGATGGCACGTAACCGTGAAGAAGGTATGTGCTGTGGTGCTGGTGGTGGTTTAATGTGGATGGAAGAACACGTTGGTAACCGTATCAATGTGGCCCGTACAGAGCAAGCATTAGCAACAGAAGCTTCAGTTATTTCTTCTGGCTGTCCTTACTGCTTAACGATGCTTTCAGATGGTACGAAGGCAAAAGAAGTAGAAGATACAGTAGGCACATACGACATCGCAGAGTTATTAGAGCGTGCGGTATTCGGTTCACCAGAGGCAGCTCCAGTTGAAGAAATTGAAGTTGTGGAAGAAACAGAAGAAGTAGTAGAACCTATTGCAGAGGTTGTAGTACAAGCGGAAGTGGCTATTGAGTCGGATGCTGAAGTTCAACCTGTAGTAGAAGAAACAATTGTTACACAAGATGACCTTGAACCAACAATTGAAGAACAGGCTACCAATGAACCGATGGATGATAGTTCAGTAATGAAAAACTGATTATAATGTAGATAAAAATAGTTTAATAAAGATATTATTTTAATTTCAGTATATTCTAATAATTATATTGCGTAATAATAGTCATTTTTGTACAATGAAATTAATTAAAAGCGGGCGTCCAAAAAATCATTTCGGACGCCCACTTTTCTACCGTTAGATTGAGCGAGCGTTCAGTCGAAAGTAAATATAAGCAATAATAATCACAAAAGATGGGTTATTTTCTTAATCGATTTTTCAAACAAAGGGGTGTATGGATTGTCGAGAACAGTTATTTTAGATGGCGCAAGAACACCATTTGGCAAATTTGGTGGCGCACTGAGTACATTAACAGCAAGTGATTTAGGAAGCATTGCTATTAAAGGGGCATTACAAAAAGCAAATGTTGATGCAAGTGAAGTGGGAGAGGTCATTATTGGGACAGTTTTACAAGCTGGCCAAGGACAAATTCCTTCAAGACAAGCGGCAACAAAAGCAGGTATTCCTTGGAACGTCAAAACAGAAACGATTAATAAAGTGTGCGCATCAGGTATGCGAAGTGTTACGTTAGCAAATCAATTGATTCGTTTAGGGGACGAGGAAGTGATTGTTGCAGGTGGTATGGAATCGATGTCAAATGCACCGTATTACATGCCGAAAGGGCGCTTTGGTTTACGTATGGGCGATGCGAGTTTAGTAGATGGCATGATTTACGATGGTTTGTCTTGTGCGTTCCATCCAAAGCAAGTGCATATGGGCATTTACGGCAATGAAACCGCACAAAAATTCTCGATTTCGCGTAATGATCAAGATAATTGGGCTGTTCGTAGTCATGAAAAGGCACTTGCCGCAATCGAAGCAGGAAAGTTTGCAGAAGAAATTGTAGCAGTGGAAATCCCACAGCGTAAAGGTGATTCCATATACGTCGACCAAGACGAAGCACCACGAGCAGGCACTAATTTGGAAACGCTTGCAAAGCTAAAGTCTGCATTTAGTAGTGACGGCACGATTACAGCGGGGAATGCCCCAGGAGTAAATGACGGCGCATGTGCACTCGTATTAATGAATGAGGAAAAAGCACAACAGGAAAACCGCCCAGTGCTCGCAACGATTTTAGCGCATGCTGAAGTTGGCGTTGCACCAGAAGACTTCCCACAAACACCGGGACTTGTCATTAATAAGCTACTCGAAAAGTCAGGAAAAACATTAGCACAGATTGATGTAATTGTAATAAATGAAGCGTTCGCAGCAGTTGCCTTAGTAAGCAATCAAAATAGTGGACTGGGTGTAGAAAAAGTAAAAGTTAATGGTGGCGCTGTAGCT
>JAZUES010000254.1:0-2242 GCA_045640265.1 Solibacillus sp.
ATTATATTATTTATTATGCTATGTACATTTTTACTTGGTATCATCGGACTGAAAGACGTAAATGGATGGAAAGCGTATAGCATTTTTGCTTTCACGAGTCTTACTACAATTACTTTATCATGTATAATAATTTACATTTTATTAATTGGAAGATTATTGAGTTAGATATTCTGTGTGTACACCTATTACGGCCAATCTCTGCACGTGCAGTTATTTAACGCCCCAATAGTTCCTTGGTATATCCCACATCATTCGTGATATATCCATCAATCAATAATTGATTCACACGTCTTTGCTCAAATTTTTCAATTGAAGGGATATTGAAATATACATGCACTTTTTTGCCAGCATTATGTAACTTTTTCACGACTTCTTCCGTTACTTTCAAGGATTCTAAGCCAATGAATTTATAATCGTTTTCTAATGCATCATTAATTGAAAATTCATTATTTCTATAAAGGCGCACAAGTGGGATAGATGGTGCAATTTCTTTTATTTTTTCCAAACTATTCGTCTCAAAAGAAGCGATGATAATACGATCATCAGCAAGTAAATCGTATTTTTTCAAAAGTGAAATCAATTGTTTTTCCACAAAAAGCTGCCCATCAACGGACCTTGTTTCAATATAATAGTTCATTTTTCTACCAAATGTTAGGAATACTTCTTCTAAATTAGGAATGGGTGCCTTGTAATTATTCGTTATTGTTTCAGATTGCGAGAGTTGCTGCCAAGTTAAATCATTTACCATGCCAGTGCCCGTTGTCGTACGGTCAATATCAACATCGTGCATCGGAATAAGTACACCATCGCTTGTCATACGTAAATCAATTTCAACCCAATTAGCACCGTCTTTAATAGATTGTTCGTATGCTTCAATGGTATGTTCATTGAATTGATCGACCGCCCCCCGATGTGCAATAATCAATGCTACATCATTAGCCTTTTCTACATTTTCACTATTAGAATTCCAAACCAATAAGTAGGACGCAATGACCATAAATATAAAAAAATAAATGAATTTCCTTTTCATCAACCACCCAATTCCCCCTGACTAATTTATGGCATATTATTATAATGTATGCCCGGCGTTTTAAGTTCCCTTACACTCAAAACCTTGGTAATAAAGGATTATGAGTGTCTTTTTTTGAATTGTTATTTGTATAAACACATTTTCAACGGTATCATTAATTTACTAATACACAGAAACTGGAATAGGATGACTTGTGATTTTTATTATAAGACCGTATATCCGGCGATGCTTTCTGTATTAACTTATATTTATTAAGCCATTTTTATGAATATGGAATAGAGAGGTGAATAACATGCGAAAAGCGTGGTTACTTTGTTTTCTCCTCCTCACAGGCTGCAGTCAATTAGCAAAGGAACCAGCAGTAGAGGAAAAAACACCGCAGCAACAACTAATACAGATGCAAGAGGAAATTTTAACAGAGCTTGAACAGCAACAGCTCATTTTAGGTGAAACAAATCAGCAGGATTTACAAGATATTAAGCAGCAAGATGACAATCATTTTACGCTTATAGACGATTTTAATGTAGCCATTCAAACGAAAGATCAATTGATTGAACAATTAACGATCACACTGCCAGAACATGTAACGGCGGAAAATATTAAGACGACCTTTACTTTTGAAGAAAATATACAGGGACAATGGTTAGTAGAACAAGATATGGTGACGGCTCTACAGTTAACCAGAACAGCACCTACATTCAAACAACAAATTTATAGCTTACCACTAGCTGAAAAAGTAGGGCAAATGCTAATGATTGGAATGGACGGGACAACAGTTTCCAAGGAGTTAAAGCAGGCATTACAGCAGCATATTGGTCATGTCATCTTATTTAAGAAAAATATTACGTCAACTGAACAATTGCGCGCACTAATAACTGAAATTGACGCAGTAGAAACAAATTTTCCAGTGTGGATAGGAATCGATGAAGAAGGCGGAAGCGTGTCGCGGTTACCTAATGAGCTTGTCAAATTACCGTCTGCACAAGTATTAGCTTCAAAGTATTCAGCAGGTCAGGTTGAGGCCATCGCCAACCAATTAGGGATGGCACTGGCGAGTAACGGAGTTGATATCGATTTTGCACCAGTCATGGATGTGAATAGCAATCCCAAGAATCCAGTTATCGGCAAACGCGCATTTAGTGCCAATCCTGATGTAGTTAGTAACTATGCGGGACGTTTTGCGAATGGTTTACAACAGGCGGGTGTGATAGC
>JAZUES010000255.1:0-5121 GCA_045640265.1 Solibacillus sp.
GGCAATGAATGCGCTTTTGGATGAGCTTGGTGGCCATACAGAAGATTTAGATCGCCTATTCTATTTTTCTCAATTATTGAGTGAATAGAGAGTTAAGCGAGAATATGAAATGTTCATAAAAGAGTAGATTCTGTAAAATTGAATCTGCTTTTTTTGTTAGAAAAGATTAAAATGTGACAATGAAATGTCTATTTATCATGCTGAAATAATTAATCTTAGTATGTTTAAGTTATTGTGTTCCCAAAGAATCTCTATTAGTTGTTAATGAAGGTTCGCAATTAATGTTATAAAGAGCTATATTAAAGCGGTATCACTAAAATAGGATTAATTTGTATTAGATAGTTGACGAAATCTAGTTAATGTAAGATAATTCTAGATGGTAATAATAATTATTTTATAATAATTATAAAGTTATGATTTACGTACATAAGAGGAGGAAATTTAAATGGCTTTAATCGGTAAAGAAATCGCAGCATTCAATGCAAAAGCGTTCCAACAAGGTGAATTCATCGACGTATCTTCAGAAAACTTCAAAGGACAATGGTCAGTAGTATGCTTCTACCCAGCAGACTTCACTTTCGTTTGCCCGACTGAATTAGAAGACTTACAAAACGAATACGCTACATTAAAATCTTTAGGAGTAGAAGTTTACTCAGTATCTACTGACACTCACTTCACTCACAAAGCATGGCACGATTCTTCTGAAAAAATCAGTAAAATCGAGTACATCATGGTTGGTGATCCAACACACACAATCTCTAAAGCATTTGACGTATTAAACGAAGAAGATGGTTTAGCGGAACGTGGTACATTCATCATCGATCCAGATGGTATTGTACAAGCTTACGAAATCAATGCAGGTGGTATTGGACGTGACGCTTCAATTTTAGTTAACAAAATTAAAGCAGCTCAATACGTACGCAAAAATCCAGGTGAAGTTTGCCCAGCTAAATGGCAAGAAGGCGGCGAAACTTTAACACCAAGCTTAGACTTAGTAGGTAAACTTTAATTTTAAGTTTGAACGAGGATTCGTTTTAAATAACAACACACAAAGCGGCAAAAACAACCTTAGGGCTTGATTTTGTCGCTCTGTTTTTAATAGGGGTAAATTGCAAAGTAAGCTCTCTATTTATATATAGATGAAAAGAGGTGAACAGCTAGCTGTATTAGAGAGAGAATCGCTGCTTATTTTTTGAAAGTAAACAATAAGTAGTGTTCATACAGCAGCGAAGATATGTTAGATAATCAAATTAAAGCGCAATTACAACAGTACTTAACAATGCTTGAAGGGAATCTTGTCCTTAAAGTGAGCGTTGGTGATGATAAAACGTCTCAAGATATGTTAGAACTTGTAACAGAAATTGAAAAAATGTCCCCACGTATTACTGTGCAACACGCATTGTTAGAACGTACACCAAGTTTCAGCGTGAATAAAGCAGACGAAGAATCGGGTGTCGTATTCGCAGGTTTACCACTTGGTCATGAGTTTACTTCATTAGTATTAGCGTTATTACAAGTTTCAGGTCGTGCACCAAAAGTAGATGCGGCTGTTGTAAAACGTATTCAAGCCATTAAAACACCAATGAATTTCGAAACGTATGTAAGTTTAACTTGTCACAACTGTCCAGACGTTGTACAAGCATTAAATATTATGGCTGTGTTAAACCCGAACATTTCAAACACAATGGTTGAAGGTGGCGCCTTCCAAGACGAAATCAAAGCACGCGATATCATGGCGGTACCAACTGTATTCTTAAACGGCGAAAACTTCGCTGGGGGTCGTATGGAACTAGAAGATATTTTAACAAAACTTGGGGAAGTATCAGATGGTTCTGAGTTTGCGGATGTAGATCCATTTGACGTATTAGTTGTCGGCGGCGGTCCAGCGGGTTCAGCTGCAGCAATTTATTCAGCTCGTAAAGGGATTCGTACAGGGATCGTTGCAGAACGCTTCGGTGGTCAAGTGAACGATACATTATCGATTGAAAATATCATTGGTACAAAAGCAACTGAAGGTCCAACTTTTGTATCAAATTTAGAAGCCCACGTATTAGATTACAATGTTGATGTGATGAAATCGCAACGTGTAGCGAAAATCGAGAAAAAAGATTTCGTTGAAGTCACTTTAGAAAATGGTGCTGTATTAAAAGGGAAAACAGTTATCGTTTCAACAGGTGCTCGTTATCGCCAACTTGGCGTGCTTGGTGAACAAGAGTTTAAAAACAAAGGTGTTGCTTACTGCCCACACTGTGACGGTCCAATTTTCAAAGGCAAAGATGTGGCGGTTATCGGTGGCGGTAACTCTGGTGTTGAAGCAGCAATTGACTTAGCGGGTATCGTCAATCACGTAACATTAATTCAACGTAGTGAAGAATTAAAAGCAGACAAAGTGTTACAAGAACGCGTTCATAGCTTAAAAAACGTAACAGTTATTACAAATGCCCTTACACAAGAAATTACAGGTACAGATAAAGTAAATGGCTTAACTTACGTTGACCGTGTGTCTGGTGAAGAAAAGCATGTCACTTTAGAAGGTGTCTTCATTCAAATTGGTTTATTACCGAACACGGAGTTCCTACAAGATGCAGTTGAAATGAATGAGCGTGGCGAAATTGTCATCGATAAACACGGTGCAACAAGTATGCCCGGCGTATTTGCAGCAGGAGACTGTACAGATACCGTGTACAAACAAATCGTAATTTCAATGGGTTCAGGTGCAACAGCAGCACTTGGCGCCTTTGATTATATGATTCGTAATGTACAAACTCATGAATTAGTAGAAGCGTAAAGCAAATCTTTAGTAGTGGGAGTTTTACTGCTATTATTACGGGATAAAAAAGAATCCGTTGTACGTAATTTGTACAACGGATTTTTATATGTCTTTAAACGAGATCACCAAGGATTTCAGTATTCACTTTTTGATAAGCCGCCATAATTTGTTGTCGGTCTTCTTTGTGTTGAGTGATTAAAAATTGTGCGGCAGACTTTAAGTTTCGAGAATCATTTCCTGAAATTTGCTGCATCACTTTTTCTTTTAACAATGCTTCGTAATTTGTATTCATCATCATTTCTCCTTTTTGATTTCAACTACTCACTAAGTACATGACATTGAAACCAACTGGAAAGATATTTTCTGTAGTAAAGAAAATCCTTTCGTTTCGGTTTCGCACAATGAGTATGGGGTTTGTTCATACTCTGCACCTCCTATCCTCGTAGGTCACTAGGGTTGTACTTGAAAAGGCAGGTCTCCTGGCTTATCAATCCAGCGCGCCTTACACCTTCCCGTATTAAAACGGTGGTATTTGTAAGGAACTCTCGAATCACAGTTGCGGGACAGCGACGGGTTTACACCGTACTTCCCTTTTCATCAAGCGTTCAAGCTTGAACCTTTTCCATTAGAATCATAGAGATTCTAAGATAGCTACCTGGAAAAAACTCATAGGGAAGAGTGAAAGTGAATAGCTATCTTACAAGCACTAGTTCTAAAAAAACGAAAAAAGCCATCTTCTACAATAGAAGTGGCTTTCAATACGCGATAATCAAGTTAAAGAAGCGCACAAAAATCGTGCTAGTTGAATGTCGTTTAGCGTACTTTTTTAAATCACCACCTATTTCCACGTAGGTACTTGGTGTGTACTAGAAATGGCAGGTCTCCTGGCTTATCGATCCAGCGTGCCTTACACCTTCCCGTATTAAAACAGTGGTATTGTAAGGAACTTTCGAATTACAGTTGCGGGACAGCGACGAGTTTTCATCGTACTTCCCTTTTAAGCTTATTTTCATAAGCACCAATTTTTACACGATATGTAGTTGCTATTACTATAACATAAAGCAAAATAAAAAATAATATTTTGGTGAAAATAGTAAGTAAAGCGACAGAGCAGTTTCAATCGATAATCTGGATAAGGTAGTTTGGAATGAAAAACTACGTGAAGAAGGAGTGCGTTTTTTTATGCAAAGGGTGAGCGTATGGAAGATGGAAAATTACACGCATTAATTGAAAAATTACATTTTGTATTAACACGCAATGATTATGTATGCATCGATGATTTTTTAGTGGATCGGAAAATCAAGGTTTCAGAAAAAAATAAGCAAAAACTCGTGAATGCGGTAAATTTGAATAAACATTTAATCCAAAAATGCTATGGAAAAATTTATGTTTATGACCCAACTGAAGTTCATTTAAGCTTTATGGGAAAACGACTTCATAAGATTATTAAAGCAGTCAATGATATCAATGAGTCGCGTAATCCCGAGCAAAAAGAATTGGATAGTGTAACTAAAATGCGTGAGGAGCAAGCGTTAGATATTGCATTTGAAAGGCAAATGAAACGCGTCACACTGAATTATTACTATCGCGGGCAAGTAGACAGTAACTTTTATTTGTTACCAAGTATTTTTAGGACTCAGCGCTACTTAGAAAACGAAGATAAGATGCATTATGAACTTCAAATTAAATGTCCGCAAGATTTTGAAAAGGCAAAATCCCATTTAGATATTTTAACGACGATGCAACATTACTCGATGCCAACAAGGTTACTTGATGTGACGACGAACTTACTGGTTGCCATTTTCTTTGCGGTCGATAGTATAAAAGACAGTGATGGGGAAATTATCATTTTCAATCAAAAGCCAGATGACGTACTCTATTACGATAATGATACGATTGAAATCGCATGTGCAATGGCAAAGTTTACATTTGAAGATAAGCTCAATTTGAAGCATTTAGCAGAAAAGTTTGTGCGTGATTATGAAAAACAAATAGAACCGATTCAAATTAGATTACATGAAGAGTTGAAAATAATTCTAGATGAAGAGCTTCGCACAGCGCGCAATCGTCTGGCGAATCAAGAGCTTCATCAAATTTATTTAGCGGTAATGGAAAAATTTAATGAGCAATATGAAGTCCAGCAAATGCTGAAGAAAATTGGACGTAATATGAATAATCAGGGCTTGCAAATGGATCCAATGCAGCTTGTAAAACCACATTTCGTGAAACCACTTCAAAATAACAATCGCATCATCCGTCAAAGTGGAGCATTTATCGTCGGAGGGCTACAGAATAGTGATGATTGTATATCATCACTAAACCAATTACGACTACGAAATGCGGATGGTTTA
>JAZUES010000256.1:0-13062 GCA_045640265.1 Solibacillus sp.
GCTTCTGCAGAGCCTACGATTGTGTATGATTCTTCAAAGTCAGCACGTTTACCGTTAATTAACTCATCAAATGTAACTGTTTTTCCTAACGATACAGCAGTTGTTGTTCCATCTTCTGTAATAATTAATGCATTTCGTAACATTTGCTCGATTAAAGAAATACGCCCTTCAACGAAACCTTGCTCTTCTTTTGCTGAATCGTACTCAGAGTTCTCAGATAAGTCGCCGAAGCTGCGGGCTACTTTAATACGGTCTACCACTTCTGGACGTTTTACCGTTTTTAATTCGTTTAATTCATTTTCTAATTTTTCTTTGCCTTCTAGTGTCATTGGATATTGTTTTTCATTTGACATCATTTCCACTCCTTATAATAACTTGAAAACGGTTTCTTTTTTCGTTTCCTTATTTAATTTATACGATTTATCCACATTGATTATCGTAAGTGTAATTTGCTCATAAATAACAGAAAACCCGACTACTAGTTAACGATATGTGCAGTTTGCCTCGTTTAGAAGCTCACTTACACAGCGTTAACTAGCAGCCGAATTTCATGAATACTTATTTATGTTCTCATCGATTGTTGAAATGTAAATATTGTAAATACTTACCCATCATATTACACAATCGGATCAGATTCAAGAATTGTTTTTATTTTCGTTACCATTAAGTCGATTGCAACATTATTGCCGCCACCTTCTGGAATGATCACATCTGCATATCTTTTTGTTGGTTCGATAAACATATTGTGCATTGGACGAACAGCTGAAAGGTACTGATCAATTACGGAATCAGCAGTACGACCACGCTCTTTAATGTCACGTTGAATACGACGAATAATACGTAAATCTGAATCTGTATCGACGAATAATTTAATATCCATTAAATCACGTAAGCGATTATCTTCTAATACTAAAATTCCTTCGATAATAATAACATCTTTCGGTTCAACCTGAATCACTTCTTCAGAACGAGTATGATTCACATAATCATAAACAGGTTTTTCAATCCCTTTATAATCAAGTAGGTTATGAACATGTTCAATTAATAAATCTGTATCAAATGCTAATGGATGGTCATAGTTTGTTAATAAACGTTCATCAAACGTCATATGACTTTGGTCTTTATAATAATAATCTTGTTCGATTACAACTACAGAATGATCGCGGAAAACATCATAAATAGCTCGGGTTACACTCGTTTTACCTGAGCATGAACCACCTGCAATCCCTATAACAACTGGACGCATTTTCATTTAGTTATTCTCCTTTCGCATCATATCAAAATGCGATAATGGGCGATCTACTTTAAATTTTACGATTTGTAATGGATGACGCGCAACATCTAGCTCGTTACCTTCTTCATCCCAAAGTTGGCCAACTGTTGTTTGGAATGTTTCTAACTTAGGACCGAAGAACTCAATTGTATCTCCTGGTTTAAAGAAGTTACGTTGTTCTAATGTGACCATTTGTGTTTCTTGATCATAATCCTTAACAAAACCAGCGAAGTCCCATTTCATTTTGTGTGAGTGGAAGCCAAACATTTGTTGTTTGTAGCTTGGTTCGCCTTCGAAGAATGATGAGGCTGTTGCACGGTTTGCACAACGCGCCAATTCAGATAACCATTCTTTTTGGAATGTGAAGTTTTCTGGATCTGCACAGTAAGCATCAATTACTTTACGGTAAACAGAAATAACTGTTGCTACGTAGTGAATCGATTTCATACGGCCTTCTACTTTTAATGAATCAATGCCTAACTCAATCATGTGAGGAATTGATTCAATTAATTTTAAATCTTTCGGGCTCATAGCGAATGGTGCTTCGCCTTCGTTGAATAACGCTACTTCTTCGCCTTCTTTTTCTTCGTAAAGGTCATAGTCCCAACGACAAGATTGGCAGCAACCACCACGGTTTGAGTCACGTGCAGTCATATGGTTAGATAATGTACAACGACCTGAGTAAGCGATACACATTGCACCGTGCACGAATGCTTCGATTTCAATGTCTACTTCTTCTTTCATTTTGCGCATTTCTTCTCCGCCAACTTCACGTGCTAGTACGACACGTTCTAAGCCTTCACTTTTCCAATACTTTACAGCTTTCCAGTTTGATAATGATTGCTGTGTTGAAAGGTGAATTTCTAAAGAAGGTGCGCACTTTTTACAAGTTTCGATAATTAATGGATCTGCAACGATAATCCCCTTAACGCCTGCACCCTCAACTGCTTGTAAATACTCTTCTAAGCCATCCATATTTTCGTTATGGGCAAAAATATTTGTCGTAACGTAAATAACGGCGCCGTATTTTTTGGCGAATTCAACGCCTTCTCTCATTTCGTCAATTGTAAAGTTGCCTGCGTTTGAACGTAGACCAAACTCTTGACCGCCGATGAATACGGCGTCTGCACCATAATGTACGGCTACTTTTAATTTTTCTAAGCTTCCTGCTGGCGCTAAAAGCTCAGGTTTTTTTGTAATCACTGTTTTTCCGTTAATTGTTTCACGGATTTTCTCATTTTGAATTAACTGTAGCATGATGTGACGTTCTCCCCTCTAGTAAACTGTTTCCTTGAAAATGAAGCCAGTATCCAGTGGACGTAACGCTGGCTGAATTGCTTCTACTTGTTCAAATAATTCGGATTTAATTTCATCATACGCATCTTCGCCTTGATCAAAGTATGCATCGATTGCTTGGCGGTAAAGCTTCGTAACTGATACAACATAGTCGAATGAATGCAGTACGCCGTCAATTTTCATTGAATCAATGCCCGCTTCAAATAGCTCATTTAATTCTTCGATAATGCACATATCATTTGGTGAGAAGATGTGTGTACCATTCATGTCTTCATAAATTGGGTATTTATTTTTACGCTCTTTGTCGTGTAAGAACATGTTTTTGTTTTCTTTACGGTTTTCGATTTCCATCGCTTCTTCACGGTATAAGAAATAGTTTCCTAAAAGTGAACGTTTTGATTGGAACATACAAGTCATCCCGTGTACTTGTACTTCAATTTCATGTTTTGTGTTCTCTTTAATCTCAATTACTTCATCGACTGAAAGCTCACGTGCTAGTACAGCACGTTTGCTGCCGCGCTCGCCCCAATAGTTTACTTGGAACCAGTTTGTTGCAATTGTTTCTGGATTCCAGTGTAGAGGTATTGTAATACCTAATTCACGTACCGCAACAACTACTGCTGGGTCACCGAAAATTAGTGCATCCACACCGATACGCGCCATCTCTTTTAAATAATCATCTAATGCATCTAAACGATCATTGTGGAAAATAGCATTTACTGCAACATATACTTTTTTGCCTGCTGCATGAATTAGTTTCGTTGCTTCTTCAACTTGGGCTACTGTAAAGTCTCCAGCTAAACGTAGACCAAATTTTTGTTCTCCAATTACAAAAGCGTCTGCACCTGCATCTAATAATGCAACGACGTGCTCAACTGATTGGGGTGTAAGTAATAATTCTGGTTTTTTCACCTTTCGTCACCTCTTCAAACAAATTAACAATCCATCACCAACTGGGAAGAAAGCACTCGTATAATCTGGATGTGCCATAATCCAATCAGAAAATGTTTTTAAGTTTCGAATCATTGTTCTTTTTCTTCTAGGTACTTCTTTTATATCTAAATCTGAAAGCCCGTGCATATACATATTATCGATGTATAAAACTCCGCCTGATGGTACGAGCGGCGCATACTTTTTGAAAAATTTCATGTATTGCCCCTTCGCCGCATCAATGAAAACTGCATCAAAAGTCTTTTGAATATTTTCTAAATCTACTTCTAATGCATCGCCTTCAATCACTTGAATACGGTTTGCTACCTCTGATCTTGCAATGAATTGGTTCGCATACTGGATACGTGATTCGTCACGTTCAATCGTCACAATTGTACATTCTGGTAGGGCCTGTGCCATTCGAATTGCAGAATAACCAATGGCCGTGCCAATTTCTAAAATTGATTTTGGGTTTTGAATACGTAAAAGTTGATTCAACGATTCAATCCCCGCAAGTTGCATAATCGGAACGTGATTCTCTAATGCAAACTGTTCCATTTCAACGAGTAATTCATCACGTTCAGGAATGAAGGAAGCAATATAAGCGTCTGATAATTCCATTCGTCAATCTCCCTTTACCTGATTATTTGCGCAAGTCTTTTATCTACATAATAAAAAAGACGAAACGAGATGTTTGCGC
Organism: Solibacillus sp.; assembly: GCA_045640265.1. Lineage (GTDB taxonomy): Bacteria > Bacillota > Bacilli > Bacillales_A > Planococcaceae > Solibacillus. Next base: position 4,200 of record JAZUES010000256.1, read on the forward strand.
CCACAATGTTTATATATAAGGACAAAAAATCACAACTTATAATAGCACGAAAACAAAAGGAATGCGAACAATCTTTACTATTTCCGTCTTTTGACGGAGTTTAAAGACATTCGATTCCTTTTCATTTACTTACTTTAAATATTTTTCAATGTTAACTAAATGCTCATCATATGATTTTGCAAAGTGATTCGTACCTTCTTTATCAGCTAAAAAGTATAAATAATCCGTTTGTGATGGATTTAATGCTGCTTCAATTGAAACTTTTCCTGATCCTGCAATCGGGCCAGGTGGTAAGCCAACATTTTGATAAGTGTTATAAGGATTTTCTACTTCTAAATCCTCATATAATACACGCTCTTTATGTGAGCCTAATGCATATAAAACAGTTGGGTCTGTTTGTAATGGCATGTTAACAGCGATACGATTAAAGAACACACTTGCAATTGTCTCGCGATCTGTTTGTGCAGTTGCTTCTTCTTCTAGTAAAGAGGCGAATGTTAGTAGCTCATGAACAGTCATTTGTTTTTCCTCAAGTACTACTTTAAAATCTGAAACAATTGTATTTGTCGCGTCTAACATCGTTTCAATAATCTCTTCTATTGTCGGATTTTCTTCAAAGAAAGGATATGTTGCAGGGTATAAATAACCCTCTAATGCATAACGTACATTTTCCTTTAAAATATCTTCCGTCAATAATTCTGGGTATTCTGCCATCATTTGTTTAATAAATGTTTGATCTGTTGCTTTTGCCATAAATTTCTCTGCAGAATGAGATGTATTCTTTTCTACAATTTTTGCAATTTGATCGAGTGTTAATCCCTCTGGAACGGTCATTGTAAATACTGGCTCACGGTATACACGACCTGTTTTTAAACTTTCGATAATTTCATCTAGCGTCATTGATTTTGTTAATGAATAATTGCCTGCTTGAAACTCTGATTCATTTTTAAATTTCGTATAATATTTAAAAATTTTCGCATCTTTAATAATTTCATTTTTCTCTAAAATAGATGAGATCACTGTAATTCCTGAACCCATTGGAATTTCGACTGCAATTATATCATTCGATTCTGGATCCACTGGTTCCAAAGCAGAGGATATGTAGTTATAACCTGAAACCCCAATAATTACTAATACTACGAGAGCAACAACTGCAATAATAGAAACGACTCTTCGCACAGTTCGAATCTCTCCTTTTTTTTCTTTCATTTTTTTGAACATTTCTTGTTTCTTCTCTTCATCTAACACGGGCGTCCCCCCTTTTTCTCTTTCATAATGATACAAAATATTTCTAATTGATACAATAAAACGAATAAAAGTAATACGAATTGTTCTATTTTTTGATTCTTTTCAACTGACGTATTCCTTAAAAAATTGTTCGCTACAAAAAAAATCTAACTAACCATTTATGGCTAATTAGATTTTTGAATGGTCTATCCGGCGTTAACCGGCAGGAAGACCAACACTAATTGACTTTATTATTGTGCTAGTGAAGCTAACACTTCTTCTACCATTTCCCATTCAGCATCTGTTTCGATTGGTAATAAATCGACAACTTCCCCATTTTCACCTGCGATGTAAGCTGATGCGAATACTTCGTCTAAATTTGGTGCATCGTCTTCAAAAATAGCATAGAATAAATAGTTTTTATTGCCTTGCTCGAAACGGTGTAAAATTTGACACATTACTTCTTCGTCTTGATCATTTGTGATTGTAAAGAAGTTTGTTTGGTCAGCGCCAAATTCAGCGATGACTGTATTCATAACTTCTTCAACCATTGCCCATTCTTCATCAGTTTCGATATCTGAGAAACTCGACATTTCACCGTTTTCATCTACTTCATAGCGTAATGCTGAAATACCTGTATCCGCGTCACCCACTAATGAAAATAACACATATGAATGCTCGTCCGAATCAAATGAAAATACAACGCGGCATTGTTGCTCTTCCCCGTCTTCTGTTTGTAACACAAAAATTTGATCTTCCATGAAAGGTCCTCCTATAATAACAAAGCAGAGTCGGCTCTTGCCTACTCTGCTTTATTTTCACTTTAAATTACGAAAGAATTATTCTTCTTCGCCCATTTCGTCTTCAATTTGGTTTAATACTTCTTCGATTAAATCCCATTCAGCTTCAGTTTCGATTGGTGTTAATTCACCATCTTCACCATTTTCGGCTGGTACGAATGCAGAAGCAAAAATTTCTACTGCTCCATCTTCGTCTTCTTCAGCACCTACTAAAGAATATAATACATATGATTTACCGAATTCTTCTGATTCGAAAGTGTGTAAAATTTCGCAAAGTTGTTCGGTACCATTCTCATCCACTACTGTAATTTGATTTTGTTGTTCTGACATTATCGTCACCTCTTCATAATATTTAGGCTTAACCTATTGCTCCATTTATTATACAAAATTGGTTACATTTTAAGAACCAATACGCATTAGTATGGAGCGACTTAATTTTTGCCTCTGAAGCTTCGCTTTCGAGGCAAAAACTAAACGTTTTGAGTGAACAAAACGTTTAGTTCTTACTATCCAAGTATCCCTGTAGGATCATTACCGCTGCCATTTTATCAATGACTAGTTTACGTTTTTTTCGACTTACATCTGCTTCAATAAGCATACGTTCTGCAGCCATTGTTGTTAAACGCTCGTCCCATAATTTTACCGGGAAACCGAATGTTTCTTCTAATAATTTTTTATAACTTTCAGATGCTTCCCCACGCGGGCCAACTGTATTATTCATATTCTTCGGAAACCCAACAACGAATTCCGTTACATTGTGTTCCTTTACAAGCTCTTTAATACGCTCAATACCAAATTCGCCTATTGCTTCATTAATTTTTACAGTTTCTATCCCTTGTGCCGTCCAGCCAAATGCATCACTTATCGCGACACCGACCGTTTTTGAGCCGACGTCTAAACCCATAATTTTCATTTTTCCGCCTCGGTATTCTTCTTAATATAAAATTTTACGAGCTCCTCAAGAATTTCATCTCGCTCAAGCTTGCGGATTAAATTACGTGCATCCTGGTGGCGAGGGATGTATGCCGGGTCACCAGATAACAAATAACCAACAATTTGATTTGTTGGGTTATAGCCTTTTTCTTCTAATGACTTATACACCTTCAACATCACTTGCTTTACTTCTTGTTCCATTGACTCTTCTGGAAAACTAAATTTCATCGTTTGATCGAAAGAACTCAAGACCAGCACCTCGCTTTCAGCAATAAGGAGATGGAGTAATTTGACCCCATCTCCATTTTTTCTATTATAACTTATTCCAGCAAGCACATCAAATATGCTTAAGTATAATTTAGGAAGTTTGAATTATAAAGATTTTACATGTGCATATACAGCTGCTAATGCTTCGTCTAATTTAGAAGCATCTTTTGCACCAGCCATCGCCATATCGGGACGACCGCCACCTTTACCACCAGTTGCTTCTGCTACCATTTTCACGATGTTACCTGCATGGTAGTTACCGCCTACGATATCTTTTGTTACACCAGCACAAAGCATTACTTTATCGTCTGCTACTGCACCTAGTACGATTACCGCTGCATCCATTTTTTCTTTTAAATCATCCATCATTTGACGTAATTGGTTGTTGTCTTTTGCATCAACACGTGTTGCAAGAACTGTTACATCCCCAATTTTTTGCGCTGCTTCAAGAACTGCGCCAGCTTGTGCATTCGCCATTTTTTGTGATAATGAATCATTTTCACGTTGTAATTCTTTATAGTCAGTTTGTAATGAAGCAACACGAGTAGCCACATCTTTTGGATTTGCTTTTAAAAGATGAGCCGCTTCGTTAAGAATTGCTTCCTCTTCTTTAATTGCTTCATATGCGGCTTTACCTGTTACCGCTTCAATACGACGAGTACCTGCTCCGATACCGCCTTCTGAAACGATTTTGAAAATACCAATTTCAGATGAACGAGAAACGTGTAAACCACCGCAAAGTTCGATTGAGTAATCAGATACAGACACTACGCGTACAATATCACCGTATTTTTCACCGAATAAAGCCATTGCGCCCATTGCTTTTGCAGAATCAATATCCATTTCTTTAATAACAACTTCGATATCATCCCAAATTCTTTCGTTTACGGCACGTTCTACTTGCGCTAATTCTTCTTTTGTTGCTGCGCCGAAATGAGAGAAGTCGAAACGTAAACGGTCAGGACCTACATAAGAACCCGCTTGCGCTACGTGATCGCCTAATACGTCTTTTAATGCACGATGCATTAAGTGGGTAGCTGTATGGTTTTTAAGGATCAGTGTGCGTTTTTCACGATTTACTTTTGCTGTAGCTTTATCTCCTACGTGCATTTCACCAGACTCAATAACTACTGTGTGTAACGGTTGGCCGTTTGGTGCTTTTTGTACATCTTTAACAATTGCAGTGAAACCATCTGCTTCGATGACACCAGTATCTGCGATTTGTCCACCCATTTCAGCGTAGAATGGTGTCTCAGATAAGATAATAAGTGCTTCGTCGCCTTCCGAAGCTGTTTTTGTTTCTTGACCGTTTACAACGATTGCTGCAACTGATGCCGAAGCTTCTAACGCATTATAAATATACGTTGACTCTTGAGTTAGGTTTGAAAGTACTTCATTTTGAACTTGCATTGAATCTACGTCTGCACGTGCATTACGAGCACGTTCACGTTGCGCTTCCATTGATGCATCGAAACCTTCGTGATCAACTGTCATGCCCACTTCTTCTGCATACTCTTCTGTTAATTCAATTGGGAAACCAAATGTATCATATAAACGGAATGCATCCGCACCAGGAATCACAGTTTCACCTTTAGCTTTTTGACTTTCCACCACATCGTTAAAGATAGCTAACCCACCGTCTAATGTTTCATGGAAACGAACTTCTTCGTTTTTAATAACACGTTGGATGAATGCTTCTTTTTCTTTTACTTGAGGGTAGAAGTCTTCCATAATTTCGCCTACTGTTGGTACTAATTCAAACATGAATGGTTTTTCAATGCCGATTTGTTTTGCATAACGTACTGCACGACGTAGTAAACGACGTAATACATAGCCACGACCTTCGTTTGATGGTAAGGCACCATCTCCAATTGCGAATGCTACTGTACGAATGTGGTCAGCAATTACTTTAAATGGTGTGTTAATATCTTCAGTTGAACCAAAGATTTCTTTTAAGTCTACTTCATGTGGACGTTTATATTTACGATTCGCAAACTGTTCTGTTTTTTCGATAATCGGCATGAATAGGTCCGTATCGAAGTTTGTTGGTACGTTTTGTACAACTGAAACAATACGTTCTAATCCCATACCAGTATCAATGTTTTGCTTTGGTAGTGGCGTATATGTGCCATCTGGGTTGTGGTTAAATTGAGAGAAAACCAGGTTCCAAATTTCTAAGTAACGTTCATTTTCCCCACCTGTATACATTTCTTCTTCAGGTGCACCGAAACCATATACTTCACCGCGGTCGTAGAAAATTTCAGAGTTTGGACCAGATGGACCTTCACCGATATCCCAGAAGTTCCCCTCTAAACGAATTAAACGCTCCGCAGGAATACCGATTTCATCATGCCATACGTCATATGCTTCTTGGTCTTCTGGGTGGATTGTAATTGATAATTTTTCCGGTTCAAAGCCCATCCATTTTGGATCTGTTAAGAATTCCCATGCATAGTGAATTGCTTCTTTTTTGAAGTAATCACCGATTGAGAAGTTTCCTAACATTTCAAAGAATGTATGGTGACGTGCTGTTTTCCCTACGTTTTCAATGTCGTTTGTTCGAATTGATTTTTGTGCATTTGTAATACGTGGATTTTCCGGAATGATACGACCATCAAAGTAAGGTTTTAATGTTGCTACCCCTGAGTTGATCCATAATAACGATGCATCATTAATTGGTACTAATGGTGCTGATGGTTCTACATGGTGTCCTTTTTCTTTAAAGAAGTCTAAGTATAGACGACGAATTTCTGAAGCTGTCATAATTTTTGTCATGTTGTTTTCCTCCTAAAATAATTTAAATGTCTTGAATGATGATGTGTAGCCCAGAAAAACAAAAAAGCCTTCATCCCGGTAAAGGGACGAAGACTGTAATTTCGTGGTACCACCCTAATTTATAATGCGTTTAAAAACACATCATATCTCAAGCGCCTGTAACGTAGGCAAACGGCAGGAATTAACTGCACTCTGGAGTAGCTTTCGGTATTTTTTACACGGAGATTTTTTCAGCCAAGAAATCTCTTTCTGCTCGCGAAGGCAATACGTACTTTTTCCATCATCGTTTTCATTATATTCTATTGTTCATTATAGAAAAATGAAATCCGACTGTCAATTGTCATTACATTAATATTCAAATCGTTTCTTTGTTAAAAGGATTAAGAAGATTGCTGGTACTGTAAAAATAATCATGCCTAAAAACGCTAACCCTGGTTCAATTTCATAAAGTGCACCGCCTAAAAGCGTAAGTAATGCGGCACTCAAACTCATGGCAAACGCTGAATAAATCCCTTGTGCGTTTGGAATTTGTTCTTTTGGTAATGCTTTTGAAATATAGCGAATGAAGGCATAGTGCGCCATTGCAAATGATAAAGCATGTAATGCCTGCGAAATAATGAACATCGGCATATTCGGAAAAATATACACGATAATCCAACGTACTGTAGCACCAATTGCCGCTAAAAGCATTAAAGATGACGGCTTCCATTTCGTTAAAAATGTATCTGCCTTAAAAAAATATAAGATTTCAAAAAGTACCGCAACATTTAAAATCATACCAATATAATATGGATTAACGTTTAAGTCTTGTAAATAAATATAACCATAATTGTAGTATGACGCGTGTGCACCTTGCAGTAAAATCACAACAAGTAACACAACGCTAAAGCTTTTTACTTTAAATAAACTCTTCATCGCTAAAGCTTTCACATTTTCTTGTTTCGGCGCAAAACTTAACACTTGTGGCGCTGGCATTAATTGAATGGCTAAAAGTGCAGTTAACCCAAAAATCATCGTCCATAAAATCATTTGCTCTCCGTACATACCAGTAAGCATACTAATAACCAACACTGCCACAACATAGCCAAATGATCCAAGTGAACGTGCCTTTCCATAATGTATGTTTCCCTGTTGCATTAAAGTAGCAGCACTACTTTCAACTGCCGGTAGTAGCGCTGGATAAAACGCACTAAATAGCATTGTTATAATAAACAGCCCTGTAAATGACTCTATTGGAAGGTAAAGTAACGTGACGATTAAAGAACCTATTGTAAAGAAAAGCAACACATTTTTATGACTCATTATTTTAGAAACATAAGGAAAGATAAACATCGTAGCCACAGCACGTGCCACCAAACCAAATCCCATAATAATACTCGCTTCTGATACAGTTAGCCCTTTATCATTAATAAGCCATCCAGTCCAATAAGGTAAAAAGATGCCCCATGTAATGAAAAACATAAAGAAATTTTTTGCTAACCAACGTTGATTATTCATAAAACTCTCCTTATCCCATTCTATTACATTGAATAATAACACGGTAAATCATACAATAATGTGAGATATCTCATATTTTTTGTTAAGGAGTTGCATTATAATTTGAAAAAGTTATCCCAAATAGAATCTGTAGCCTATATAGAGAAATACCCGATTTCACAATTTTTCTCTTTTGATATTACCCCGTCCATTCATGTATTTGAATTTGAAAAGGGTGAATTAATTTTCCAAGAGCAATCTTTTCCTGATTATTTATTTTACATGGTAGAAGGAAAAGCAAAACTATATATTACGCATAAAAATGGTAAAATCTCGCTAATTGATTTTTTAACAGCCCCTACTTTTATGGGGGAAATTGAATTATTGAATTCCGAACGTTATTCGAAAGGCATCCAAACCGTTACAAAGTCCATTTGTTTAGCTATTCCTATTCGCGAAGTGAAAGAGCAATTGTTAGCGGATCCTATATTTTTAAAAATGCTTTGCTTATTTTTAAGTAAAAAAACAACGACTGTAACAGCAAAGTACACACAAAATCAGGCATATCCTCTCGAAAATCGCTTAGCATCTTTTATATTGCTTTCGTCAGATCAGCAATATTATAAAGAAAAGCATATCGAAGTCTGTGAATATCTCGGTGTTTCCTATCGCCATTTGTTGTATGTGCTCGCACAGTTTAACCAAGCCGGTTATATTGAAAAGTACAACCGTGGCTATTCGTTAACAAATAAGGAAGCATTAGAACAATTGGCAGCAGAAATTCAGTATTAGAAAAACACAATTCGCGCCTAAAAAGCTCGAATTGATGTCTTTTCTTAGGGTGAATTCCCTTGAAAAGTTATACTTTCTTTCTTATTTTCACACAAAAAAACTGCGCTAAAAGTTTCCCTTTAGCACAGTCTTTAAATTGAATGGATTATAAGAACATACCTGCAATAGCAGCTGATAATAATGATGCTAACGTACCTGCAGCTACTGATTTCAATGCAAGACTCGCAATCATACTACGTTTATCTGGTGCCATACCACCTAAACCACCGATTAAAATACCCATCGAGCTTAAGTTTGCGAAACCACATAACGCGAATGAAATGATGATCCCTGTTTTTTCAGAGAGATCCCCGATAACTGGACCGAAGTTAGAGTATGCAACAAATTCATTTAAGATTAATTTTTGACCGATAAATGAACCTGCGTCAACGGCTTCATGCCAAGGAACCCCAATTGCAAATGCAAGTGGTGAGAATACATAACCAAGAATTCCTTCTAATGTCACATTATCAAAGCCGAACCAGCCCATAACGCCGCCTAAAATACCATTTAAAAGAGCGATTAACGCGATGAAACATAATAACATTGCCCCA
>JAZUES010000257.1:0-1716 GCA_045640265.1 Solibacillus sp.
GAGTAGGCAATACATGCCGTCATATTAATACTATTTCAGTTTTAACTATTCGTCGACTAAATTCTTGAATGGTGCACGCCATCTGAAATATGAGCATACAAATTAAATGTTATAACATACGATAATTACCAGACTTAACAGTTAAAAAAGATAACTTATTGAACATGTTATACTGCTTTCAACTTATTGCTGGACATCCCAATAACATCAACGGCACATCCGAACATAAACGAGATGTTATCATGGCCATCTATCAAATCTAGACCTTCCGATGGTGAATTATTAATTTGATGATAATCACAGCATTAAAAGATCACCAGTAATTGCATCCAATACAGAATTTTCGGTGGGTCCAATTGCAATACACGTTATGGTGCCAGATGGTATCTCAGTTCTTCCAGCGTCTGTCACCATGAAATTGACTAAATGAGCACTATCTGCGGTATTCTTGATTTTATACAATATGTCTAAAGAATCTGCTTTTAGGACGACTTTTTTTTGACCTTCAGAGTACCATTTATTAAAGATTTTAGTATCTACCTTTTTTGATGCAAATGCACAACTTACTGCAGCATGTGCAACCTGTGCAGCGATCTTCCCTTTAGACATTTTTAGATCAGACCTCACAACAATAACCATTTTGCACTCTTCCACAGGTTTTTTTGAAAGCAATTCCAAATCTAGACCATCCTCGCTTCACGATATGATGAAAATACTTAAACTAAACGTTTTTTGTAAAATGTAATGCTCCACGTACACCTCCATAGCTTATACAGAACACCGTGGCCATTCTATCCTAATACATAACATCGAGATAAAATAAGCACTTAAATTAATGGTTATACTGACTTTAAACAAAATATGAAACTTATCGAGCGTATCTTAGAAATTTAATTAAGAATGCATTTTTAAAATCAAATATAGTAACATTCAGGTCGAACATTTCGTGCTATTCACATTCACATCAGTTTTATAAGAATGATAATAATCTCCACGATGATGTTCGAGATTGTTAAGAGAGATGGACTTGCCAGATTGGGCAGCTTCAGGACAAAGTCAGGAGTAATGGAGACCCCTAACTTACTTCCTGTTGTTAACCCAAAAATTAATACAGTTTCACCTAGGGAACTTTACGATACATTTGGCTTTAAAGCTATAATTACAAACTCATACATCATTAAAAATAACTATCAATTGAAGGAAAGAGCACAAACCGAAGGTCTCCATAAAATGTTAGACTTTCCGGGTATCATAATGACTGACTCCGGTACATTTCAAAGTCATATGTATGGAGAAGTCGACGTTACAAACAGTGAGATGATCGAGTTTCAGAAAAGTATTGGTGCTGACATAGGGACAGTTTTGGACATTTTTACCGAACCTTTTTGGAATAAGGAACAAACGGCAGAATCTATTGTAACAACACTTGAACGTACTCAATACGCATGTGATACAAAAGGTGAAATGTTAATTAATGGCGTGGTACAGGGATCGATTTATTGTGATTTAAGGGAGTACTGTGCCAAAAAGATGGCATCGATGGATATTGATGTACAGCCTATCGGTGGCGCTGTACCACTTATGGAGCAATATAGATACACCGAATTAGTTGACATTATTATATCGCCAAAAAAGGGGTTAAATCCCAGCCGTCCAGTTCATCTTTTTGGTGCTGGTCATCCGATGATATTGGCATTTGCTACGCTTCTTGGATGC
>JAZUES010000258.1:0-51519 GCA_045640265.1 Solibacillus sp.
TCATCACTCATGACGATAATATGCTTCACTGATTTTAAATAAGCTAATGCTGGCTCAACTAAAGGGAAAAGGTCGCCATCAATCAGTAAAATTTCATCTTCTGCGTGATTAATAATATAAATAATATGTTCAGGTGCAAGGCGAATATTGATTGTGTGTAAAATCGCACCACTACATGGAATCGCGAAATACGCCTCTAAATGACGATGGTGATTCCACGCAAACGTCCCGACTTTCGTACCGCGCGTCATGCCAAGTTTTGTTAATGCATCGGCTAACTTTCGTGTACGTTTTGCATAGTCTTTAAATGGAATACGATGTGTTTTTGTGGGGCTCGTTCGAGAAATGATTTGCTTATCCGGAAAGTAACGTTCCGCGCGGTTTAAAAATCCTGTCAAAATTAACTGTGTGTCCATCATAGTCAATCAGCTCCTATCGATAATTTGGAATTAACGTGGCGCTCGTGCTGTTGAAAGAATTTTCTGTAAATTAAATTATACTAAAGATAACATTAAGAATCTAGAAAACATTGCTTTTGTATTGTTTACATTTTTTTGAAACTTATTTCATAATGATTACGTATAACGAATTAACAGGCTTAATCAAGAGAAGTGAATGTTCAATGTTATAATATAAAATAATATTAAAATGAGGTGGAAAATATGAATTTACAAACAACAAAAATATTAACAAATGGTGTAGAAATGCCCCGTATAGGTTTAGGGGTTTACAAGATGACAAACCGTGATGAAACATTGCAAGCCATTTCAACTGCCCTTGATTTAGGGTATCGTGCGGTGGATACAGCAGCACTATATTACAACGAAGAAGAAGTTGGAGAAGCAATTCGCCATTCATCAGTACGACGCGAAGAAATTTTTGTTACAACGAAAGTATGGAATAGTGATCAAGGCTATGACAATACATTACGAGCATTTGAAACATCACTAAAAAAATTAAATATGGATTATGTGGACCTTTATTTAACACACTGGCCAGTAGAAGGAAAATTTACGGATACGTACCGTGCCATTGAACGACTGTACGAAGAAAAGTTAATTCGCGTACCAGGGGTTTCTAATCACCATGAACATCATTTAAAGGAAATCATTGCAAACTGTAACGTCGCACCAATGGTCAACCAAATTGAGTTGCATCCTTATTTAACTCAAGAACCATTACATGCATTTTGCACAGAAAATAATATCGCGGTAACAGCCTGGTCACCACTTGGCCGTGGTAATGTGTTAAACGATAAGACGATTATGAACATTGCTAAAGAGTATGATGTAACGCCAGCACAAATCATTTTACGCTGGCACCTGCAAAATGATGTAATCGTCATTCCAAAATCCGTAACACCAACGCGTATTAAAGAAAATAGTGAACTGTTTCATTTTGAATTAACAAATGAAACAATGGAAAAGCTAAATGATATGAATTGTAACGAGCGTTTCGGACAAAATCCAGATAATTTTAAATTCGATTTTTAACATCATTTCACTCTGGGGAGGGAGAACTATGTTTAAAAACATTTCACCGGGTTTATTTTTTTCCATGGCTGCGCTTGCGGCGGCACTGTTGACACCGCTTGTGGTGCTATTTTATCCAATATACCATGTACAAACATTTTTATATGATGCATCCGCATTTGTACTTTTTCCAAGTGGTATCAATTTAAAGCTTGTGTTTATTGCTTGTGTTGTATTGATATTATTCTGCATTTTATTAGCATATAAACGTAATGTTCTAACATACATCGTATCTGTACTATTAATTGGGGGAAGTATAGGGATGATGTATATGGCAACATTAAGTTATGTAAAAATTAATGATGAGCAAATTATAAAGCAGCATTTATTTGAACAGCAAATGGCTCGTTGGGATAATGTGAACGAAGTCGTACTGGAGTATGTGATTGGTGATGTTGGTGAATATATTTTTAAAACAAACGATGGGGAGCAAATTATTATTCCTGAAACAGGAAAATTTAATTCAGAAGCAAAAAGTAAAATTTATCAATTAACGATTCAACATAATGCAAACTTTATCGAGCGCGAAAAGTGAAAAAAGAGTGAGTCCATTTAGTTTAGTGGGCTCACTCTTTTTACGTATTTATTGATCTTTTACAACAATATATTCATTTAAGAATGGGTGTTCAAATGCTAATTGAATGGCGTGTAGTGCGTAATCACCAGAATCCGTTACACGTGCACCATACATCGTATCTCCAACAATTGGGTGACCTAAATGTGCCATATGCACACGAATTTGATGTGTACGACCTGTTTCAAGGACAACATGGACAACACAAGTACCTTGGTAGCGATTCACGACTTCATAATGCGTAATAGCGCTTTGTCCTTGACCATCTGGTGTCACAACACGGCGTGTATTGTGGTGACGGTCTTTTCCGATTGGTGCTTTAATTGTACCGCCATCTGTCCGAATATTACCTTGTACTTCAGCCGCATACGTACGGACAATTGATTTTTCTTCGATCATACGGTCAAAAATTGACTTCGCGATTGGATGTTTTGCAACAAGTAGTAAACCGTCTGTGCCTGAATCTAAACGGTGTACATGCTCCGCATAATGACCGCCATTATCGATTACGTGGCGCATTACATGGTTCATACATGTATCACGGTCTCCTGGATCATTTGGGTGAGTGGCCATCCATTTTGGCTTCGATACGATTAAGCAGTGCTCATCTTCATAACGAATTTTCACTTCGCACTCTGGTGTAGGGTCGTAGTTTGAAGCAGGTACTTCAAAAGCAAAGTGAATTTTTGTTCCTTTATCTAAAGGCTCTTTCCATAAGACCGGTTCGCCGTTTAATGTAACGGCCTTTGCCATACGTAATTCATGGACGATTTTTTTTCCTAATCGCCATTTTGTACGTAGCAGTTCTTCTACGGTAAGACCGTTTTGGTTAATTGTATAAGTGAACATTTTATTCCTCCAAATGAAAAATCGTGCCCATGACTGAACACGATTTTAATGTCGATATCTTATTTTAACACAACATCGTTAAAGAATTGACGAGTTGCTTCTTCTGATGCATCGCCAACTAAACGTGTCACTTCTTTACCATCTTCAAAATAAATCATTGTTGGTGTCGCTTCGATACCATAAGTATTCCACGCATCTTCAAATTCTAAAACATTTAATTGGTCAATCTGAATATCTAAATCATCCGCGATTGGCATTAATTTTGGTGTGTAGGCTTTGCAATGTGAACAATCGGGGCTGAAGAAATAGCCCACAACGCCTTCACCTGACGCAATTTTTTCTTCTAACGCATCGGGTAGGATAATATTTTGATAGTTTTCGTCGTCTAATAAATCGATTGTCGATTGTTTTAAAACTTCGGTACCATATGGGTTACCTTCTAATTTGTTTTTATTGGACATATTTGTTAGTAAGATAATCGCTGCAAACAATACAACAATAATAACACCAACGATAGCTAGCTTTTTCAATTATTTTTCCTCCTTTAAAACTTTCAGCATATAAATACTAATGATTGCAATTAATATAAAAGCAATAAGTGCTAAAAATGGAATAGTGATAAACCCTAACCAGTTAATATACTCTCCAGTACAAGGAACACGGCCACATGATGGGGCAGAATCTTGTAGGAAATCAAGTTTTTGTAGGCTGTAGTGATATAAAGATGTAAAAGCGCCAATAATAGAGAATACCGCAGTTGTTAATGCGATTTTTGCATTTTTTTGTATGTAAGAAACAGTTGTCATAATGACGATTGGGTACATCAATATACGTTGGTACCAACAAAGCGTACACGGTTCATAGCCACGTATTTCAGAAAAATAAAGTGATCCGAACGTTGCCATTAAAGAAACGACCCAAATCATAAGTAAGGCATTTTCAAGTTTTTTTGACATAAATTAACCTCTTAATTTCAGAATTTAGCTTCACTTGATTATAGTTTGAATTCGAGGAAAAGTAAATTATTTACGTTTAAGGGATACCTGTAAAAGGAAAGTTTAGTAGTAAGTAAAGGGGGAGCATTATTTATGAGTGATGCATTAGATATTTCAAAATTTGAAAAACCAATGATTCTTCGTAATATGACAACAGAAGATATCGAAACGATTTTAGAAATCCAACGACTTTCATTTCCAGGAATGGAGCCTTGGGAGCTAGCGCATTTATATAGTCATTTATCCATTTTTCCAGAGGGACAAATTGTTGCCGAGCTAGATGGAAAAGTTATTGGTTCTTGTTCAAGCTTACGTATCAACTTTGATGAGTATGATGATCGTCATACGTGGAATGACATTACTGCAAATGGCTTTATTACGAATCATGATCCGAATGGTTATAATTTGTACGGCATTGAAGTAATGGTGCATCCAAATTATCGTCGTATGAAGGTTGGACAACGTTTATATGATGCGCGAAAGGATTTGGCTCGTTCACTTAATTTAAAATCGATTATTATCGGAGGACGTATTCCAAATTTCCATGTACATTCTACCGAGATGAGTCCGCGTGAGTACGTGGATGCAGTAAGCCGTCATAAAATTTATGATCCTGTGTTAACCTTCCAAATGATGAACGGCTTTATATTAATGCGCATTAATCCAAACTATTTACCAGATGATGTAGCATCAGGAAAGTATGCAACATTAATGGAGTGGAACAATGTCGATTACAAACCGCATTCGAAGCGTCATTTTAAAACGAGTTACCCGGTACGAATTTGCGTCGTGCAATATATGATGCGTGCAATTGAGTCTTTTGAAGACTTCGCGAAGCAATGCGAGTATTTTGTAGATGTAGGATCAGATGCCGCTTCAGATTTCGTCGTGTTTCCTGAGATTTTTACGACGCAACTAATGAGCTTTTTAAATGAAAAGTCACCTTCTCAGGCAGTTCGGAAATTAACGGAATTTACACCAGAATACATTGAACTGTTCACAAATTTAGCTGTGCGTTATAACGTCAATATTATCGGCGGCTCACACTTTGTCGAGGAAGAGGACGAGGAAATTTATAACATTGCTTATTTATTTAGACGAGATGGCACGATAGAAAAGCAATACAAAGTCCATATCACACCAAACGAGCGAAAATGGTGGGGCATTAGTAGTGGCGATAAAGTCGAGGTGTTTGATACGGATTGCGGTAAGATTGCGATTCAAATCTGTTACGATATCGAGTTCCCTGAGCTTGCGCGTATTGCAACCGATATGGGGGCGAATATTATTTTCACACCGTTTTGTACAGAAGATCGACAAGGCTACCTGCGTGTCCGATACTGTGCTCAAGCGCGCGCAATCGAAAATCAAATTTATACGGTAATTTCAGGGACAGTCGGAAACTTGCCTGAGACCGAAAACATGGATATTCAGTACGCACAGTCCGGTATTTTTGCACCAAATGATTTTGAATTTGCAAGGGATGGCATTGTTGGGGAAACGAGTCCAAACGTAGAAATGGTTTTGATAGGGGATGTAGATTTAGAAATATTACGACGTCAACGCCAAGATGGTACAGTAAAACATTTAAAAGATCGTCGCCATGATGTATATCGGGTGGATTATTTGAAATAATTTTTGAGTCCTGCACTTTTAATGGTTGCAGGATTTTTTCATCCAAAAGTATGAGGCGGATTGCGATGCGCATGTATTTCATGAAATGGTATGATATAGAAAAGTGTAAGTAGTAAAGGACGAATTGCTATGACAAAAAACCATTCGAATATCGCGATTTTAAAAGAAATTGCTGAATTATTAAATGAAGAAACCGAAATGATTCCAATGCTTAATGGTGCATTATCCAAATTTTTAAGCGGTACAAAGTTTGAGACGGGCTGGATTTTCTTTATCGATGAAAAGGGGAAATCAAAGCTTGTTGTGAAACAAAATTTGCCGGATGCGCTTAGTTATAATGGTTGCCAACATTTAAAGCGCGGGGGATGTTGGTGTGTATCACGTTACCGTAACGACGAGCTAACGAAGGCATCGAATATTATTGAGTGTCAGCGTATAGAAAGTGCCATTGAAGCAAACGTAGGCGACAACAATGAAATTACGCATCATGCGACCGTGCCATTACAATCAGGGCAAGAGCGCTTTGGTCTACTGAACGTGGCATCACGAAATACAGTACGCTTCACGGATGAAGAACTAGATTTATTAGAATCGGTGGCCTTTCAAATGGGTTCTGCAATCAAGCGGATTTATTTAACGAATGAGCAGCAGGAAATCGCACTTGTCCAAGAGCGAAATCGCCTAGCACGTGATCTTCATGACTCCGTTAATCAGCTATTATTCTCTGTTACACTCACGGCACGGGCAGGAATTGAAATGAGTGACCAAGAGGAAATTAAAGAAACATTTAAAGACATTCAACAGTTAACACAAGAAGCATTGACTGAAATGCGTGCGCTTATTTGGCAGCTACGACCTAGAGGGTTAGAAAGTGGTCTTATTGAAGCCATTAAAGTATATGCAGAAATGATGAATATAAAATTAACGGTGAATGTATCGGGCGTAATTCAGTTTCCTTCGAGAGTAGAGGAAACATTATTTCGAATTACCCAAGAGGCACTTAATAATGTGCGCAAACATTCAGGCGTCTCGACTGCACAACTCTTTATAAATGTTACAGCAAAAGATATTCTACTTGTTGTTAAAGATGCAGGGCGTGGATTTAATATGGAGGCACATAATGATATACCTTCAATGGGCATCCAATCGATTAAAGACCGTGTGCATGCAGTTGGCGGAACAGCAGATTGGGTAAGTGAAATAGGAAAGGGAACCGAGTTATTAATTCGTTTACCGTATTAGGGGGAATACAAAATGATTCGTGTATTAATTGCAGATGATCATCATGTGGTACGTAGAGGGTTATTATTTTTTTTAAAAACGCAGAAGGACATCGAAGTTGTTGGTGAGGCAAAAAATGGCTTAGAAGCAGTGGCACTTGTTGAAGAACTATCACCGGATATCGTCCTGATGGATTTAGTCATGCCTGAAATGGATGGCATTCAAGCAACGAAAAAAATTAAAAATAAGTGGCCAGCAATTAAAGTATTAATGCTAACAAGCTTTTCTGATAAAGATCATGTATTACCTGCCATGGAGGCTGGTGCATCGGGTTACCAATTAAAAGATATCGAACCAGATGATTTAGTAGAATCGATTCGCCAAATTATGCGCGGGGAACATACGATTCATCCAGATGCAACAACGCAGTTAGAGGAAGGGTTACGAGAAGAAGAAAATAAACCACATATCTTAAATCCGTTAACACCTCGTGAGCAAGATGTTTTAGCAGAGCTGACAAAAGGAAAGAGCAACCGTGAAATTGCATCATCTTTATATGTAACAGAGAAAACGGTTAAAACCCACATTTCGAATATTTTTACAAAGCTTCATGTGCAAGACCGTACGCAAGCCGCTCTTTATGCAGTAAAGCATAATTTGACAGAAGGTAGTGGGAAGTACTAAATAGGGTTATCCAAAAAAAGTACATTTATGAATGGATTGGAATGTAAGTTTGAGTGCTAATCAATTCCCTTGATACACCGAAAAACACCATTTTGCAAAATGGTGTTTTTTACTTTGGGAGAACCCTGTTTTCGTTTCATAATTAAAAAACGACACTCCCTACTAAATAGAGAGTGCCGCAAAGTAAGTATTAGTCTTGTTCTTCGTCTATCTTTTCTAACTCTGGAAGTTTAGTCACTTCAAGATATAAAATGTGGTGACCATCTAATTCTGTAACTTTAAATTGATAGCCTTGTTCTTCAATGGTATCGCCTTCTTCAACATCAAAGTGTTGCGTCATGAACCAACCACCGATTGTATCGATATCTTCATCTTCAATGTCTGTCCCTAAAATATCATTAATTTCTTGTAATAACATTTTAGAATCGAAAATGTAGTGGTCTTCTGAAATTTCTTGAACTTCAGGAACTTCATCATCATCAAATTCATCTTGGATATCCCCTACGATTTCTTCGATAATGTCTTCAATTGTTACTAAACCAGACGTACCGCCGTATTCATCCATTAAGATCGCCATATGAATGCGTTCACTTTGGATTTTTAATAACAATTCACTAATTTGAATTGTTTCAATTACGCGAATAACGGGCTGCATATATTCCTCTACTTTGTTCTCTCCATTTGCAGGATCTTTAATATAAGCAGTTAACAAATGCTTCATGTTAACAAGACCGATAACATGGTCCTTATCTCCATCAGTTACAGGATAACGAGTATATTGCTCAATTCCCATAACTTCAAAAACTTCACGAAGCGTTTGATCTTTTTCAATACTAGTAATTTCAGTTCGAGGTACCATGATTTCCTTCGCAATACGCTCAGAAAATTCAAAGATGCTGTTTACGTATTCGTATTCAGATGAGTTAATTTCTCCACCTTTGTAACTGTCCGATAAAATGATGCGAAGCTCTTCTTCAGAGTGTGCTGCTTCAGTTTCAGAAATAGATTTAAAGCCAAATAATCCAGCTATGACACGTGCAGAACTATTTAATACACGGATGAAAATATACATAACATTATGGAAAGTAATAATAGCTCCAGATAGATTTAAAGTGATATCTTCTGCTTTATGAATAGCAAGGGTTTTCGGTACTAATTCCCCTACGACAACGTGTACAAATGTTACGAATGAGAATGCAACAATAAATGAAAGAACTGATGTAACACTGCCACTTAATCCGATAAGTTCGAAAAGAGGATGGAGAATTATTTCAAATGTCGGTTCTCCAAGCCAACCAAGTCCAAGAGAAGTAATCGTAATCCCTAATTGACAAGCAGATAAATACTCATCAAGATTCGTTAAAACTTTTCTAGCACGAATGGCCTTTTTGTTACCTTCAGCTACAAGCTGATCAATCTTTGTTGTTCTTACTTTAACTATTGCAAACTCGGTTGCAACGAAAAATGCCGTGGCGGCAATTAGGGCAGCAAATGCTACCAACCGAATGGTTAACCCACCTATGTCTACGTCCAAATATATTCCTTACTTACTGCGCAAATGAGCGGGGCAAGTAAAGAGTACACCTCCTAAAAAAAATTTAATACCTCTATGATAAAATACTTACGAAAAAAAAACAAATTATGCAATTTGGAAATGGGGAAAAAATTGCTTTGTTATAGCGAACATTTCTATTTCAAGTAGAAAAATAATAAACTACTAGGTAATCTCAAATAAATTTTTTAATATCCTTTTGAAATCGGTATTTTGAAAGGAATAGATTAAAAATAGTAGGGACATTACAATTTTTGAAATATTGAAATATTAGTAAGTATATGGTACTGTAAAATGGTAGATAATGATAAATTCAATATTGGGTAGGGGGAAAAACCCGCCAGTTAAACCTCTACTCAAAGTAATGTTGATTTATGATTAGCTCGAACGCGCATAAAAAAGAGCATCTCCGTTTGTGAGATGCTCTTTTAATTTTTTAACCTGCAATAACGGGTACTAAACTGATTGAAGGTTCACTTTATTCATAAACATGGAATAACATTAATTCGTGAATCATCTTTTCTATGCTTGTGCGATTTTCTTCATCCGGTGCTGCACCGATAAATTGAATACGTCCATCTTTATAATACTCTGCAGCGTAGCGTTGATTTTGATAGAAGAAACTAACTGACCACCCAGGAATTTGGCTGTTTTCAAATAGAGATTTATAACTAAAATGTTGAATCATGAATCTTCCCTCCCTATTCAATCGTACAAGAAAGTAATACATTGTTGCAATTTTTCTTTTCTTTTATTCATAATAGGAAATAGAACTTAATAAGAAAGAGTGAGATTATGAGCGAATTTATTTCGTTATTATTATTGCTAGGCGTTGTAGGAGCAGTTGTTGGAGCTGCAACGAACTATATGGCAATTAAAATGTTATTTAGGCCGTACAAGCCAATTTATTTTTACAAATGGCGCTTACCACTGACGCCAGGGCTCATCCCGAAACGTCGTGGGGATTTAGCAATTCAGCTTGGTAAAACGGTATCGGAGTATTTATTAACACCAAATACGATTAAAAAGAAATTTTTATCACCAGAAGTACGAGCAAGTATTTTAAAATTTGCGCAGCAAAAAATTGCACAGGAAGTATTTACGAATGACAAAACAATCAATGATTGGCTGCATTTAGCAGGGTTTAAGGAACTACCACAAACAGTTGAAAACAAGGTTGATGCAGTGATAGCAAGTCAATTTACTTCGGTGAAAAACACGCTTTCTACAAAAGCAATTCGTGAGTTATTACCTCAAGATTTAGTGCCCATATTAGATCGGAAAATTGAAGATGCGGTCGTACAAATTTTGAAAAAGGGTGAAGATTACTTTGTATCACCTGAAGGTACGTTGACGATTAAAAACATGCTGGATGATTTTTTAACGTCAAAAGGTTCAGTTGGTGGCATGATTCAAATGTTTTTAGGAGACTCCAATTCACTCGTTGAAAAAGTGCAACGTGAGTTAGTGAAATTTTTACAAGCTCCAGGTACAACGAATCTTTTAAATCGTATTTTTATATCAGAATGGGAGAAAATTAAAAATCGCCCTGCAATGGACTTTATGAATGACGTGAATTTTGATACGATTGAAGGCAGTATCCAAGCTTACGCAAAACGCGAATTGGCGATGGAAACACGCTTAGATAAAACCATAAATGATTATTGGCCACAAGGAAATATGTGGACAACAAATGAGTTAGTACCAAAAGTAGTCGATAAACTATTTATTGCAGCAGAAGGTAAAATTGAAGATGTATTAAAACGATTAAATTTAGCGGATGTTGTGCGTGAACAAGTGGATTCATTCCCAATTGCTAAGCTAGAAGAATTAGTTTTAGGAATCATCAGTAAAGAACTCAAGTTAATCACTTGGCTAGGTGGTATTATTGGTGGTCTTGTTGGGGTCATCCAAGCAATTATTGTCTTAATGACAAATTAAAATGAAGAAAGCAGGCTAGGAAAATGGTCAATATTTATGAAGATCTAAATAAGCTACAAGCGACTTTACGTAAAACGGATGAGTTCGCTAATTTACAAAAGGCAGTGGAAGAGGTTCGGGCGGATGAACAAGCAAAAGTATTATTTACAAACTTCCGTGATATTCAAATGAAGCTGCAACAAAAACAAGTAGCTGGTGAAGATCTAACAGAAGAAGAATATGGATATCTTCAAAAAACAGCACAATTAGCACAACAAGATGTAAAAATTCTAGCAATGCTTGAGGCAGAAATGGCTTTAAGTACTGTTATTGAAGAAGTTAACCGTGTTATTACACAACCAATCCAATCATTATACGATGGACTATAAGATAGGGGGTTCACACAATTTGTGTGGACCTTTTTTTTATATGGATAATTTCGCTACATATTTCGGATATTTTTGCATATAGATACGCATGCATTCCATAAATTTTTTGTTTTCAGAAGCTAGCTGTGCAATTTGCATTTCATCTGTATACAATAAATTATAATTAAAATGTTTTACAAAGAAATCTTGAACCCTTTCATATAAATTATTTAATGAAATGGCTCCGAATAATTCATCGCGGTCAATTAAAAAAATCAAATCACAAGTTGTTGAATGATTAGCATGTTGGACCGCAATCGTTATGTAAAAAGTACGTTCGTCACAGCGAGATAAATCAAATTTATGCACATTAATCGACAAACGATTTAAAATGTTTGTGAATTGAAGGGATGCTTTTTTATTAATTAGATTCATACCTACGCCTCCTCCTCCTTATTTCTATAAATCTATCAAAAGTGTAAACTTCGAATTACTTCCTACCTTCTACATAAGTATAAGTAATTAAGGTTAAAATTAGGTTAAACAATTTCGAAGATTTTATTAACTTTTCAACTACGGACAAAAAGAGCTTTCAAAATGATGAAAGTTCTTTTTCATTTCTCTAATGGATTAACTTCGATAAACTAATATTGTACAACCGATGGCGATACTTATGGAATTGATGTACCAGAGTGGACAGGCATTCCATGCTGCACAATTTTGAATGAGAAAGGAGAAGTTGTTAGTGAGTTACTATAAATATACGTTAGATCGATTTGATGGCGAGTATGCAATTTTTTTAAAGCGCCCAGAAGAAACTGAACAACTGCTTATCCATCGCTCTGATATAGTAGTACCCGTAAAAGAGGGCGATATCGTTCGTATTGACGATAATGGAATCACGTATAAAATTAGTGTATTACAAGAAGAAACAAATGCTCAAAAGGCACGTATCCAACAATTGATGGAGCGACTTCGTGAGAGAAATTAAAACTGATAAAAAGACCTCGCTATTTTGATGGAAATCGTAATAGCGAGGTTTTGTTTGGTTATGTTAAAAATTGCTGAAATTTTAGAAAAATCAGAACTACAATGTTTTGATATGCTAAAATAAAGCTGCAATGAAATGAATTTTAGGAGCGTAAAAAATGGCTATCAAAACAATTATTTTCGATTTAGATGACACATTATTATTTGATCAAAAATCAGTAAAAACCGCTTTTGAAAAAACTTGTGAATATGCAAGCACACATAAAAATATTGATGCTACTGCACTTGAAGAAGAGGTACGTAAAGCGGCAAGAACACTTTATGAAGGCTATGATACATATGATTACACTGTACTAATCGGAATTAATCCATTTGAAGGACTTTGGGGAACATTTGATGACCCAACACCACAGTTTCAAAAATTGAAAGAAATTGTACCAGGCTATCGTGCTGCTGCTTGGACAAATGGTTTACTAGCTCTTGGAATAGACGACACTAAATTTGGCGCGGAGCTAGCTGAACGCTTTGTAGAAGAACGCAAAAAGGCACCATTTATCTATAAGGATACGTTTGCTGTGTTAGATGCGTTAAAAGGAAAGTACCAGCTTGTACTACTAACAAATGGTGCACCGAGCTTACAAAATTTGAAATTAGAAATTACACCTGAAATCGTACCGTATTTCAATCATATTATTATTTCAGGTGACTTTGGAATAGGAAAACCCGATGCGTCAATTTTTGAACATGTGATGGAAAAAGCACAAGTGACGAAAGAAGACGGCATTATGGTTGGCGATAATTTAAGGACCGATATTTTAGGTTCATCTCGTGTTGGTATGCGTAATGTTTGGATTAACCGTGAAAACAAACCAAAACAACCAGATGTAACCCCGACCTTTGAAGTTACTTCTTTAACGGAGTTTTTAGCACTTGTAAAGACAATGTAAGCGACTCGATTTAAAACGTACAAGATTTTTTTTGTGCGTTTTTTTTATTGCCAAAAATCACACATTAAAAATAAAGAATTTTCTAAAAATTCATGTTATAATAGCGTTATTCAAATGCGAAGGAGGTTTTGGTAATGGGGAAAAAGACAAATTGTTGTTGCGAAAATTGTGGACGTTCAAAGGAAGCTATTGAAATTAAATCGGTTGTCTTAAATAATCATGTAGCACAATTATGTTTAGCGTGTGCACATGTATTGACATTACCCAAAAATGAATCTCGCTTTTTACAGCTCGTTCGGAAAAAAAACATGAAAGAATCCAACAAGGAAATGCAAAAAGCACATAGAATATTATCACTATTTATAGCAGTAGGCATGCTGTTTTTAGTAATGATTGCTGCAGCTGGTGTCTCCCAAGGAGTAGACTTTGCCACTTATGAAGCAGACAGTCTTGATGAAATTGCTACTGAATATGTATCATTTGTTGAAATTAATAATTACGATTAAAAAAGTTCCACTTCAAATGCGAAGCGGAACTTTTTCTTATTTTTGTAGTAGTTCCGAAACAGTTACAAATTCATAACCTTGTTTTTGTAGTGTTGCAAGAACGGAGTCTAATGCGTCAGCGGTTGTTTGATGAATGTCGTGCATTAAGATGATACTACCGTTTTTTACATTCGCTTTTACGATTTGTAATGTTTTGGTTGGGTTGTGGTGCTTCCAATCAAGAGTATCAATTGTCCATAAGACATTGGGTACCTCCAGTTGACTTTTCACACTATTGTTATAAGCCCCGTATGGTGGTCTAAACACGGTTGTATTATGACCAGTAATTGATTTGACGACTGTATCTGTTGATTGAATTTGTGATTGAATTTGTTTCACTGATAATGTTGTTAATTTGGCGTGACTGAATGTATGATTGCCAATTTCATGCCCCGCATCATAGACTTCTTTTAACACTTGTGGGTATTTTTTTGCTGAATCCCCAACGACGAAAAATGTTGCCTTTGCATTATATTTTTTCAACGTTTTTAAAATTTGCTGTGTCACCTTCGAATGAGGACCATCATCAAATGTTAATGCTACTCTTTTATTGGAAGTAATAGGCTTTGGAGTGCTCGGATTTTTTGAGATAGTAGCTGGGGGTAAATATTTTAAACCACTTCCTTGAACATATCCGGCAACATCATTTGTTGTGACAAATACCCAATCATTTTTTTTCGCAAGCATCGTTACAGTTGTACCGTTAGTTAAATGTCCAACTTGTGGGCTAGAAGAGCTAGCGGTTTGCTGTACAATCAACCCATTTGGCACTTTAACAATTCTTGCTTGGGCGGTTGGTTTAACGAGTAATTGTTTTTGAACGTAGCCTGATAGTTCTCCATACTGAATAAAGGTATAACCAGATGAATTATCAACATAGGCCTTAACAATACTATTGATTGGAACATTTCCTATAACTTCACTTTGCTGGGTGTTTGATATACGGACAATGGGATCGGTTTTGGATTGAACTAGTAAGTACTGTTCTGCAACATTTTTTAATTTTGAACTTTCTATAAGTCCAATTTGAGATTGATAATTTACTTTAGTCCAACCATTTGACTTAGATAGCACCGTTACAATGCTATTTGGGGATAAAGAAACAATTTCATACTGCAAGTTTTCATCGAAAAGAGTTACATCAGTTGTAGTTACTTGAACAGTAGAATTCGATTCAGCACTTGCGTAGGAAGATAATGAAATAAACGCAATGATCGTAATAAATAGGATCATAAAGTGAAGTATTATTTTTCTCATATAATAAACCTCCTTGAAGTAAAATGTAAAATAGTAAAATTTTGATTACTTTATAAGTATACAATTCCTTTTATAAAACTTAAATAAACTTCACTATAAATACTTAATTAGAACTATATGGAATTTCACAGACTACATTAAACATATGTTTATACTAGAGAAAAATGAATAATTACAGAAAACTCCCCTTAGTAAAATAAAAATTACCAAGGGGAGTTAAAAATAATTATAGAGAAATAGATTTTACTTCATCGATATTTTCAAGTTGCGCCACATAGATTAAATCTTCTAAAGTCACTTCATTATCTACGGCTAACATCATAATAGCCGAACCGCCGACGTGATCACGACCAACTTGCATCGTTGCGATATTAATTTCTTTTTCAGCCAATTTTGTTGCTACACGACCGATTGCACCAGGCTTATCTGTGTTTTTAATGTATAGTAAGTTACCACTTGGAATAACGTCTACTACGAAGCCTTCCAATTTAACAATACGAGCACCGAGACCATTTAGTAATGTACCCGATACAGTATGTGTTTCCATCTCTGTTACGATTTCAACCGTGATTAAGTTTGTGAAGCCTTTTGCAGTTGTTGTTTTGTGTTCGTTAATTTTAATGCCAATACGTTCCGCTAAATAGCGCGCATTTACATCATTTACGTGTGAGCCGTGGTTTGTTGATAGTAAACCTTTAATGGCGTTGGCGGTTAATGGTCGAACATCAAAGTTTGCGAGTTCACCCGCGTAAGAAATATTTAATTCCTGAATGTTTTCTTCTGTTAATTGGATTAGGAATTTACCAAGTTTTTCAGCTAAAGCGAAGAATGGCTCTACTTGTGCAAGCTTTTCTTTTGGAATAGAAGGCATGTTCACAGGGTTTGTTACTGTGCCAGTTTTAAAGAATTTAATAATATCATTTGATACGTCAACCGCTACTGATTCTTGCGCTTCTACAGTAGATGCACCTAAGTGTGGAGTAGCAATGACTTGTGGTAATGTTAGTAATTTATGATCTGTGGCAGGCTCTTGTACGAATACGTCAAGTGCAGCACCAGCGACTTTTCCTTCAACAATGGCATCATATAAGTCATCTTCGTTAATAATACCGCCTCGTGCGCAGTTAATAATGCGTACGCCGTCTTTCATAATGGCAAAGCGTTCTTTATTAATTAGATTTTTCGTTTCTGGAAGTAACGGAGTGTGTACTGTAATAAAGTCAGCAGCCGCACATACGTCATCTACTGTACCTTTTGTTACCCCAAGCTCATTGGCGCGGTCTTCTGATAAAAACGGATCATAGGCAATTACATCCATACGCTGACCTTTCGCACGGTATGCTACTTCTGCACCGATACGTCCCATACCAATGATACCTAAAGTTTTATTTTTTAACTCGACACCAACGTAAGATTTACGATCCCATTTACCGTTTTTAAGTGTATTAAATGCTTGTGGAATATAGCGGGCAAGTGAAGTCATCATCGCAATAGTGTGCTCAGCAGCAGAGTTTGTATTTCCGTCTGGTGCATTGACAACGATAATCCCGTGTTCAGTTGCTGCGTTTAAGTCGATATTATCAACGCCAACACCTGCACGTCCAATCAATTTTAAGTTTTTCGCGGCTTCAATAATTTCACGCGTTACAGTCGTTTGAGAACGAACAAGAAGTACTTCTACATCAGCAATTTTTGAAATTAATTGTTCTGGTGTTAAGCCTGTATCGATAATAATATTTAAATTTAATTCTGTTTCTTCACGTAGTGGGAAAATACCATCATCACTTAGTGGATCTGCAATAAATACGTTAATAGCTTTTGTTGCTTTTTCGATTACTTCTGTTGCCATAATTCAATTCGCTCCCTTTTAACTGTCCATTAGTTGTTTAATTCCATATAAAAAGCCTTCCGTCCCTTACATGTTACTGTAAGGGGCGAAAGGCTATTAAACACAATTATCGCGGTACCACCCTTATTCGTTGTCGTAACATTCAGAAAAATTAACGTACAACCTTATCTATATGCGTAACGGGCATGAGACGGAATAACTTACTTCAAATGTTCAGCTATTCTATTCAAGAGTGGAACTGATTCGACGTATATACTGGTTCACACCAACCACCAGCTCTCTTTGCTATACATTCCAAAAAGCATGTCTCTATCACAATAGTTTTTCGTGATTAAATTTGTTAATATCATAAACCCGGTTGTTCACCTTTGTCAACGGAATTTTCGGAATCTTTTCATTATTAGCCAATTATTCGTAGAAGATAAAGCTTTAAAACGAACTATAATTGTTGTTTATTACGTAATCGTTCGTATTTATGGGTAATAAAATGTAAGCGCTAACCTAGTTGATTTATCAATGTTTGATTGGATTTACAGGGAATTATAGAAGGATAATTATAGATGAGATATTCGCTTTTTTTGACATAATTTTGATGTTATAAAAAATTCGATTCGCATCTTTGGTTAAGTCCTGGGAGGGGAAATGGAGATTTGCACGAATGTTAAAAGTAGAGGGTCAAAAAAGGGGGATGAAAGAATGCATTATGATGTCATCGTAGTTGGGGCAGGTTTAGCGGGTTTAACTGCTACATGTGAATTAATAGATGCGGGGAAAAAGGTGTTGCTTGTAGATCAGGAACCTGAGAATTCAATTGGTGGGCAAGCATTTTGGTCGTTCGGAGGTTTATTTTTAGTTGATTCACCAGAACAGCGTCGAATGGGTATTAAAGATAATAAAGAACTAGCCTGGCAAGATTGGTGTGGCGCAGCTGGGTTTGATCGTTTAGAAGATGAAGATAGCTGGGGCTATAAGTGGGCAAAAGCCTATGTAGACTTTGCTGCTGGTGAAAAATACGATTGGCTAAAATCAAACGGTATTCAATTTTTCCCTGTTGTCGGTTGGGCGGAAAGAGGAGGAGCTTTAGCGGGTGGCCATGGTAATTCAGTACCTCGATTTCATATCGTTTGGGGGACAGGTCCAGGGCTAGTAGAACCATTTGTCACTAAAGTTTTAACTGCAGTAGAAGCAGGATATATAGATTTTAAGCCGCGTCATCAAGTGACTGAGCTTATGACAAAAGACTTTGCTGTTATTGGGATTCGAGGGAATGTATTAGAAGATAGTGTAATTCGGCGAGGTGAGGAAAGTTCTCGCGAAGCAATCGGTGCTTTTGAATATAAAGCAGATGCAGTCGTAATTGCAAGTGGTGGTATTGGAGCTAATCTAGACCTTGTAAAGAAAAATTGGCCTGCACGCTTAGGAAATCCACCAAAGAACATGATTTCAGGCGTACCAGCTTATGTTGATGGAAAAATGATGGAGATTGCAGAACAAGTGGGTGGCCGTGTTGTGAATCGTGATCGTATGTGGCATTACACAGAAGGTTTACGCAACTGGGATCCTATTTGGAAAAATCACGGCATTCGAATTTTACCTGGTCCGTCATCAATGTGGTTTGATGCAAAGGGCAATCGCTTCGCAGCACCAAACTTTCCTGGATTTGATACGTTAAGTACTTTAGAAGCCATTCAAAAAACAGGCTATGATTATTCATGGTTTATTTTAACGGAAAAGATTATAGAGAAGGAATTTGCTTTATCAGGCTCTGAGCAAAATCCAGATTTAACAAACAAAAGCGTGACAGATATTTTTAAGCGCGTGTTACCAGGACCACCAGCACCAGTACAAGCGTTCAAAGATCATGGGGAAGATTTTGTCATTGCAGAAGGATTAAAAGACCTTGTTGACGGTATGAATAAATTAGTAGGAAATGATTTGCTTGATTTTATGCATATAAAAGAGCAAGTTTTAGCGAGAGATCGCGAAATTGATAATTTGTTTTCAAAAGATGCACAAGTGACAGCAATCCACGGGGCACGCAATTATTTAGGCGACAAGTTAATTCGTGCGGCAAAGCCTCATAAAATTTTAGATCCCACAGCTGGGCCACTTATTGCTGTGCGTCTTAATATTTTGACGCGCAAAACATTAGGCGGCTTACAAACAAATTTGAATGGACAGGTATTAAACGATTTTGGCGATCCGATTGAAGGGATGTTTGCGGCAGGAGAAGTGAGTGGATTTGGTGGTGGTGGAGTCCATGGCTATCGTTCACTAGAAGGAACCTTTGTTGGGGGGTGTCTATTCTCTGGTCGACAGGTTGGAAAATATTTGAGCAAATAGAATAGAGGAAATGTAGCATCTGATGTCGAAATGAACGAGTATTCACTAAAAGGGGTGTTTATATGAACTTTGAAACAATTAAATTAGAAATTGCAGACCGTAAAGCGACATTACTATTAAATCGTCCACATGCGATGAATGCAATGGATTTCACAATGATGCGCGAATTAGCTGAATGCTTTGAGGCATTACATAACGAGAAAGATGTTCAAATTCTTGTTATTAAAGGGGAAGGCAAAGTGTTTTCAGCTGGCGGCGACGTAAAAATGATGGTAGCATCTGAAGATTTTTCTGATTTTGGAACAATTATGGGTGATATTACACGTTTAGTAAAAGCCTATTATACGTTACCGATGATTACGATTTCGCAAATTCATGGTGCATCTGCTGGATTAGGTTTTAGTTTAGCACTTGGTTCAGACATCATTGTTGCAGAACAATCAAGCAAACTAGCGATGAATTTTATTGGCATAGGGCTGATTCCGGATGGGGCTGGACATTTCTTCATGAAGCAACGTCTTGGCACAGCAAAAGCGAAGCAAATGATTTGGGAAGGAAAAGTTCTAAATGGCGAAGCAGCTCTTGCACTTGGGCTTATCGATTATAACGTACCAGATGGCACAGCTGCGGTAACAGTGGATCAATTAGTAGGTAAATTATTAGCTTCACCAATTTTAGCAATGATTGAAACGAAGCAAATTTTACACAATGCAAATCTACCTGAACTAGATCTTATTCTAGAAGGTGAATCAGCAGGACAGGTAAAAATGCGTCAAACAAAAGACCATGTTGAAGGAATTAAGGCCTTCGTCGAAAAGCGTGTGCCACAATTTACAGGAAAATAGAGCTTTCTTACAAGAGTACCGGACGACCGAAAGCATTCGAAAAGTTGATCACGTATTGAAAAAAAGAGGTGCCAGTTTATTTGGTACCTCTTTTGCGTATGTACATTAAACGTGGAATAAAATTAATTTACCTGAAGCATTGACTAGACGATGTGTTTTTTCAGCGATACCTTTGTCTTCGATACTTTTTTGGCCTTCAACTTTTGCAACTTCATCGTTTTCAAACGTCCATACTTCATCGAATAAAGTTTCCCCTGTTTTTTCAAATGCAGTAAAACGATAATTCTCCATTAAAACCACCCTTTGTAATCAAGATATACCTATTATACAAGAAATAGTTTGATAATTCACTAAACAGAACATCCTTATTTTGAAAATAAAACTTCTGACATGTTCATAATGCATAAGAGGCCTTTTTATCGGAAAATGGACGTAGGCGTGTTACAATAAATAGTAATAGAGTATAAAGGAGCGATTGCTTGTGAATGGAATTACAAAACTCCAACCTGGAGAACAGGTAGACCAGTTTTTATTAGTTAAAGAGGCGAAAAAAGGAGTAACGACTGTAGGTAAGCCATTTATGTCACTACTACTACAAGATAGAAGTGGAGATATTGAGGCAAAGCTTTGGGATACAAGTGAAGAACATGAAAATTTATATCGTGCACAAGTAATTGTTAAGGTTGGCGGAGAGATTCATGATTATCGCGGCAAAAATCAATTACGCGTCAAACAAATTCGTCCAGTTCGTGAAGATGAGGGTGTACAAATTAGCGATTTATTACCTACATCAGCGACTCCAAAAGAAGAATTAATGGAAGTATTAAATCAATTTTTCTTCCAAATTAAAAATCCAAACATTTCACGTATTACACGTCATATTATTAAAAAGCACCAAGAAAGCTTAATGATTTTCCCAGCAGCGACGAAAAATCACCACGATTATGCATCTGGTTTAATTGACCATGTTGTATCAATGCTGAAATTAAGTAGTGCCATTTGTGATTTATATCCAACATTAAACCGTGACCTGTTATATGCAGGTGTAATTTTACATGATATCGGTAAAGTCATCGAGTTAAGTGGCCCTGTTGGTACAATGTATACAGTTGAAGGAAACTTACTCGGTCATATTTCAATTATGGTTAACGAAATTGGTCTAACGGCAACTGAGCTAAAAATTGAAGATGAAGAAGAAGTGATGTTACTTAAACATTTAGTGTTATCTCACCATGGGAAAGAAGAGTGGGGTAGTCCGAAAAAGCCAATGATTCAGGAAGCAGAAATGTTACATTATATTGATAATATTGATGCAAAAATGAACATGTTAACACGTGCATTAGACAAAACACAACCAGGCGAATTTACAGAGCGTTTATTCCCACTGGATAACCGATCATTCTATAAACCAACATTTGAATAAAAGAAACGGCTTGAATTCTATGAATATATGGATTCAAGCCATTTTCATATTAATAGAGCTACACACGGTTGCTTTTTAATCGATAAGAAATTATAACTTTCTCATCGACATAAATAAGAACATCACGTGGCGCTATTTGGCTCAACATGTGTCTTTCTAATTAAAATAACAAACAGACTTGCAAGTAAGCAAAAGCCACCTGCTAATAAAAATGCCATTTTGTAAGAACCCAGTGCCTCGTAGAAAACGCCACCATAGTAAGCAGCTACACCAGCACCGACTTGGTGAAAGGCAACCATCCAACCATACATCATGGCACTTTTTTCTAAGCCGAAGCGTTGACGCGTTAAGCCGATTGTTGGCGGAACGGTAGCAATCCAATCAAGTCCATAAAAGATTGCGAAAATCATAAGCCATCCATACGATCCCGAAGCTAAAGCAAAGGGTAAAGCAAGCAGCGAAAGCCCACGTAACGAGTAATACCAAAATAGTAACCACCGATTATCGATGCGGTCTGATAACCAACCAGAAAGTGTCGTTCCAATTAAATCAAAAATCCCCATAAATGAAAGCATCGCCGCAGCAGTAACAACAGGAATACCAAAGCTGATGCAGTATGAAATAAAATGAGTCCCAATTAAACCACTCGTCGAAAGTCCGCAAATAAAGAAACTTCCCGCTAATAACCAAAACTCTTTTGCTTTTAATCCTTCAAATAGAGCCTGAAAAGCCATTGAAAAGGGATTGCCTACTGTCGATTTTGTAGGTTCAACTAGTTCATCACTTCCATAAGGAGCAAGTCGTTTATCATACGGGAAATTGCGCATAAATAGTGCGATTACGACAATCATGCAAATACTTAATACAAAAATTAATAAAATGGCCATTTTCCATGAATAGTGATCAACTAATGTAGCAAGAACGGGTAGTAAAATAAGCTGACCCGTTGCCGTTGCAGCTGTTAAAATTCCAATAGCTAGGCCACGTCGTTTCACAAACCACCGATTCGCTACTTGAGTGCTTAAAACCGTTAAAAATAGTCCTGAACCAATTCCTATCATGACGCCCCAAATGAGTAAAAGCTGCCACTCTTCTTGCATGAAAAATGTACAAGCAAGTGCAATCGCAAGTAGCGTCATTGAAATAAGCATCATGCGCTTCAGTCCGTATTTCTCAACAAAGGCTGCCATGAACGGTCCTGAAAAACCGTATAAAAATAAACTAACGGCAAAGGCAAAGGAAATGGACGGGCGACTCCAATCAAAATCTTGTTCAAGTGGTTCAATAAATACACCTGCAGAGGAACGAATAATCCCTGCGACAATAATGGCTATAAATGTTACCGCTAAAATACTCCAGCTATAATGCCATTTTTTCAATTAGCTACCTCCATAAAAAATAGATTAGAAAAAAGAGGTTGGGACAAAACCCAAAAACAGCAATTTTCTCTGTGAGAAAATTGCTGTTTTTTCGGCGTAAGAAAATTGATTTCCATTCCGGGTACGCTTTCCGGGGGCGTGGCCTGAGCCTGTAGTCTCAGGCGTCACGCTATTCCCCCAGGAGTCGACCCTCCTCCAATCAATTTTCGATTTATCATTTTTTATCATAATAGTTTGCTTATTTCTTTAAATTTTTTACTTATGTCCCAGCCTCTTTTATTTTAGTTATCAAGTAGCTTCTCCGCTTCTTCAATCGGCATCGGTTTATAGAAATAATAGCCTTGCCCAGCAGGACAGCCTAATTGTTGAAGCATGCTAAGTTGTTCTTCGGTTTCAATACCTTCTGCAATCGCACGCATATTAATATTATTTGCAAGCTGAATAATCGTTTGTACAACCGCATGCATACCAGGTTCAGCCATTTCATTGATAAAGCTACGATCAATTTTTAATTCTGAAAACGGCAATTGTGGTAGATAGCTAAGTGACGAATAACCAACACCAAAGTCATCAATCGAACTTTCAATTCCCATAGTATTCAGCGTATTTAAAATTTCCTTCGCTTTCGTTAAATTGTCTAATTCAATGCTTTCTGTTACTTCAAATTTAATATATTTTGCAGGTACTTCAAATTGAGAAAATATATTCACGACATTTTCGATAAATTTAGGATCATAAAAATGATCGGGAGATACATTGAGTGCAACAGGCAATATTTTTCTATGTTCATCGATTCGCTTTTGTAGCCAAGTTAAAACATACTTGAAATTTAATAAATCAATTTCTTTAACTTTTCCAGATTGTTCAGCAACTGGGATGAATTTTGCAGGAGATACATTACCGAGAATTTTTGAATTCCAACGAGACAGACCTTCAAAACCCTCGATTTCAAGTGTTTTAATATTTACTTTCGGTTGTAAATGAACTTGGAACTCTTCGTTTAGAATACCGCAACTTAAGTGATTAAAGATTTCCATTTCTTCAGTTAATTGCTGGTTACTATTTTCTTCAAAGATAGCTGCATAGGTACCGTTTACTTTTCGAGCTGTTGATAATGCAATATCTGCTTCATGGATACATTGATCAATAGAAGATTGTTCATTGAAAAAGGTAACGCCAATTTTTAATGTTATATAGTTTTCTTCCCCGTTGATGATATAAGGTTCAGTTGTTAATAGTCGAATGATAGGCAAGTAACTTAATAAATCTGTGGAATTACTTAATTTCGCCATAATAATGGAATTAGAAAAGCGGGCCAAAAATTCTTCACCTGGCGTATTTAGTTGACTCATACGTTCAGCAATTTGTTTTAATAAATCGGCTCCAGCTTTTCTTCCATATAAATCGATTATTTTATTGTATTCTCTTGCATGTAGGATAGCGACAAAACCTTTTTCCCCTTCGTGTACCCAATCTGACAGAGTCGTATTAAAATAATGTGTGTTTGGAAGAGTTGTTTCAACATCATAAAAGGCTAAACGTCGAAGCTCAATTTTTTGTTTTGCATACTTTATAGCAAGCTGAATTAAGAGTGCAAGTCGATTTAAATACTTGATATCTGCTTGTTTTAGCTCGTTTTCTTGTTGGTGATATAAAGTCAATATGCCTAATAACTCACTATGGGCTGTTAAAATTGGTTTTGACCAAGTACCACATACAGCGTTTAATTGAAAGTTATTAAATGCTTGTTGTTGTTGCTGCGTTAATTTGAGCTCTTTTATGTAAATGGCTGTTTCATTGAAACCCATACTTGGTGTGACTTTTATTAGCTCAAGCTCATTGATAATTTCGAGTGGTAATGTATTTGAACCAATTGTTTTCGCTTTTAGTTGTTCATCAAATAGGTGAATCGTACAATATACATCACGAATATAGTAATTTTCAATTTTCTTCGTAATTAAAGTTAAAATCGACTGTAGATCATCGTCGTCATCAATCGCTTCGTATACTTCATGCTCAAGTTTTGAAAGCATTTTGTTTAATTCAGTCTCTGTATTGTCTTCACAAGTCAGGAAAATATATTGTATCATTTGATTTTCGTCTCGAATCGGATGAATCGCAATACTATTCCAAAAGGCAGAGCCACCCAATGTATAATGTAGAATCGTAAATTTTTGTGTGATTGCAAACTGAATGTGATACATGAATTCATTTGCAGTTTCTGTATTTGTACGATGCCCATTAAAGATAGAAAAATTTTGTCCAATGAGGTGCTCAATTGAGTAATTTGTTAACTGAAGAAATTCTTCGTTTGCATGAACAATAGAAAGATTAGAGTCATGGAAATCAATGATTACAGTACCTTTCGAAAGCTGGTTACTTAAGGTTTTTAGCCAAATAAATAATCTGTCTTTTGATAGGGGTATTAATTGATTGAGTTTCATAAAGTTTCCCCTTTAATAGGTATTTATTATTTTAAAGTATAACAAAATTCCCATAAAATGAAATATAAATTAACTAAATGTTTAAAAAATTAAAATTTATAAGATTTAATACCTATTCGATACAATCTTTATTTCCTATGATAGTTTAAAAAACTAGCAATCATTTAGTCGCTAGTTTAGAACAAATCATATTAAAAAGTTACAATCCTGCTTTAATGTAGTTAAATCGTTTAATTTATTGTCTCGCATATACTTTGTAAAAACGAACTAATGCATCTGTACCAGCTTCTTCAAAAAGTGTTTCCGCTTGAAGCTGCATGGTAACAGTTGTTTTTGCTTCATTTAATTTTTCATTATCAAAAAATAAATGCACTTCGACATCGCCGTTTTCGTGTAATTGCGCTTTTTCCTTGTCATTATATAGTTGATCGGCAAAAAGTCCATTGTCTTTCCAAGTACCCGTAACTTTTAAATATTGTTCATTTTCATCATAATGCCATTGAACATCACGTAAAGTAGTTTTAAAAAGGTCGTTAATTGTAAAAGTTTCGTTGTTGTATTGTAGTTCAATTGCACGAAGCGTATGTACCTCAATCGAAATGGCTGCTGCGGCATCATTTGCCTTTGAGCTTATACCAAAAATAGCAGCTTTAATTTCGCTATAAGTATCCCCACAACCTGCAAGTATCGATGCAAATATAATAAGTGGAATTAATTTTTTCATTACAATTCCTCCGATGATGTTGTCATTACTTCTATCTTACTAAAATGTCCTTGCTTAAACATGCCGAAATCTTCATTGAATGTGAAAACTTTGTAACAGCACTTTCCATTCTTTCCAAATGATTAAAAATTATTATTTAAATAACAAAGTGAATAATTATTTGAAAATGTGGGCATGTAATAAGTATCAGTGAGAAATGGTGAAAATTATCATTAAGAATTTGAAATGAAAGAGGGTAGATACAATGAAAATAAATGATGAATTGTTAGATCGACTAGGAATATATTTTGTTTATCATGAAGTATATAACCGATATGGAATTACTTTTGAAATCTTCGTAGACCGTTGGGAAAGAGGTATTTTAGATATTTAGTTATGATTGATATATTTAATAACAAATGATGTTTTGTATAAGAACGAAACCATTTCTTGATACGTAAGGAAAGCATTTGATGGGATTGTCAAAAGTTTTCCTTTTTTGTTTTCTCAAGTTACGGTAGGATAAAGGCTGAAATATGCTTATAGAGAGGAATTACATATGAAAATTCGTGAACGAGGCATACAAATTGGCCAACTGCAGCCAGGTAAAAAAAATTGCATAACAGATGTTACGGGTGTAAAAGTGGGACATGTAACGCTTGATAGTCCTTTAAATGCACAAGGAGAAATGGCTTGTACAGGTGTGACGGCCATTTTACCGCATGGTGGGAATCTATTTCAGCAAAAGGTAACAGCCGCGAGCTATGTGTTAAATGGTTTTGGAAAATCGACAGGCCTTGTGCAAGTAAAAGAGCTAGGTGTTATCGAATCACCCATTATGTTGACGAATACATTCGGAATACCAGCTGTTACACAAGGGACATTGGAATACTTACTTGAACAAAATGAAGAAATTGGGATTTCAACAGGGACAATAAATATCGTTGTCGGAGAGTGCAATGATAGTTATTTAAACTCGATCCGTCACTTTCCTGTATTAGCAGAGCACGCAAAACAATCCATTGAAAATGCAACGAAGTCTGTGGCTAAAGAAGGTGCAATCGGTGCTGGTAAAGGAATGATGTGCTTTGGCTATAAAGGAGGGATAGGGAGCGCATCACGACTTGTTGAAGTCGCTGACACTAATCAAACGTATATGCTAGGGTGTCTCGTACTAACGAATTTCGGCTCAAATAGTGAATTTATAAAAGTGCGTTATACAACTACGAAACAGCAGACGAGTTCTACCATTGCGCCTACAGATGGATCGATTATTATTGTATTAGCAACAGACGCTCCACTAAGTAGTAGACAATTGACACGTGTGATTAAAAGATGTGGGATTGGACTTGGTCGAACAGGTAGTCATTTTTCAAACGGAAGTGGTGACATTGTTATCGGATTTACGACGGCACATCAAATTCCTCATAAAACAAATGAACTTGTCGAAGTACGAGCCCAACTCCGTGACGATCATCCGATGATGAATCAATTATTTACAGCAGCAGCTGAAGCAACAGAGGAAGCAATACTTAATTCAATGTCACAAGCAGAAACAACAGTTGGCAGACAAGGACATATCGTGGAGAAATATCACTTTAATTAATGTGTTTAATGAGCAGCGAGTATTCTTTCGCTGCTTTTTTTATAGGTATAAGAGGAAGTTGGAATTAAGAAAAAACTTCCACATTCGAAATAAATATGGTATTTTATATATTAATAACTGAATAGTCTAAATTTTTACATAATTAGTAAAGTCATAGGATTAGAGGTGTTAGACAATTTCAAAATATTTAAAGCCAATTCGAATAGAACTAGGGGCAAGTAAGCGACCATCGATTATTGAAAATGATGAGCCTTTAATTGAAATCTCGCCAATAGAAAACCGATTATTTGTTTGCCCCATCTATTTTAAACAAGGTATACCAAATAGTTTGAAATCCATTTATTTACGGCAAGGCGCTATGAAGAGATTACTTGAAGCACTGTCGTATTTACCTGAGAAGTACAGCTTTATTTTGTATGATGGTTTTCGACCGCTACAAGTTCAATCTTATTTATTTGAACAAGTACATCAAAATCTGCAACAAACATATCCGAATTGGTCTATTGAAGAAGTACAACGTGAAGCTTTAAAATATGTAGCTTTTCCGAGTATTGAGGAAGGTTATCCCGCGCCACATTTAACTGGTGGTGCCATTGATTTGACACTGGGTGATGAGGATGGCAATCCACTTGATTTAGGGACAAATTTTGATGAAATGAATGCAAAATCAGCGACCGTCTATTTTGAAAATCATCCAGCTGAAAATGAAGAAGCCTATAAAAATCGTCGCTTATTGTTCCACAGTATGACACAAGCAGGTTTCCAAAATTACGAGGAAGAATGGTGGCATTATGATTTTGGCAATGTAACTTGGGCGAAAAAAGCAAACGCACAAGCCGCCATTTATGGACCCATCGTTGCGACAATCGAACTACATAAAGTAAAGGAGTATCGATTCAAATGAAAGTCTATATTAGTGCAGATATTGAAGGAATTACAGGAACGACTGTTTGGAGTGAAACGGAATTAAATGCACCTGATTATATGCAATTTCAAAAGCAAATGACACGGGAAGTGCTTGCCGCGATTGAAGGTGCAATTGCTGGTGGAGCAACAGAAATCTTATTGAAAGATGCCCATGATTCGGCACGAAATATTTTATTAGAAGACATTCCAGAGAATGTGAAAATCATTCGAGGTTGGACGCAGGATCCAATGTGCATGGTTGCAGGCTTAGATGCAAGCTTTGACCGAGCCATCTTTATCGGCTATCACAGTGAAGGAGGCAGCGAACGTAACCCACTAGCACATACGCTTAGCCTACTAGCTGATGTGAAAATCAATGGGGAATATGCGAGTGAATTTATCATTAATACCTACGCAGCGGCACTTCATCAAGTACCGGTTGCATTTGTAAGTGGGGATCAAGGGTTAACAGAACATATTGCGCGCTATAACGAAAACATCGTGACATTTGCGACAAAAGAAGGAGTTGGTTCTGCAACGATTAATGTGAGTCCCCAAAAAACGTTGAAAGAAACGAAGAAGCTTGTCGAATACGCTATGAAAATCGACCGTCAGCAACTTCAAATTGAACTACCAAAACATTTCAAAGTTGAAATTATTTATAAAGATCATATGAAAGCTTACCGTAATTCATTTTATCCTGGCGCTACTTTTAAATCGCACAATACAGTGGAATTTGAGACATCGGATTACTTTGAAGTATTACGAGTTTTACAGTTTTTAACTTAATTTAACTAAACAGCAGGTGATGACATGAAAATTACGAAAATAGAAGTCGGAAAAGTAGAAGCACCGCTTATTACGCCGTTTAAAACAGCATTGCGTACCGTATATACGATTCAGAATGTATTGGTAAAGATTTATACCGATGATGGAAAAGTTGGGTACGGTGAGGCTGCACCGACACATGTCATAACGGGTGAAACACTCGCATCGATTCAGTACGCGATTGAACAAGTAATTGCGCCGCTTATTGAAGGGATTGAAATTGATGAAATTGCCGTGTTGTGCGAAAGAGTCGATCACTGCCTATATCAAAATACAAGTGCAAAAGCAGCTGTAGAAATGGCACTTTATGATTTATGGGCCAAAAAATACGATGCCCCGCTTTATAAATTACTAGGTGGCTATCGTCAAGAACTCACGACAGATATAACGATTAGCGTCAATGACAGTGAAGAAATGGTGAAAGATAGTCTCGATGCTGTGAAACGCGGTTTTTCAATCTTGAAAGTCAAAGTCGGAAAAGATCCAAAAGGGGATGTAGATCGCGTTATTGCGATTCGAAAAGCTGTTGGACAAGACGTCGTACTTCGAGTCGATGCCAACCAAGGATGGACGCCGAAAGAAGCGGTTCGTATAATTGGACAGCTAGAGGATAAGGATACGCAAATTGAACTTGTTGAACAACCTGTGCACTATAGCGATATTTCAGGTATGCAGTATGTAACGAATCATACGCAGACGAATATATTAGCCGATGAGAGTGTGTTTTCGCCTAAGCAAGCAATGGAGGTAATTGAAAAACGTGCTGCAGACTTCATTAATATTAAATTAATGAAAACAGGCGGTATTTATAAAGCACAAATGATTTGTAATATTGCTGAGGCAAGTGGTATAGCCTGCATGATTGGTTGTATGCTCGAAACAAAAATCAGCGTCAGTGCAGCAGCACATTTTGCGGCAGCTAACAAAAACATTACAATGGTTGATTTAGATGGGCCAAGTTTATGTGTTAAGGATCCGATTGATGGTGGACCAAGATTTGAAGGGCAATTCATTCAGATGGGCGAGACACCAGGATTAGGATTTTTAATATAGATTTTGATTTTTATTAAGGTCAAAAAATAGGTGAATGGGGGAAATTACGTGAAAAAGGTATTATTAGCTTTAACATGTATGTTTGCGCTTGTATTAGCAGCATGTGGCGATTCTTCGGATTCAAGCAAAGCTGGTGAATCAGATAAAACAAAGGAATATCGTACGGTGTATTCTGGTGAAATTAAGACGCTTAACTATTTAAAAACGGCTGAAACAAATGAATTCGCCTTATCTGCAAACTTAGTCGAAGGATTGATCGAATATGATCAGTACGGTGTTGTGAAGTCAGGCTTAGCAGAAACTTGGGAATCAAATCCTGATGCAACAGTTTGGACGTTCAAGCTTCGTGAAGGGGTTAAATGGGTAGACCACGAAGGTAAAAAGGTTGCAGATGTTGTGGCGCAAGATTTTGTAGATGGTTTAAACTACGTGCTTGATGCTAAAAATGAATCATCAACAGCTTGGATTGCAACAGTTGTTAAAAATGGTGATGCATTCTTGAACGGCGAAGTAACAGATTTCACGCAAGTAGGTGTAAAAGCACTTGATGAAATGACGTTAGAATACACGTTAGAAGGCTCAACACCATACTTCCTATCGATGTTAAATTACGTATGCTTCTTCCCTGTAAATGGTGAATTCTTAGCAGAAAAAGGAGAAAATTTCGGTACAACTCGTGAAAATATTTTATACAATGGTGCATATATTTTAGACAAGTTCGAGCCACAAAATGAGCGCGTCCTAGTAAAAAATAAAGCATATTGGGATAAAGATGAAGTGAAAATTGACCGTATCCGTTATAAGTATAACAA
Source organism: Solibacillus sp. (assembly GCA_045640265.1). GTDB lineage: Bacteria > Bacillota > Bacilli > Bacillales_A > Planococcaceae > Solibacillus. The sequence continues at coordinate 31,261 of JAZUES010000258.1, forward strand.
AGAAGCGGCAACAGTTGCCCCAGAGTTATTTTTACGCGGAGAAATTGATGGTGCAACAATTCCAACATCAATCTTAGATGAATGGTTAAATAGCGAAGATAAAAAAGATTCAGTACGTCAGAATACAAATAACTTCTACACGTACTTCTATGCATTAAACTTCGATCCACAATATGATGCAGAGTACGAGCCAGAAAACTGGAAAGTAGTGGTGAATAATAAAGATTTCCGTAAATCGTTATATCATGCATTAGATCGTGTGTCGGCTTTATTAACAATTGAGCCGTATAATCCAAAAGATTTAGTTTCAAATACGATTACACCGAAAAACTTTGTGGATGTTGAAGGTGTGGATTACACATTATTAGCTCCATTAAAAGCCATTACTGAATCAGATTCATTCAATGCAGATTTAGCATTAAAACACAAAGAAGCGGCTATGACGGCTTTAGCTGGAAAAGCAACATTCCCAGTAAAAGTTGTATTACCTTACAATTCTGGTTCTCCTGAATGGGCAAACCGATCTCAAGTAGTAGAACAACAACTTGAAAAATTATTAGGTGCTGATTATATCGATGTTGAATTATACGCTGGTCCAGCAACTGGTTTCTTAGGTGAAGTTCGTCGCCCAGGTAAATTCTCAATGCTCGAAGCAAACTGGGGTCCAGACTTTGCTGACCCATCGACTTACACTGATCCATTCACTGTTGGCGGTACGTACAACAAGCCAGAACTTGCTGAAGGCTATAATGGTGAGTACCAAGCTCTAGTAGATGCTGCAAAAGCAGAAGTAGAGCCTGCAAAACGTTATGAACTATTTGCAAAAGCCGAAGCATTTTTAATTGATGAAGCATTCGTTATTCCATACGCTGTTGGCGGTGGTGGCTATGTTGCTTCAAAATTAAATCCATTCGAATCACAATATTCACCATTTGGTGTAAGATCAGAGAAATTTAAAGGGCAGTCAATCCTAGAAAAGCCAATGAGTAATGAAGAATATAAATCTGCTAAAGAGACGTGGGAAAAAGAACGAGCAGAAGCTTTAGCAAACGCTGCAAATTAATTGTAAATTGCGTTTTTTGCCACAAGTAAACTAGGAGATGACAGGAATTTTCTGCATCTCCTTCTTTTTTAGTGTTTAGTACTTCGAATTCATTTGATGAGGAGAATGGGAGCATGGTGAAATATATTGGAAAACGATTAGCACAATCAATTCTCACGCTATTCATTATTATTACGATTGTTTTCTCCCTGTTACGCTTAATGCCTGATGAAGGTTATTTAGGAGCAGCGGCAGAAAAAATGTCGTTTGAACAACAAGAAGTATATTTAACAAGCTTAGGATTACGAGATCCATTATTTGTGCAGTTGGGGAAATTTTATGTGAACTTAGTTCAAGGGGATCTTGGAAAATCCGTTACATATCGAACAGATGTCCCGGTTGTGGATATTATTCAGGACAAAATGATGTACTCGATTTTATTTGGATTAGGAGCCGTTGTACTATCATTATTAGTAGGAGTGCCTTTAGGAATTTTGATGGCGCAATTTAAAGGACGTTGGCTAGACCGTTTAGGAACGGGTTATATCGTTATCATCGTAGCAGTACCTGCGATGGTCTATTTCTTAATGATTCAAATGTACATTTCAGATTGGCTTAACTTACCGATGTTATTTGATGAATACAATCCGAAAAGCTTTATTTTACCGTTAATCTGTTTGGCGCTCGGACCGATTGCTTCGTATGCGATGTGGATGCGTCGATACATGGTTGACGAATTAAACAAAGATTATATTAAGCTAGCACGCGCAAAAGGGGCAACAGAGCGTACGATTATGTTCCGACATGTGATGCGTAACGCATTTATCCCGATGGCACAATATTTGCCTGCTACAATCCTATTTACCATTACAGGCTCGATTTATATTGAATCATTATTCTCAATCCCAGGTATGGGTGGACTTTTAGTTGATGCGATTCAACGTCAAGATAATAATGTTGTGCAAGGACTTGTACTTGTATTTTCTTCATTAGGAATTATCGGATTAATTTTAGGGGATCTTTTAATGGCAATTGTCGACCCTCGAATTAAGCTAGGGAAAGGAGACAGTGTACGCTAATGGGCTTATTTACAAATGAAATTCAGAATATTTCGGAAAAGTCGAATGAACAATTATTTGAATTTGCTGGAGTAGATGATACGAGAGCTGAAGAAACGGCTTATTCAAATTATTCCTATTGGCGTTCGACATTTGGTTCCTTTTTTAAAAATAAAATTGCTGTAATTTTACTGTTCTTCGTAGTCGCATTAATTGTGTTTACGTTTCTTCAACCATATTTACCGGGTCAAAAATCGCCAACGGAAATTTATATTAATCCGGATACAGGCATGCAAGACCGTAACGTGGCTCCGAATGATGAATATACTTTCGGGACGAATTCGATCGGGCAAGATTTATGGTCTCGTATTTGGCAAGGTACACGGACATCACTATTCATCGGATTTAGTGTTGCGATTATCGAGGTAATTATCGGTTTTACAGTTGGTGCTTTATGGGGCTATTCACGAAAGCTTGAATTGCCGATTACACAACTCTATAACATCGTGGACAATATACCGACCACAATCGTACTCATTTTAATGGCGTATATTTTACGTCCAGGTGTTTCAACGATTATTATCGCGATGTGTATCACTGGCTGGGTAGAAATGGCGCGATTCTTGCGAAATCAAATCGTTATATTACGTGATCGTGAATACAATTTAGCATCGAAAACATTAGGGACACCCGGTTATAAAATTATTTTGAAAAACTTATTACCCTACTTAATCTCAGTAATTATGCTGCGAATGAGTTTAGCGGTACCTGCCGCAATTGGTGCAGAAGTATTTTTAACTTATATCGGTTTAGGGTTACCTGTAAGTGAACCATCTCTCGGAAACTTAATTAATGAGGGCCGAGTACTAATGATGTCACCAGATTTACGTTACCAACTAATTTTCCCGAGTATTGTACTGAGTATTATAACAATTGCCTTTTATATTATCGGAAATGCGTTTGCAGATGCAGCAGATCCAAAAAATCACGTGTAAGGAGGATGGCGTTACATGGAACGAGAAAAAATCTTATCAATTGAAAATTTAGTTATAAAGTTTAAATTGCGCGGTCAAACATTAACGGCCATTCGAGATATTTCACTCGATTTATATAAGGGGGAAAGTCTAGCAATCGTAGGTGAATCCGGCTCAGGTAAATCCGTTTTAGTGAAATCGATTATGGGCTTACTCGATAAAAATGGTTATATCGATACGGGCAAAATTTTATATGATGGCCATGATTTATCAAAGTTTAAATCAGAGGTGGATTGGCTAAAAGTGCGCGGTAAAAAAATTGCGATGGTCACACAAGATCCAATGACATCGTTGAATCCATTAAAAACAATTGGTAAACAAATTGAAGAAAGTGTAGTACTTCATCAAGGATTAAAAGGAAAAGACGCATACGAATTAACATTGCAGCTACTTCGTGATGTTGGTATTCAAGATGTAGAACGCCGCTACAAGCAATACCCGCATGAATTTTCAGGAGGAATGCGTCAACGAATTGTCATTGCGATAGCCGTTGCGTGTAATCCACAAATTTTAATTTGTGACGAGCCAACAACAGCGCTGGATGTAACTATCCAAGCACAAATTTTGCATCTGTTAACGAATTTACAAGAAAAATACTTGTTAACGACGATTTACATTACGCATGATTTAGGGGTTGTTGCGAAAGTTGCAGATCGCATCGCAGTTATGTACGCAGGAGATATTATTGAAGTGGGCCAAGCAAATGAAGTGTTCTTTAACGCGAAGCATCCATATACTTGGGCACTGATTTCTTCACTACCGCAATTAGGAGTGAAGGGGGAAGAGCTTTACTCGATTAAAGGGACGCCACCGAACTTGTTCAAGGAGATTAAAGGTGACGCATTTGCACCCCGTAATCAATATGCGCTAAAAATTGACTTTGTAGAACGTCCGCCATTTTTTCAAGTGTCCGATACACATTTTGTTCGTACTTGGTTGCTCGATCCAAAAGCGCCGAAAGTAGACCCTCCCGAAGTGTTGCAAGCCTTTTTCGAAGAAGGGAGACGATACGCAAATGAGTAAACAGACGAAGGAAAAACTAATTGAAATCAAAAATATTGATATTGTTTTCGGAAGTGGAAGAAAGCAATTTAAGGCCGTAGATAATGTGAGCTTTGATATTTATAAGGGTGAAACATTTGGACTTGTTGGCGAATCAGGATCTGGAAAAACGACAATTGGTCGTGCCATTATGCGCATTAATCCTGTGACAAACGGTGAAATCCTATTCCATGGTGAAAAAATTAATGGTCGCATTTCTCGTGCTTGGGATAAGGAAATTACACAACGTATTCAAATGATTTTCCAAGATCCGGGAGCCTCATTAAATGAACGCGCAAAAGTAGATTACATTATTGCAGAAGGATTAATTAGCAATAAAAAATATAGTAGTGAAGAGCAACGTGTTGAAAAAGTTAAAAAGGCGTTACTTGAAGTAGGGCTTTTACCTGAATTTGCTTCACGCTTTCCACATGAGTTTTCAGGGGGGCAAAGACAGCGTATCGGCATTGCCCGAGCCCTTGTGATGGAACCTGAATTTATCGTGGCAGATGAGCCGATATCTGCGCTAGACGTTTCGATTCGTGCACAAGTATTGAACTTATTATCTAGCTTACAAGAACAGCGCGAGTTAACCTACTTATTTATCGCACATGATTTATCGATTGTTCGCTTTATTACGGATCGAACAGCAGTTATTTATAAAGGGCAAATTGTGGAGTTAGGGGAAACAGAAAAATTATTTAATAACCCGTTACATCCTTATACAAAGGCATTACTAGCTGCAGTGCCAGAGCCAAATCCATTTAAAGAACGTCAAAAGAAATTGCAAGTGTACGATCCATCTGTTCATCATTACGAAAATGATCCACCACAATTTTTTGAAATAGAAGAAGAACATTTTGTGTTAGCGAATAAAGAAGAACAAGCACGTTATAAAGAACAGCTCAATATAGGAGGGGGAGCGTTATGAGTATAGTCATTCCAAAGGCGCTGAAAAAAGGGGATACGGTAGCCCTTATTAGTGCATCAGGTGCAACTCCATCACAACGCCTACAACCAGCAATCGAAGCAGTTGAAAAGCTTGGATTCCATGTAGTTGTAGGAGAAACATGTCGTGCACGTCATGGTTATTTAGCAGGTTCAGATGCATTACGTGCTGCTGAATTAAATGCTATGTTTGCAAATCCTGAAATAGACGGCATTTTCTGTATTCGTGGTGGCTATGGTGCAACACGAATTTTACCCCTACTAGATTTCGAGCTGATTAAAAACAATCCGAAAGTTTTCGTTGGCTATAGTGATGTCACGGCGCTGCATATTGTATTCAATCAGCATTGTAATTTTGTAACGTATCACACACCCATGCCATCAACGGAATTTATTAAAGACAAAATGGATGATTATACATGGCATTACTTTATCAATAGCGTTACAAACACAAATTGGAGCGATTATTTACTAGAGAATGCTGGGGGTGAAGAAATGGTTACCCTTGTACCAGGGACAGCAACAGGCAAATTGATAGGTGGTAATTTAACGCTTGTAACGGCTTCATTAGGTACACCATATGAAATCGATTTAAATGGTAAAATTTTATTTTTAGAAGATATCGATGAAAACGTACAGCGCATTGACCGTATGCTTACACAATTGCGATTGTCAGGAAAGCTGGATGGATTAGCGGGAATAATACTTGGCGCATGGACAGATTGTGGACCAATGGATACGAATAACCCAGAAAATAATTTGAGTTTAGAAACGGTCTTTGACGAAATATTAGTCCCACTGGGTATACCAATCATATCAAATGTGACTTGTGGGCATGTATTACCAACAATGTCTTTGCCACTTGGAAAAACAGTAACAATTGATGCTCAAAACAAAACGATTCGTGTTGTCGGTTAAGCCTATGAATGAAAAAATTCAGCAATTCATTGAAAATAGTTCTTATAAAATTCATACGATTGTTCAAGACTATGCAACAGATGAGGTGCTAGTTCATATTCGTACCGATGAAGTTTTTAGTAGTGCAAGTGTTATAAAAGTTCCGATTTTAATCGCTATTTTGCATCATATACAGCAAAAAGGTGGAGAATTACAGCAAGTGCTAACGATTGCCGCTGAAAATGTCGTTGATTTTAGTGTCATTACCGAACAGCAGCAAACTTCAGCTACGTTGTATGAACTTTTAACATGGATGATCATTACGAGCGATAATACAGCTACAAATGAATGCATAGACTTCTTAGGGATGGATGCACTCAATCGTTATTTTAAAGAAATTGGTTTAAACAATACGGTTGTTCAACGAAAAATGATGGACTTCAAGCGTCAACAACTTGGCTTTGATAATGAGACAACAGCAAAAGATATGCAGCATTTGTTCAAGCTAATCTATGACGGAAAACTGCTTAAACAAAAATGGAATGAAGTCGCTATAGATATTTTATGTAGGCAGCGAAGTCAAGAATCATTGAAGCGCTACCTTGTTGAGCCAGTGAAAATGGCGCATAAAACAGGGGGACTTGATACGGTTGACCATGATGTTGGCATTGTTTATACAGATGTGACCGATTATTTTATTGGTGTTTTTATGACAGAAGTAACTGATAACGAAAAAGCAAAGCAAGAAATCGGTCATATTTCAAAAATGGTTTATGAGCATCTTAGGAATAGGGGGTGACGGGATTGAATGCAGTAGTGAATGTGATGATTGCAAATTTGCATGAAAACGCTAATGCTTTGTCCGAGCTAGTTGATGAAGCTTTGTACGGAATGCCTGTTGAAGTAATTGAAGATGTAGATGATAAGTGGGTTAAAGTTCGTACATTTTATCGTTATGAAGGGTTTACATTGAAGAAAAATTTAGATACACGCAGTGAAACTTTAACTGCTTGGAATGACACTGCTAATGATGTTATCATTCAAAGTTTTGCAGATGTATTAATTGCACCTAAAATTCAAAGCGCAAAAATCATTACGTTAACACGTGGCGCATTTATTAAAGTGGTGGAAGAGGCTGACATTGAAAAGGGCTGGTCAAAAGTACAGCTCGTATCAGGTGAAATCGGATATTTACGATCGGATTGGGTACAAAATCGTGTGATGGTATATACGACCATTGAAGATGTATTCCGTGAACAAGTCGTACAAACAGCGCTTCGTTATTTAGGAACGCCTTATCGATGGGGAGGAAAGTCACCTTTAGGGATTGACTGCTCTGGTCTATGCTCGATGGCATATATGTTAAACGGAGCATATATATATCGCGATGCTAAAATAATGGATGGTTTTCCATTACGTGAAATTGCACAAAAAAATATGAAACTCGGGGATTTAATTTTTTTCCCTGGACATGTAGCCATGTATATTGGTAATGACCATTATATTCACTCCTCACTTGGAGGCAATGAAGTGAATGTGAATAGTTTAAATCCGAATGAAGACAACTATCGTGAAGATTTGGCAACAACAATTACAGGTGTTGCCAGTTTGTTTTAATCAAAAAAGGTGATTCTTAGGAAAATAGCTTTCCTACGAGTCACCTTTTCTGATTGTTTAATATTTATCGCTTAAGCCTTTTATTCCTAAAAGTTTTTACGAATCCATTCATTTGCTTCGAGCCAGTTTGTGACACGAATGACGTTTGAAGGGATTGGCTTTTGATTGTATGGTGTATCGAATAACACAACAGGGATTTTAAGTTCCTCTGCAATTTCAACGGCGTTATCATGCTTGTCCTCAAAAAATGCTTCCACATGGTATTTTTTAGCACTTTCAATTTTTTTATGAGTGCCAATCAATTCAATATGGTCATAGGGCACGTTGCATGCATCAAACCAATTTTTCGTAATATCGTATACATTTGTACCGCGGGCGGAAATGTAGTAAAGTTCGTACTGTTTTTGCCAGTCACTTAATATAGGCTGGGCATGAGCAGCTAGTTCGCTTACTTCATACATATAAGGCTCATTTTCTTTAAACCAAATTTGAAACTCTGAACGATCAACAGGATGCGGAAAACCGCTTAAAAAATCGTATTCCGTTACATCTTGTAGCGTCATATTAATTTTATACTGGCGATTAATATGAGGAATCAATGTGGCGGGACTAGTAACAGTCCCATCAATATCAATGCCAAATCGATGTTTTGCAGCAGTCATTTCTAAATCCCCTATCTATGCGTTCGCGTTTGCTTCTGCGTCACGTTTTTCTACCATTTCAGCAGCTAGTTTATCGATTTCTTTTTTCAGTTCTTCTACCATTGTATCTTCTGGTACTTTACGTACTGTTTTACCTTTCATGAACAGTAAGCCTTCACCGCGAGCACCTGCGATACCGATATCGGCTTCACGTGCTTCACCAGGTCCATTTACTGCGCAACCAAGAACGGCTACTTTTAAAGGTACATTTAATTTTGAAATGTATTCTTCAACCTCATTGGCAATCGAAATTAAATCGATTTCAATACGGCCACAAGTTGGGCAAGAAATTAGTGTAGCCATGTTTGATGCTAAGCCGAATGATTTAAGTAGCTCACGAGCAACTTTAATTTCTTCAACTGGATCAGCTGATAAAGAAATACGTAATGTATTCCCAATACCTTTTGAAAGGATAGCACCAAGACCAGCAGCAGATTTCACTGTACCAGCGAATAATGTGCCTGATTCTGTAATCCCTAAGTGAAGTGGGTAATCAAAAGCTTTTGATGCTTTTTCATACGCTTCAATGGCAAGGTTTACGTCAGAAGCTTTCATTGACACGATAATATCGTGGAAATCTAGGTCTTCTAAAATTTTAATATGGTGTAAAGCGGATTCAACCATACCATCAGCAGTAGGGTAACCATATTTTTCAAGGATGTGGCGCTCTAAAGAACCAGCATTTACCCCGATACGAATTGGAATACCTTTAGCTTTTGCAGCATTGACAACCGCTTCTACTTTTTCACGGCGACCGATATTACCTGGGTTAATACGGACTTTGTCGATACCGCCCTCAATCGCAAGTAATGCTAATTTGTAATCAAAGTGAATATCCGCTACTAACGGGATATTAATTTGTTTTTTAATTTCTGGAATAGCTAATGCAGCGCGTTCATCTGGAACAGCTACACGTACGATTTGACATCCAGCCTCTTCTAAACGCTTGATTTCAGCAACAGTTGCTTCAACATCATGCGTTTTTGTTGTACACATACTTTGGATAATGACTTCGTTATTACCACCAATTGTTAAATTACCGACACGCACAGGACGTGTTTTCGTACGGTGAACGATTTCACTCATGAAAATTCTCTCCTTCTCAGGCTTTTAAATGTCTGTCGTCATAATTTGCAACGAATTTTTTATGTAAGCCGTCACTCAAACTTTATTTTATCAGTGTATGAAACGAAGAACAAGGAAGAAACGTTAGGATTTCATTTTGTACAAGTTTCTTTCGATGTTAGACGTAACGGAATTAAAATAGTTTCACCTGGAACGAGTGATTGTAATTGTAAGTGTGGATTTAGCTCGTAAAATTTTGCTAATCTTTCTGGAAAAGTCATTTTTATAGGAGATGGTGTTGCGGAAAATAGGCTATAAATTGTATCATTTTCAACCACTTGAACGGATACGTAAGAAAATTCTTCTGCTGGTTCACAAGGAATTGTTTCGTTATAAAAGGATGCGAGTGGAATTGTACCTTCCTGTAGATCAACTTTTATCACAAAGACAAGCATGACAAGTATGATGGAAGCTATTAAAAAGCGCAAAAAAATCCCTCCGTTTCCTTCAAAATTTATTAAAAAATCTATTAATAAATTATATGTTGGACGAAAGGATTCATGTATTATTTGGCAATTGGATATTTTGTTAAAGCGACGATAATAAAGAGCATCGTAACAAAAATACTTACTAGCGTCATAAAAGTTGGCGAGAATGGGAGTAGATTACCGAGCATTGTAAGAAATGTTGACCATGTGCATGCAAATACAGCTGTACGCCATACTTGTCGATATTCACCACGACGCTTCATTGGCTTGATGAAAAATAGACCTGCGAGTGCATAAAGACTGACTTTAACAAAATAGATAAGGGTATTCATGACAAATAAAAAGATGACTGCAATGGGATAAACAAGCCATTGAATACTTTCAATATATTGTTCGATTTCAGCGTAGCCAAAAATTTCATCTGCGCCGGTATTAATAAACTGCCCAAATGAAAATGCTGTTAGAAGAGCGATCATTAAGAAAGCGTATTGCATGACCTTTCCAATAGAAAGAATTCGATAAGCACCGAGTTTTTTGGGATTTGTTAAACTATCAATAAATAATTGTATGTGTGAAATTTTCATATGTAATAACTCCTTTTGTCAGTAGTTTAACATGAAAATTCTAGTAAATGTACCGCCTTATTGGAAAATGAAACTTTTAGAAAAGGCTTATCGTATAATTGATAAGGTTAAATGAAAGGTGTGAAACTTTTTGGACATTATTGCATGGATTATTATACTTGCGCTATTTGTTATTGCATTTATTGGATTGTTGTATCCAATTATTCCTTCTGTATTATTTTTACTCGGTGGATTTATAGCTTATGGTTTATTTTATAGCTTTAGCGATCTGCCTTGGTGGTTCTGGGTTATTGAACTGTTATTTGTCGCATTGCTATTTGTAGCGGATTCGATTTCCAACTGGATCGGTGTAAAAAAATTTGGCGGATCCAAAGCGGGAATATGGGGGAGTACAATTGGTTTACTTGTAGGCCCATTTGTCATTCCGTTTGCCGGAATAATTGTGGGACCCTTCATTGGCGCGATACTCGGTGAATTAATCGTTACGCGCACAAATTTAAAGCAGGCGATTAAGGTTGGGGTTGGTTCAGTTATTGGTTTTTTAACATCTGTTGTGACAAAGGCAGTAATTCAGTTGATTATGATTATTATCTTTTTTATTGCAATTTAGGAGTGCAATTAATTGTAAGTAGAAGTAAGAATGTCGTACACTAGGTATGGTAAAGATTACAATGGTTTGCAAATGGAGAATTTACATCATATTTCCGTCAAAAGGCTGAAATGTGGATTTTACTATATTTTTCATTGAAGCTTGTACTTTTTTTTGATAACCTAGTATTGTAATCGACATTAAATTATTGTTCCAGGGAGGAATTCACAATGGCTTTTGAATTACCAAAATTATCTTACGCTTATGACGCATTAGAACCAAACATCGATGCGAAAACAATGGAAATCCATCACACTAAACATCACAACACTTATGTAACTAACTTAAATGCTGCTGTAGAAGGCACTGAGTTTGCTAACAAAGATATCAACGAATTAATCGCTGACATCAATGCTTTACCAGCTGACAAACAAACTGCAGTACGTAACAATGGTGGCGGTCACGCAAACCACTCATTATTCTGGGAAGTTATCGCTCCAGGCGGTTCTAAAACTCCAGTTGGCGAAGTAGCTAAAGCTATCAACGCTAAATTCGGTTCTTTCGAAGCTTTCAAAGAAGAGTTCGCTAAAGCTGCAACTACTCGTTTCGGTTCAGGTTGGGCTTGGTTAATCGTTGACGGTGACGGCGTTGCTGTAACTTCAACTCCAAACCAAGATTCTCCAATCATGGAAGGTAAAACACCTATCTTAGGCTTAGACGTTTGGGAACACGCTTACTACTTAAACTACCAAAACCGTCGTCCAGATTATATCGGTGCATTCTGGAACGTAGTAAACTGGGATGTAGTAGAAGCTAAATTCCAAGCTGCTAAATAATTTTACTTTAGCAAATAATTTATATTAGAAACGCATGAGAAGTGTACAACTCCTCATGCGTTTTTTTTCGTGGAAAGTGGATTGAACTACATATGAGTAACAAGTAGTGAAAAGGTAAAATGAATAAATTTCCAACTTAAATGATATATATTTAGCAAGGTAGTTTTTGGAAATCTTATTATTTAAAGGAGGAATCGAAATGAGCTTAACGTATCAAAATATTTTGGTTGCGGTAGATGGTTCAAATGAGGCGGACTTAGCATTTAAACGGGCAATTCAGGTTGCAATTAATAATAACGGCTCGCAAATGTATATTGTTCATGTAATCGATACCCGTATATTCGCTGTATATGAATCGTATAACCGTGATTTCGCAGAACGTGCAAATGAAATGGCGACTGAAAAGCTAAAAGGATATGAACAGCGGGCAATCGAAGCAGGAGTAAAAAAAGTAGAAACCATCATTGAATATGGCTCACCTAAGGACATTATTGCTCGAGATATTCCAAAAACGAAACAGATAGATCTAATCATTTGTGGTGTAACAGGAAGAGGGGGAGTTGAGCGATTTATAATGGGTTCTGTGTCAGAAGCAATTGTTCGCAGTGCTAAATGTGACGTACTAGTTGTCCGAACTTTATTATAAAAGAAGAAGGAAGTGCTTTATAACTAAGGCACTTCCTTCTTCTTTTATAGAGTAGTTAAAAAATATCCAACAGAGGCTAAAAGAACACAAAAACAAATTGAACTTATTAAATAACCAATGGCCGATTGATAGTTTCTTTTTTCAACAAGTTGAACCACTTCAAACGAAAAGGTAGAAAAAGTTGTAAATGCACCTAAAAATCCAATTGCAATCAGTTGGTAAAAGGCATTTGTTAGTTCTAGCCCAAAAATAAGCCCAAGTAAAAAGGAACCGATACAGTTGACGATGAATGTTGCAAAATAGCCAGGTATTTGCACGTGTTTTTTTATATATTCACTGAAAGTAAAACGGCCAACCGCCCCGAAAAATCCGCCGATTGCGACAAAAATCATGTAGAGCTACCCCCTTTACGACCAAGCATTAGACCAGTGAAACTTAATAATGCGCAGCCAAAGCCGCTTAAGAGCATATAAAGCATGGCTAGTGAAAGCTCCTGTTGGTTCAATAATGTGAATGCATCTATACTAAATGTCGAAAATGTAGTGAAACCACCTAAAAAGCCCGTTGTTGCTCCTAACTTTATCAAGGGGTTTTGATCGAATAATTTTTTTCCTATTAGAAAGGCAAATAAAAAACTACCAACCCAATTGATGAGCAATGTACTATATGGGAAAATCGATGATGTCAAAAATGCCTCTCCAATAAAAAATCGAAGTACCGCACCGAGAGCACCGCCGATACCAACTGCAATCACCGTCATTTCATCACCTCAGTGTATTATCGTTATAGTCTATATTTTGAACCGAATATTTGAAAATGGAAACCTTTATTTTTCTGCACCGTCTAAATGTTGATTAATGTGAAGTATCCTCTTTTTTCAGCTTGCACACAGTGTTATACTTAAAGTTATGATTCGGATAGATTTAAGTAATTACATATTTAGAAAGGGGAGTTTAAATTGCGAAAATTACCGCAAAGTCGTGCAACGAATCCGAAGGTAAAACAAACGAGCCTCACATTTCGGATGAACGTCCTTTTCTTTTCAATATTTGTGCTTTTCTCAGTATTAATATTCCGTTTAGGTTATTTACAAATTGTAAAAGGCGAGGATTACGTTCGTGCATTAGAACGTACAGAAGAAGTGCGTGTCAACACAAGTGTTCCACGTGGACGTATTTTTGACCGTTATGGACGTGTTTTAGTCGATAACGAACCAGAAAATGCGATTACGTATACGAAGATGCAGACAACAAAATCTGCTGAAATGCTTGACATTGCTGAAAAATTAGCTAAATTAATCGATCAGCCAACGGAAAAAATAACACAACGTGATAAGCTCGATTTCTGGATATTACGAAACCCAGATAAAGCGAAAGAAAAAGTTACGCAAGAAGAAATGACTAAATTCAGTCAAAAAAATGAAGAGCTTGAACAGAAGGAAATTAATGCAGAATATGATCGTCGTATCCGCGAACGTATCACAGATGCGGAGTTAGCTCAGCTTTCAGATTTAGATTTAGAAATTCTTGCAATTTATCGTGAAATGACAACTGGCTATAATCTATCACCTCAGATTATTAAAGGGGAAAATGTATCAGCCGATGAGTTTGCGCGAGTTTCCGAACAGCTATCTGAATTACCAGGTGTTAATACAACAACCGACTGGAAACGTGTTCGCTTATCTCCATTAGCAATTTTAGGACGAACTACGGTTCCAAGCAAAGGTGTCCCTAAATCAAAACTAAATTACTATTTAGCACGTGATTATTCACGTAATGATCGTGTCGGAGAAAGTTATTTCGAAGCGCAATATGAAGAAATTCTTCAAGGTGAAAAATCAGTTGTGAAAAACTTAACAAACAAAAAAGGTCAAGTTGTTGAAACGATGACAACTTTTGCTGGTGAACCAGGTAAAGATTTAGTCTCAACAATTGATGTGGAGTTACAAGCGAAGGCAGAAGAAGTAATGGAACAGAAATTACTTGAACTGAAAGCTTTAGGTGGTTCCCAATTATTAGACCGAGGATTTTTCGTTATGATGAATCCAAATACGGGTGAATTATTATCTGTAGTTGGTAAAAAAATCGAATATGATGAAGATACAGGCAAACCTTATGTTCTTGACTATTCATATGGTGCATTTACTACCGCCTATGAAGCAGGTTCTTCTGTTAAAGCCGCAACTGTTTTAATGGGCTATAATGAAAATGCTATTAAACCAGGTGAAGTAATGCTCGATGCACCAATGCATATCGGTAATTTAACATTGAACTCACTATTCAATGAAACAGGTAGTCTTATGATTGATGATTTAACCGCATTAGAACGTTCGTCAAACGTTTATATGTTTAAAGTTGCAATGGGTATTGGGGGTCGTTCTTATACACCAGGTATGCGCTTTAGCTTGAAATCAGATACATTGCAAAGGATGCGTAATGAATATGCACAATTTGGATTAGGTGTTCCTACAGGGATTGATTTACCTGGTGAAACAACGGGTTATCAAGCAGATCCCGATACAGATGTTAAGTTATTAAACTTAGCAATTGGTCAGTTCGATACGTATACGCCGATGCAATTGGCACAATATATTTCTACAATTGCCAATGGTGGTTATCGAATTCAACCACGTATGTTAAAAGAAATTCGAAAACCTTCTACAGATGGTGAAAACTTAGGTCCCGTGGTAGAAGAAATTACACCAACTGTTTTAAATAAAATTCAAAATAGCAAAGAAGAAATTGATCATGTTAAAGAAGGCCTACGTCGTGTATATGCTGGGGCAAACGGTTCAGCGCGTAGTGCATTTGCGGATGCAAAATACGAAGCTGCAGGTAAAACAGGTACTGCCCAAGTAGTCTACTATGGCCCACAAAAAGATAAATACGGTACAGATACAATTAATAACGTTCACGTTGGTTTTGCCCCATATGAAAATCCTGAAGTTGCCTATGCGGTCGTTTTCCCATGGTCAACAACTAATTTCTCTGTTCACTTATCTCAAGCGAACAAAGCAGCTCGAGAAATTTTAGATTATTATTTTGAGTTGAAAGAGAAATATGCAAAAGAAGGGTTAACAACAAGTGGAGTTGAAAAACCAATCGTTAAACATTCTGATGAAAAATTAGAAGAAGATGAAGAAGAACAAATAGTTAATGAATAATAAATTTCCCGTAGTTTGAACGCTACGGGATTTTTTTAAAGGAGAATAAAATGCGTAAAAAAGTTTTTAATGCCGTCATCATCATCGGGGCAATCAGTAATGCCATCATTTTGGCCAATATGAATACGCCGATTTGGCTTATTCTTGTTATGTCTGTTGTGTACATAGCTATTTTTACAGGAGCGATATATTTACTTGAACCTCGTCTTGTACGTATGGAGCGTGAACAAAATGTAAAGGCTTATCCATTTTTACGAGAATTACTCGATGCCAAAAAAGTTACGGTCACATTGCGTGATGGTACTATCCTTTACAATGCAACATTTGAAGGCTATAAGAACAAACGTGATGCAACAACGATATTAGTACATGTACATACAGTCAAAACGAAAAAAGCCCCATCAACAATTACTGAACATGAAATAAAAATAATGAATATTAAATCTATCAAAAAGGTTCAATAATATAAAATGAGACAATTTGCAAATACCAATGCAAATTGTTTTTTTTATTTACAATCTTTTACGGTGACTTAACAAAAGCCTGATATTTCCTCAACAAATAGTCTTTATAGTGAGAATTGCAAGTAAAAACATTTTGAGAATAAGTGGAGGAATTACAAATGAAAAAGTGGCAGTACTTAGTATCATCAGCATTACTCGGGTCAGCATTATTTTTAGGGGCATGTGGCGAAGAAAATGATGCATCATCAGCAGAAGTGGACACAGTTCAAGCAAAATCAGGTAGTGTAACAGGCGATGGTTCATCAACGGTAGCGCCAATCACGGAAGCAATCGTTGAGGAATACGCAGCTGTACAAAAAGATGTACGTGTAGCAGTTGGTGTTTCGGGTACTGGCGGCGGATTCGAAAAATTTATCAATGGAGAAACTGATTTTTCCAATGCATCTCGTCCAATAAAAGATTCTGAAATAGAAGAATTAGCTGCTGCAGGAATTGAATTTACGGAATTTGAAATAGCATACGATGGATTGTCTGTAGTCGTTCATCCAGAAAATACATGGGCAAAAGATTTAACGGTAGAACAATTAAAACAAATTTGGATTGAAGATGGCACGACAAAAAAATGGTCGGATATTGACCCGTCATGGCCAGCAGAAGAAATTGTGTTCTATTCTCCAGGATCAGATTCAGGAACTTACGATTACTTTGATGAAGTCATTTTAGATGGGGAAGACATCGTGAAGGCTGCAACTTTATCAGAAGATGATAACGTACTAGTACAGGGCGTTACGGCAGATAAAAATGCGATTGGTTACTTCGGTTATGCGTATTACCTTGAAAATAAAGACAAGCTACAAGTTGTATCTGTTGATGGAATTAAACCAACAAATGAAACGATTGAATCAGGTGAATATTCTCCATTATCTCGTCCACTATTTGTCTATGTTAAAAATAGTGCTATAAAGGAAAATGAAGCAACCTATGATTTCATAAAATTTACACTTGAACATGCAGGAGAAATGGCAGAAGTTGTTGGTTATGTAAGCTTACCCGCTGAAAAATATAAAGCCAGCTTAGAGGATCTAGAAGGCTTAAAATAATCCACATTAAAGGTTGTTAGAGGTAGACTGCCTTAGCGCCTAATTAGTTTGGAAGGAGTTTTCACCAATGACAACAAAACAGCAGGAAAAACCTTCAGTGCAGCAATTAATTGTCAAATCTCATAATCGCAAAGGAAAGAAAACGATAGAAAAGCTCGTACCAGTACTATTATTTTTAACCGCAACAATATCGGTACTTACAACGTTTGGCATTGTTTTCACGCTCATCTTTGAAACATTTGAATTTTTTTCACGCGTCTCATTAACAGATTATTTATTTGGCAAAGAGTGGCTTCCGTTTTCAGGAAAAGAACCACTGTACGGTATATTACCACTCCTACTTGGGACATTTAAAGTAACAAGTATCGCGATATTAGTGGCTGTTCCATTTGGATTAGGTGCCGCCATTTATTTGAGTGAATATGCTTCAGAACGTGTTCGTAAAACTGTCAAGCCGATTTTAGAGGTGTTGGCAGGTGTTCCTACAATTGTTTATGGATTTTTTGCCCTGACATTTGTAACGCCTATTTTACAAGTAATTGTACCAAATTTAAAGATTTTTAACGCTGTAAGTCCAGGGATGGTTGTAGGGATTATGATTTTGCCAATGATCATCTCCATGTCTGAAGATGCGATGAGTTCGGTACCTAGTTCGATACGAGAAGGTGCATTTGGATTGGGTGCGACCAAATTTGAAGTTGCGATTAAAGTCGTGCTACCAGCAGCTTTGTCGGGAATTGTTGCATCTATTGTGCTAGGCATTTCCCGGGCAATTGGAGAGACAATGATTGTTTCACTAGCTGGTGGGGCAACACCAAAATTCGACTTTGGCTTTACAGACTCCATCCAAACGATGACCGCTTATATTGTACAAGTTACTACAGGAGATGCAGGTTATGGCACAACGATTTATTACTCGATTTATGCAGTTGGTTTTACGTTATTTTTCTTCACATTAGCAATGAATTTACTAGCGACTTACATTTCAAAACGCTTCCGAGAGGAGTATTAACATGCGCTATTTGCAACATGATTTAGTGATGAAACGAATGAATAAGCGGCTTCTTTCCAATAAAATTTGGAAAATGATGTTTATGATTGTAACAAGTTTTGCCATGATTGCTCTCGTAATATTACTTTACCGAATTGTATCACAGGGTTTAAGTTATTTGGATTTTGATTTTCTTATGAATTTTGCTTCACGTATTCCTGAAAATGCGGGGATAAAGGCTGCACTTGTAGGTTCTCTATGGTTGATGTCAGTTGTAGCGCCAGTTTCGATTGTTATTGGGGTTGGTACTGCGATTTATTTAGAGGAGTATGCAAGACAAAATAGGCTAAATGATTTTATACGCGTGAATATCTCAAATTTAGCAGGAGTACCTTCCATTGTGTTTGGATTATTAGGGTTAACGATTTTTGTGAGGCTATTTGGATTTGATAAAAGTATATTGGCCGCTGGATTGACGATGAGTTTGTTAATTCTACCTGTCATCATTGTAGCAGCTCAAGAGGCCATTCGTGCGGTCCCTAATGAACAGCGTGAAGCATCTTACGGGATTGGTGCAACAAAATGGCAAACAATTGTACGTGTCGTATTACCATCAGCCATTCCAGGAATCGTGACGGGTAGCATTTTAGCTTTATCTCGAGCGATTGGTGAAACGGCACCACTTGTAGTCATCGGGATCCCTGTCATTCTACAATTTTTACCTACAGGTTATTTGGATACATTTACAGCGTTACCTATGCAAATTTTCGATTGGGCTAAGCGTCCACAAGAAGAATTTCAGTCCGTAGCATCAGCAGGAATCATCGTTCTGTTGGTTGTATTAATTTCGATGAACTCCGTTGCTATTATTATTCGAAATAAATTTCAAAAACGTCACTAGGAGTGAAGAGAAGTGGTCCATATTTTAATGAAGACTATGGAAAAAGAAAATATTTTGCATTTACCTGAAAATAAATCGACGGTTATGCAATCAAATGGCTTTAATCTTTGGTACGGTGAACATCATGCGTTAAAAAATATAAATTTAGACATGAAAGAAAATGAAGTGACGGCAATTATCGGACCTTCAGGGTGTGGAAAATCGACATATATTAAAGCGTTAAATCGTATGGTCGAACTTGTACCAGGAGTCCGTACTACCGGGGAAATCAAGTACCGAGGACGTAATATTTTCGATTCTAAGTTTGAAGTAGAAGAAATTCGTACGAAAGTGGGAATGGTTTTTCAAAAGCCAAATCCATTCCCCAAGTCGATTTATGATAATATCGCTTATGGTCCCCGCATTCACGGGATTAAAAACAAAAAGATATTAGATGAAATTGTAGAAAAATCCCTATGTGGCGCGGCGATTTGGGATGAAGTGAAAGATCGTTTACATCAAAATGCATATAGCCTTTCAGGTGGTCAGCAGCAACGCATTTGTATTGCTCGTTGTTTGGCAATTGAGCCAGATGTTATTTTAATGGATGAGCCAACGAGTGCACTGGACCCAATTTCAACATTAAAAATAGAAGAACTCGTACAAGATATGAAGAAGTCCTATTCCATTGTTATTGTCACGCATAATATGCAGCAAGCAGCGCGAATAAGTGATAAAACCGCATTCTTTTTGAATGGGGAAGTTATCGAGTTTGATCGAACAACTAAAATTTTCTCAACACCAAAAGATCAGCGTACAGAAGATTACATTTCCGGGCGTTTTGGTTAAACAATCCATTTCAGATTTCTAAAGTATAAGAGGGAAACTTCTTATACTTTTTTTAGTTTGAAACGTAACCTATTTGGAAATCGTTTACAATGTAAGAAAGGAGGCAGGACGATATGAAGGTAGACATAGAACAAATCATTGATGAATATAGTGCACATTTACTGCGTCTTGCGTACTTTTATACGAAAAATATTCATGCTTCAGAAGATATTGTACAAGAAGTATTGATAAAATTTTATGAAGCGAATTATGAAGAGCAGGGTCAG
>JAZUES010000259.1:0-8313 GCA_045640265.1 Solibacillus sp.
AGGGCGTTGGTGTGCAGGGCTTTGTTGTTGATGGGGTCATTCGCGATTTAGCAGCGGCAAGAGCAATCGATTTTCCTGTATTTTCATTAGGGACAACGGTTGCTGCTGGTAATAAAAACGGTGGCGGGGCTGTTGGCGTGCCGGTTGCAGTTGGCGGTGTTGTTGTACAGTCCGGAGATTACGTAATCGGCGATATTGACGGGGTCATTATTGTGCCACAAGCTGATATCGAAAAGGTAATGGAGGCAGCTGAACGAAAAGTACAAAAAGATGAAGCACGCGAGCAGGAAGCCTTACATAATGGTGAGCAATCAATTCGTGCGTATTTAGCAAAAGTCGTGAAATAAAAAATCAGCGTGGAGAGGCCTCACCCTCATACACGCGGATTTTAATAAATATTTTAAGTTAGCTGCTTGATACTCAGCAAATTTCTTGTCGTCGAAACGTTTTTCCCATTTCGCCATAACAAGCGCTGCTAATGTGTTACCAACTACATTTACAACGGTACGCATCATATCTAAAATACGGTCAATACCAGCGATGAACGCTAAACCTTCAAGTGGAATACCTACTGTACCTAATGTCGCAAGAAGTACAACGAATGATACCCCTGGAACACCGGCAATCCCTTTAGATGTCACCATTAATACAAGCATTAATGTGATTTGTTCCATAATTGACAGGTCGATACCGTACATTTGCGCAATGAAGATTGCCGCAATTGCTTGGTAAAGTGTTGAACCATCAAGGTTGAATGAGTAACCTGTCGGAATAACGAATGATACGATATCCTTTGGTGCACCCATTTGTTCTGTTTTTAACATGATACGAGGTAATACCGTCTCTGATGAAGAAGTAGAGAACGCTAATAATAACTCGTCTTTAATCATACGGATTAACTTGAAGATATTAATACCAAAGATTTTTGCTGTGATACCTAATACTACAATGATGAAGAAAATCATCGCTGCATATACTAAAATCGCGAGCTTTCCTAATGGAATGAGTGATGAAACACCAAATTTGGAAACGGTTACACCAATAAGTGCAAATACCCCAATCGGCGCAAACTTCATAACTAAGTTTGTTACCCAGAACATGGCGTCTGCCGTTCCTTGGAAGAAAGCAAGTACTGGTTTTCCTCGTTCACCAATAGCTGCAACACCTAAACCGAAAAGAACAGAGAAGAAAATAATGGCAAGCATATCGCCTTCAGCCATTGCATTAATAATGTTTTTCGGAACGATATCCACGATAATTTGGAATGTGCCTTTTGCTTCTTCTTGTTCAGATGTCTCTACATAAGAAGAAATGTCTGTTTGCTGCAGCTCACTCATATCGATTCCAGCACCAGGTTGGAAGATATTCGCTGCTAATAAACCAACAACAATCGCAACTGTTGTAATAACCTCAAAATAAATAAGTGTCTTACCACCAAGACGACCTAATTGTTTCAGGTCACCAGTTCCGGCAACACCAACGATTAATGTCGAGATAATAATCGGTACAACGATCATCTTAATTAAATTTAAGAAGATATCGCCAAAAGGTTGTAAGTATCCTTGTACGTCTGTGTTACCATAAAACACAGCACCTACAATAACACCTAGAACTAAACCAATTAGAATTTGCATGGCTAAGCTAATTTTAAACTTTTTCAAAAGTAGTTCCTCCTAAAAAAATGATATTCAGGGCAAGCCTAGATTAAGTGTATAGGAGGATTACAAAATCCGACAAAATCCGACTAGTTTACCTTGCTAATAATTTCTGAATATAAGACTTGAATGAATTTTTTAATATTTACCTTTGCTTTCCGTTGCCCATCCTGCTCCATTTGCTGCATTAAATGGCGGATATCGCTTAAATCAAAATAGCGCGGTGTGTAATATTCAAATTCAGCATTGGTATAATCAACAATACCAAGGTTTGCCAAGTTAATCATCGCAGCCAAAATTGTCCGTCGCACACGCTGCTCGATGGCTTTGATTTCCTTTGCAATATCATCTGGCGCTGTTTTTGTAAGCATTGCGACGCGCTCATACACCTCTTTTAATGGAGGGAGTGGTGCAATTTTATGCTTTTCAATTAATAGCTGTTCGATAATTTTAATAATATCCTCGCTACCAACCTCTGCAATAATACCCATATCATTTAAAATCGATTGAATATGATCCCGCGTCGTCTTTTTTGTATGAATAATTTCAGGCACCTCGAAATTGCTTAGCGATTGGCGAATCGCTTGTAATGAATTTTTCAAACGAAATTGTTCGGTAGTACGCTGTAAGACCATTTGTACTTCAATTTTGTTGATTGGCTTATGAATGAAAAATTCAATACCTTTTGAATAACCTTCTGCAACCATTTCTTTATTGACGACCTGTGAAATCATAATAAAGTGCCCTTCAAAGCCACTTTGCTGCAGGCGTTCAATGGTTTCAATACCATCTAAATTGGGCATTAATAAATCAATAAGCACAAATTCAGGCTGCATCATTAAAATTTGCGGGATGGCATCTAGCCCGTCCTTCGCCTCGCCAATCACTGTGCCAAGTTCGCAGTCATTAATAATCGCACTAAGCATGACACGGCTAGCGCGATCATCATCAACGATAAAATAGCGCATTTTAAAGCTCCTTTCGTAAGTTTTTCGTAGGAATCTGAACGACAAAGCACGTTGTCGTATCACTTACTACTGTAATCGTCCCTTGTAAGTTTTCAATAATTGTTTTTGTATGAGATAAGCCAATACCAGTAGAAGCTTGACCTAAATGATTAAATTTTGATGTATAGCCAACATCGAAAATAATCGGTAGCAGGGCTGGTTCAATGCCAACACCGTTATCTTCTATAATAAAGGTTGTCTTATTTTGCTGAATCGATACACTTAGTGTAATAAAACCTCGTGTTGAAATGGCTTCGACGGCATTTGCCATTAAATTGTTAAGTACCGCAAGTAGCGCGATATGTTCCTTTGTTTTAAAGTCATCAGGACAAATGAGTGTAAATATAATGTCCTTTTTTAAGTGTAATGCATAGTTTTCGTTCGCCTCGACGATAAAGCTAAGTAAATCGGACAAATAAAAAGTGGTTTTGTATTCAGTGTTGGTAATTTTGGATAGCCCGGCATAAATACGTTCATGGTCTTTTTTAATTTCATGAATTTCCTGTGCGATTGTCAGCGCGTCTTTACTAAGTGCTGCATCAAGCGGCTTGATCTTTTTATAGAGCTGGTAGCTATTCGCGGTTAGTTGCTCGACTTGGTTCATTGATTTTTGAATATACAACGCTTCGACATAGAGCTCCGAATGAATTGCCATCAGTTGTTGTAGCTGTTTTTTTTGTTCAGAGAGCGTAATCATGCTATACACACCAACAACAAGGAAGCTCCGCAGTAAACCAACAACGATAAAAATTAAAAACGAAGAAAACGTTTCTTGCTCGGCTGCCAAAAGCAGTTCTGTTGAAACATGCTCAAGTGTATTTGAAATAACCTCAAAAGCTGTCCCACATAGTCCAAGTAGCAGTGGCTGCTTTTTGAGCTCCTCTAATTGGATGAGTTTAAAGCACAGTGCATAGGTTAAATAAAAGAGTGCTGCGGGTAAATGTTCGATTAATTGTGGAATAAATGCATCCCTATATAATAGAACATCTAACAACGAGCGTTCAATGACAACGAAAACGGCCGTTAATAGTCCCGTCCAAACAATTGGTAATGGGCGGATTAACAAGGCGAAGAAGAAGATAATACTACCTAATCCAAAGCGAAATGGGACGTCTTCAAATGGAAGTATCTTGATTTCGCCACCGAGTGCGGTCAATAAGGCAATAAGCAACATAAAAAATAATGATTTTGCTGTTTTTATGCGCGGTTGTGTTGTTTCCAAACAAATAACCACCTTTTGAAAGATAAGAAAGTATAAAGTTTTGCGTCGGGCCCTCCAATGTCTGTCGGAGCTTAAAGGGCGCTTTAGCGCCTTACTTATTGACTGAATAATTAATTGTACAAGAAAAGTATGTAGAAATACAAAAAAGTACTATTTCTATTATTAAGAAATAGTACTTCGCTCATTTTTGGGCAAAAAAAATCCGTTACACAGTTGTAACGGTTACAGTTTAAAAAATGGAGGAGGTAGAGGGATTCGAACCCCCGCGCGGTTTAACCCGCCTGTTAGTTTTCAAGACTAATCCCTTCAGCCAGACTTGGGTATACCTCCATATAGAAAGATCTCTTTTAGACAAATATTAATTTATCACGTAAATTTTGATGCGTCAATAAATTTTTTTAAAAACTTTTATGACATTTATAGTTTGTGTAATAAATTTCTTAGGACATTTCATTGCAATTTTAGGTTGTGCTTAGTATACTTAGTATTGCCGTGCTAGATGGGGAGGTAGCGGTGCCCTGTAACTTGCAATCCGCTCTAGCAAGATTGAATTCCTTTTCTGAGGCTGTCCGTATTGTTTGGTCTGCCTTTTGCACGTAGTGTTGACGGTTGGGTCCTGCGCAATAAGCACCCACGAACCATGTCAGGTCCGGAAGGAAGCAGCATTAAGTGGTCCCGCTTATGTGCCGCGGGGTAGCCTAACTTGAGCTGGCGACAAGAGTAACGCTTATGTGCGGCAGTCGAAGAAAGGTGCACGGCATAAACTTGCCAAATCCAACGCATTCATCATTTTGATGGATGCGTTTTTTTGTTTTTAGGTACAAAAGGGAAATCGTAATTCCAAAGAGTTTCCTTATACTTTATGCTATACTGTAATTATTGAAATTTAGAAAAGAAGGGAGAGGGAAAGGTTGACATATCAAGCGTTTTATCGTGTTTATAGACCACAATCATTTCGTGAAATGTCTGGTCAAGCACATGTGAAAAGAACCCTTCAAAATGCTCTCCTCGCAAGCAAAACAACGCATGCGTATTTATTCTCTGGTCCACGTGGTACAGGTAAAACAAGTGCGGCAAAAATCTTTGCAAAAGCGCTAAATTGTGAAAAGGCACCAGCAAGTGAACCATGTAACGAATGTGCGACATGCTTAAGCATTACGGAAGGTTCGCATACAGACGTTATTGAATTTGATGCTGCTTCAAACTCAAGAGTAGAAGAAATGCGTGACATTATTGAAAAGGTTCGTTTTGCACCAGCTGACGCCCGTTTCAAAGTGTATATTATTGATGAGGTGCATATGCTTTCAACAAGCGCATTTAATGCCTTGCTAAAAACGCTAGAAGAACCACCCGCACATGCGGTGTTTATTTTAGCAACGACAGAGCCTCATAAGCTTCCTGCCACAATTATCTCTCGTTGTCAGCGCTTTGATTTTAAACGACTTTCTTCTATAGATATTGTGGAACGTATGAAAGTGGTTTTAGAAGATATTCAGATGGGGTACGATGAGCAAGCCTTAAAGTCAATTGCCCAAGCAGCAGCAGGTGGCATGCGTGATGCCCTTAGCTTACTCGATCAAGTAGTGTCATTTAGTAATGAATCCATTCAATTGGAGGATGTCTTACTTGTAACGGGATCAGTCAGTCAGGACGCCTTTTATAACATTGCTAGTTCGTTAAAACAAAAAGATGTAGCAAATGTACTGGGCATGCTAGAACAATTAATTGCAGATGGTAAGGAACCGCTTCGATTAGCGGAAGACTTCATTACATTTTTCCGTGATTTATTATTGTTGCAAACTGATGGTTCATTAGAAGAATTACTAGAATTTATTTCTCCAGAACAGAAGTTTTTAGAACTAGCACATGACTTTGAAATAGAAACACTCTATGGATTTATTGACATTTTGGCAAAAACACAACAAGAAATGCGTTTTTCTCATCATACGAAAATCTATTTAGAAACAGCACTTTTAAAAATGGCGCAGCTCAAAGGAACCGCTCGAGTTGCAGTTGGTATAGATCCAGCGTTAGAAGGCAAAGTAGCATCTTTGGAAAATCGTCTAGGGCAGTTATCACAGCAATTTCAAAGTGAAAATGGTGGGCCACATATTCAGCAACCAAAAGACCAACCTCGTCAGCGTGTACGTCCACAAGGCAATCAATACAATGCACCAACTGGCCGTATACAAGAAGTGTTGAAAACGGCGACAAAGTCAGATTTACAAAAGATCAAATCGGCATGGGCATTAGGTTTGGCAAACTTACAAAAATCGCAATCAGCTCTTTTAGCAGATGCAGAACCTGTTGCGGCAAACGCGAGTGCTTTTGTGGTAAAATTCAAGTATGATATACATTGTCAAATGGTAGCAGACAACAATATCCTTATATCGTTATTTACACAGCGAATTGCTTCTGAAGTTGGCATTTCGTACGAGTTACTTTGTATACCAGAACCAGCTTGGATGAAGTTACGTGAAAACTTTATTAAAGATAATGGCTTGGATCAAAAGAGACCAGAATCACATGAATCAGATTTATTAGAACCGTCTTTTATGGAAGAAGTTCAAATTGAAACACAAGATCCGCTTGTTGTAGAGGCTGAAAAACGATTTGGAAAAGATTTTGTTGATGTTGTCGAAGAATAATTGAAATTTTAAGGAGGAATTTAGTATGCGCGGTATGGGGAATATGCAAGGCATGATGAAAAAAATGCAAAAAATGCAAAAAGAAATGATGGAAGCTCAAGAGGCTTTAAATGCACAACAATTTGAAGGTGTTGCTGGTGGCGGCATGGTCAAAGTTGTAATGAATGGTCAACGTCAAGTATTAGAAGTAAACTTAGATGAGTCTGTAGTAGACCCAGAAGATATCGAAATGTTACAAGACTTAGTAGTAATCGCTACAAATGAAGCACTTAAAAAAGTAGAAGAGACTACAAATTCAACAATGGGTAAATTCACTCAAGGAATGAACCTTCCTTTCTAATTTGAATAGCTCGTTTTGCAAAGCACATCTCAAACAATTGGGGTGTGCCTTTTTAAAGGAGGAGAAATATGCACTATCCAGAACCAATAGCAAGATTAATCGATAGCTTCATGAAGTTACCTGGAATCGGACCGAAAACAGCGGGACGTTTAGCATTCCATGTGTTAACAATGAAAGAAGATACGGTTTCGACGTTTGCAAAAGCCTTAATTGATGCGAAACGTAATTTAATGTACTGTTCACAGTGTGGTCATATTACAGACATTGACCCATGTCATATTTGCTCAGATAAACAGCGTGACGTAACGACAATTTGCGTTGTACAGGACCCGAAAGACGTCATCGCAATGGAAAAAATGCGCGACTATCAAGGGCTATATCACGTATTACATGGGGCGATTTCTCCAATGGATGGTGTAGGGCCGGAAGATATCAACGTTGCTTCATTATTAACCCGCCTTCACGACGAACGTGTACAGGAATTAATCTTAGCGACAAATCCTACGATAGAAGGGGAAGCAACAGCGATGTATATATCGCGACTTGTGAAACCATCAGGAATTCGCACAACACGTATTGCACATGGTTTACCGGTAGGTGGCGATTTAGAGTATGCAGATGAAGTAACACTATCGAAAGCACTCGAAGGACGTCGTGAATTATAAAGTGAGGGAAATATCATGTTATTTTCTCGTAAAGGGAAATTAAAAAAAGAATTCGATGAACGGTTAGTTTCTTCTATTAAAGGAACAAAAGAAGCATTACTTAGTGCTAAGGCCATCGAAGAGTTAATGGATGATTATAGTTTGGAAGTAATAGCGGAACGAAAAAGATCAGAAAGCATCCACTTTTATCTATATAAAGAAGCGCGTATCCGTCGTGTGATAATCAAATAATTCATAAAAGCTTTTGAAATAAGGGGCAAGGCAGCTGCATATGTTACCATTAAATGTGAAAAAAAGGATGGTGCAATGCGTTACATAGGACTTACTATGTGCTGTTTAGTTCTCTTGTTTCTTTTTTTATCGAAAAGGAAGCATTTTGGGAAGGTATTAGAATATTTGGCGTTGTTTTGGTTCAAAATAGCGGTATCTATAGTTGTTTTGTTCATAGGAAATATTATTTTAAGTTCGTATGGCTTTTCTATACCCATTAATTTGTTTTCAATACTAACATTATCCTTATTAGGTATACCTGGGGCACTTTGCCTAAGTTTTTTGTTGATAATCAAATAAAATCAATAAAAAGTATTGCATTGAAAATGATATCGTGATATATTATTACATGTCGTAAGGACGACGAACAATATCAAAAACATCACGAAAATAAAATGTTGACATAATGTTTTATAAGTGATATGATATATAAGTTGTCACTTAAGATAACGACATGAACCTTGAAAACTGAACAAGCAACGTTAATGAAACAAAGCTTCTTAAAT
>JAZUES010000260.1:0-6958 GCA_045640265.1 Solibacillus sp.
AGTGCTTCTGCAGCGGTCATTCGTTTGGCAGTTAAAATGAGTTCTAATGCCTTTGCTTCACCAATTAAGCGCGGCAAACGTTGAGTTCCACCAGCACCTGGAATAATTCCAAGACCTGTTTCTGTAAGGCCGAGTGTAATATGTTCTGCTGCAATACGGAAATCACAAGAAAGTGCAAGTTCCATACCACCGCCAAAAGCATAACCGTTCAAAACACAAATTGTAGGTTGAGGTAATTGTTCAATCATAGTAAACACTTCACCAAAACGATTTAAATTACGTTTTACCAGTGCGTCAGGCAATGTTTTTCGTTCTTTTAAATCAGCCCCCACAGAAAAAGCCTTATCCCCAGCACCTGTAACAATGACAAGACGGATATCTGGATGAATTTGAATCGATTCCATTACCTTTCGTAGCTGTTCAAGCATTTCAAAATTAAAAGCATTCAACATTTCCGGACGATTTAATGTTACATAAGCGATAAAATCCTTTTGCTCGTATTTAACGAAATTCACATTTATTACCTCCCTATTTTGTTTGTCAATTGTATAGTACAATGGAAGCAAATAGAAATACAATATGTGAAATAGTTGAAATAAAAAATGTTGGAAATTATCGAGTAGATTATAAGAAGAATTGGAGAAACTACTATGGATATTTTTATTGGAAGGCAGCCTATATTCAACATTGAAGAAGAAATAGTAGCGTACGAATTATTATATAGAAACAATAATAAGAATGTATTTCCACAAATAGATTCGGACTCAGCTACTTTAGGTGTAATTATTAATTCCTTTTTATCAATTGGCATTAATGAAGTGGCAAATGGGAAACCTTCATTTGTTAATTTCACTGAAAATTTAATTATGAAAGAATCGCTCGACTTTTTAGACCCAACAGCAGTAGTTATTGAATTATTGGAAGATATTTCGATTACGAATGAATTAATTGAGCGAGTAAAAATATTGAAAAATCTCGGATTCAAAATTGCACTTGATGATTTTATTATGAATGAAGAAGTATTAATTTATGATGAATTATTTCTTAATATCGATTACATCAAAATTGATTTTTTACTCACGCCGTTAATAGAACGAATGGAAATTGAAAATAAAGTTAAAACACAATTCCCATCTATTCAATTACTTGCAGAAAAGGTTGAAACACGTGATGATTTCGAAATAGCGAAGCGTACAGGTTATTCCCTATTTCAAGGATACTTTTTTGAAGAGCCACAAATTATTACATCAACAGATATTCCACCAAACTTAGTACAGTATTTTCAAATTATCACACTTTTAAAAGATGAAGAATTAGATATCGATGTATTAGTGGAAAATATTGAACGTGAAATTTCACTAGCTTATAAATTGTTACAGCTGATTAATAACTCAGCAAAACGCATAAAGTCAAAGGTACGTTCGATTAAACAAGCCATTCTACTACTAGGATTGACGGAGTTACGCAAGTGGATTTATTTGTTAGCTATGCGTGAGTCAAATGTGCAAAATAATAATGATGTGTTTAAAGAACTGATGTATGCATCATTATTCCGTGCAAAAGTATGTGAAAAATTGGCACGTCGAAATAACAAACACAATTATTCTGAATATTTTTTAGTAGGTTTATTTTCATTGATTGATTCTCTACTGCAACGTCCGATGAATACGATTTTGGATAAGCTTCCACTATCAGAAATACTGCTAGAAACAATAAGTGGTGAGACGACAGAGATGACACCTTACTTACAAATGAGTATTGCATTAAACAAATTAGAGTGGGATCAAATTGAACCACTTGATGAAAAATTCGCTATTTCTCATCAAGAAATAATCGAAATTTATGAAGATGTTATTTTATGGGTTGAAGATGCAGTGATTTTTCCATAGTAAGAGAGCGTTTCAAAATAGAAACGCTCTTTTTATATAAAGTTCTAGTTAATCCTAAATTTGCTTCATCTTAATGAAGTTCCTATATTAGGGTTGATTTGCTATAATTCAAAGGAATTTTTTAATAAAGTGAGGATGTATATGAAAGAAAATGTGTATAAATCACAGAGTTCAGTCAAAAATGTGATTAATGAATATTTATTTGTCATTGTTGGTGCTGCTGTCATTGCATTTGGATTTAATTTATTTTTATTTCCAAATCAAGTGGCATCTGGTGGTGTAAGTGGAATCAGTACAATTTTACACGGAGTATTCGGTTGGAATGCAGGGCTTGTTCAATATGCATTTAATATTCCATTATTTATTGCAGGTGTACTGGTTCTAGGAAAGAAATTCGGCTTTAAATCATTAGTGGGAACCCTTGCATTGCCATTTTTCGTATTGATGACAGCGAGCTGGGATGCCTGGACGTTAAATCCTCTACTTGGTGCAATATTCGGGGGCATCGTTGTTGGATTTGGGATTGGACTAGTGTTTAAAGGGAATGCTTCTACAGGTGGTACAGATTTACTGGCACAAATTATTACAAAGTATACAGGGCTAACATTAGGTACGAGTGTATTATTAATTGACGGTATCATCGCGGTTAGTGCAGCTGTTGTGTTCGATTTAGAAAAAGGACTTTATGCACTAATTGGTTTATATGTAACGACGAAAACCATTGATATCGTACAGCTTGGCTTTAGTCAGTCAAAAATGGTTTATATCATTACAAAGCATGAGAACGAAGTACGTGATGCCATCTATAAAGAAGTGAATCGTGGAGTGACAAAATTGCCCGCAATCGGTGGCTATACGGGTGAAGAGCGCCCTGTATTGATGGTTGTTGTGTATCAAACAGAGTTCACAAAACTGAAACAAGTGCTAAAAAACGTTGACCCACATGCGTTTGTTATTGTTTCAGATGCTTATGAAGTATTGGGCGAAGGTTTTAAAAGAGTATAAAATTGGTATAATAGGAAATGAAGTAGAAGGTCAGGAGGGGTTCAGAATGAAGAAAAGCATTTTAACATTAGTATTTGGTTCAGCGTTATTTTTAGCGGCATGTGGTGGCGGAGACGATGGGGATAAGTCGTCATCAAAGGGTGAAACAACGCAACCAGATGGCGAAAAATTAGTACAACAAACGTGTACAACTTGTCACGGTGGTAATTTACAAGGTGCAAGCGGTCCAGCGTTAGAAAAAATTGGAGCAAAATATTCAGAGGAAGAGATTAAAGAAATTATTTTAAATGGTAATGGTGGAATGCCAGGTGGCTTATTGAAAGGTGCAGATGTAGATGCAGCTGCAGCTTACTTAGCTGGATTAAAATAATTTGTTTCTCCAAATGCGGTGAAGTACATTGTGCTTCATCGTATTTTTATTTTACTGAAAAATTTGAGCCCTTTTGTATAGGATTGGTAGTTTACATGATAAAATACAAACTAGATGTAATGATGATAGGGGCGTGATGATTATGATTCAAGTAATTACAAAAGATGTACTAGAAAAGTTTAATTTGCAGCTCGTAAGTGGAGAAGAAGGGATTGGCCGTTACATTACGACAAGTGATATTTCACGTCCAGGTCTTGAAATGGCTGGTTATTTTACACATTACCCTGCAAATCGGGTACAACTTCTAGGGAAAACGGAACTTTCATTTTTTGAGATGCTTCCGCAAGAGGAAAAAAAATCACGTATGATGCAACTTTGTTCGGAACAAACACCAGTGATTATTATTTCTCGTGGTATGGAAGTTCCGCAAGAATTAATTGATGCTTCCAATGAAAATCATGTGCCCGTACTGGTGACGCCGTTAACGACAACTAGATTTTCAAGCAGATTAACGAACTTTTTAGAAGGCAAGCTTGCGCCAACAACGGCGATGCACGGTGTTCTTGTTGATGTATACGGGATTGGTGTATTGATCATGGGGAAAAGTGGTGTCGGTAAAAGTGAAACAGCGCTAGAACTTGTTAAAAAAGGACATCGATTAGTAGCAGATGATAGTGTAGAAATTCGTCAAGAGGGCGAAAACATGTTAATCGGTAGCCCGCCGCCACTGTTAGAGCATTTACTTGAAATTCGGGGTATTGGAATTATTGATATTATGACGTTATTTGGTGCGAGTGCCGTTCGTCGGTTTAAACGCATCACATTAATTGTTGAATTAGAAAACTGGGATCCTGATAAGTTCTATGATCGTCTAGGTTTAGATGAGGAAAAAATGAAAATCATCGATACGGAAGTAACGAAGCTTACTATTCCTGTTCAACCAGGACGAAATGTTTCGGTTATTATTGAAGTAGCTGCGATGAATTATCGACTGAAAAAAATGGGTGTCAACGCAGCTGAGGAATTCGCACGTCGCTTAGATGATATGCTTGTCGTAAACGATGATTTTGATGATTACTGATTAATATGGAGATTGTTGAAGGGAGAAAACTATGTTAGGAAATTTAATGGCAATTAATCCGGTAGCCGTTCACTTAGGGTCATTTTCTGTAAGATGGTACGGTATTATAATTGGAGCAGGTATTGTTATTGGTTACTTTTTAGCCCAAAAAGAATCAGTGAAACGTGGGTTCCATGATGAATTTTTCGCAGACTTACTTATTTGGGCTGTGCCGATTGCGATTTTATCAGCACGTGTATATTATGTGGCAATGAAGTGGGATTTTTACGGCCAGAATCCAGGAAGAATAATTGAAATTTGGAATGGTGGTATTGCAATTCACGGTGCCTTAATTGGTTCATTTATTACCGCATACATATTTACAAGAAAACGTAAAGTGAGCTTTTTACAAATTGCTGATATTGCTGCACCAAGTATTTTAATTGGACAAATTGTTGGTCGTTGGGGCAACTTTATGAACCAAGAAGCATATGGTGGACCTGTGTCTCGGGGCTTTTTAGAAAACTTATTTTTACCAAACTGGTTGATTGAACAAATGTACATTAAAGAAGAAGGTACGTATGTGCATCCAACATTTTTATACGAATCGTTATGGAATGTAGTAGGGCTTATCTTATTATTATTCGCTCGTAAATGGAATTGGCGTCGCGGAGAAATGTTCTTCTTCTATTTAATTTGGTATTCATTCGGACGATTCTTTATCGAAGGTATGCGTACGGATAGTTTATATTTAATAGGTGAGTTACGTTCTGCACAGGTCGTTTCGATTCTCGGCATTGCCATTGGGATTATCGCAATTGTGTATCGCCGTTTAAACGTCAAACCAGTTATCCATTACTTAGATCCACAACCAACAGTGTCTACAAAGAAAAAGCAAAAAACAAACAAAAAGAAATAAACATATTAAACCGTTTGCATTTTGCGAGCGGTTTTTTAGAAGGAAGAGGGATTTAGATGAAAACTAAAGCATTACTATTCGATTTTGATGGAACTTTACTTGATACGAACGATTTAATCATTCAAACATTTATGTATATTCTTGACGAAAGATTTCCCGGGCAATATTCGACACAAGATTGCTTAAAATTCATCGGTCCGTCATTAAAGCAAACATTTGATGAAATTACACCTGGTGAAACGGACTCAATGATTATGAAATACAAAGAATGGAATACCGCCCATCATGATGAGTTAGTAAATAGCTATGATGAGGTAGCAGAAACATTAGAAGCGCTACATAAGGAAGGCATTAAATTAGCAATTGTTTCGACGAAGAGTCGAGAAGGATTAGCACGCGGCTTAAAAGTGCTCGATGTAGCCCATTTATTTGAAGTAATAATAGGATCTGATGACGTTACACATGTGAAGCCACACCCAGAGCCAGTATTATTAGCATTAGATAAATTAGGTGTTAAAAAAGAGGAAGCCATTATGATTGGCGACAATTCACATGACATAGAAGGCGGAAAAAACGCAGGCGTACGAACTGCAGGAGTTGCCTGGTCTGCAAAAGGGGAAAGCTATCTACAGCAATTTAACCCAGATTATATGCTACATCATATGCGTGATTTACTTGAAATTGTGAAAGGGGACTAACGATGAGAAGAACTGAACGCTACCGTGTTCAAGGAGCAAACTCCCTTTGGAACGTATATCAAACCGTTTCGTTTTGGAAAATTATGAAATGTTTCATCGTCATTCAAATTGGTCGGATTACGCCGTTTATGTCGGTGAAAAATTGGTTGTATCGTACTTTTTTAAAGATGAAAATTGGCAAACAGGCATCGCTTGCATTAATGGTCATGCCGGATTCAATGTTTCCAGAACGAATTTCTGTTGGAGATAATACGATTATCGGCTTTAATACGACTATTTTAGCGCATGAATATTTAATTGAGGAATATCGTCTAGGAGATGTAGAAATCGGCAGCAACGTCATGATTGGTGCGAACTCGACAATTTTACCGGGTATTAAAATTGGAGACGGTGCGATTGTATCTGCTGCAACGCTCGTTTACCGTGACGTACCAGCTGGTGCAATGGCAGGAGGCAATCCAATGCGCATCATCTACACAGCTGAGCAAATGGCTGAACGGAATAAGAATGACAAGCCAGTTTGGCATAACCAATAATAACCGCAGAAGCAAAGTCTCAAATCGGGATTTTGCTTTTTTATTTTGTGATGGATGAAGGATGGATACGGGATAGTCATAAGGTGAAACGTTTCTGAATCGAAGTATTTTCCTCTTAATAAGGGGAGAGTGGGATAGTCATTCGGCGGGCGCAGCACACATTCACAAAGCCTCTTTGCAGAGTCTTTGCGAATGTTCTTTGTGCTGTGTGAAAGGCCCGCCGATATAAGTTGTGTCGTTATCAACCTTTTTAAATACCGTAGGCGCTATGCTATCGCAAGGCGCCGGGCTTTCTACAATATGGGGGGACTTTTTTGGAATATCGAAGTATTTCCTTCCTAATAAGGTGGGATTGGGGTAGTCATTCAGCGGGCTCAGCACACATTCACAAAGCCTCTTTACAGAGTCTCTGTGAATGTTCTTTGTGCTGTGTGTAAGGCCTGCCGATATAAGGTCTATCGTTATCTCCCTTTTTAAATAC
>JAZUES010000261.1:0-2906 GCA_045640265.1 Solibacillus sp.
CTCAATCAGATTTTTCGACGCAGCTATTTTTTGTTTATTAAACTAACTCCAACCACGCAACCGCTTCTACATGCCATGAGTGTTGGGCGTGGAGTAAAAGTTCAGTCTTCCTCAAACAAGTTAATAAAAATGCTGCCTCCACTCACCGTAACATACTATTCTTTTTCGATACCTTCTGCATTTTTAAAACGGATGAGTGTATTGCCATCTCGCTTTGCAGTTAGCGTGACATGGTTCCCATCTACAATCTCCACCACGACAACGGATTCATCTTCCATCAAGTAAGTCCAACTTCCCTCATCAAGGAATATTTCCTTGGACTTGTCTGGTCCGGTTAAAAGAGCAAATGCAAGAAGTACTGCCGCGGTGACAGAAAGTGCCGCGATGCGATGCTTTTTCTTATCCAACAAAACAAAAACGAAAAACACCGCTAGACAAAGAGCGAATATAGGGCTAAGCAAATGGTACGGGAAATTTGCCATTGCAGCTCTGAAATAGCGGACGCTAGCAGTAGCAAGATAACCTGTTGACACAGATAAAACTAAAACGCTAAGCCAGTCTTTTCTTTTAAGCTGGAATGCGATCAAAGCACCTGGCAAAGTCAGAAGTGTGATTTTAAACCAATAATCATAATAGCGGAATATTCCCCATCCGTCCGCAACAAACGGCACCTCAATCAAATAAATAAGGGGCTGGCTGACAAGGAAGAACACAAAGCATTTCAGTGATGCTTCCCACCACTTTTCGCAGTTCACAATAATGAACACGGCAAAAAGAATCCACCAGTCAAGATAAATGGCGATGTCCTGAAATGACGTGTCTTTCAAAAACGGCACCTGATTGATTAACGCTGTATATACTGCTGTAATAATAGCCAAAAGAACAACTCTCTGCCAAGTCATATTCAATTTACCAAAGCATTTTTGAATCTTTTCCATGTTTTCTCCTCTAAGCAAAAACTTGTTGAAAGTAATCCCAACAAGCTTTTTTGTCTACGTTCTAGTTAACTCGACAAATTCTCATTTGTTTATTTTATTCTTTCGTTCGGGCAACTCATCAAACATGGATATTTGTTGTTTCCATCTATAAAGTGTAGCATTCCAGCTTGCAAGGTACATAAATAAAGTTCTTGCTAGCGAATCAACGGCGGCATTAATTATTTTCATAAGACACTTTACACCTTAAATAAGGCTCTCTAATATTTTCTATAAAAAAACCAAATTCCTTTAATTAGGATTTGGTTTTTCAATTTAATTATACTAACTCCAACCACACAACCCCTTCTACATGCCATGAGTGTTGGTGGTGAACAAAAATTATTAAAAGATGTAGTAGAATCACTCTGCTTAATCGTTAGAGGTTATTTTAAATCTGTATCTGATCAAATAATAATTTTCTGATCAATTTCACTAATAAAAGTATTTAAAACATCAATTTGCTCTTCTAATTTTTTCTTGTGCTGAATTAATATAGCTTGCGTATTAATCTCTTCCTTTTCTAAACTCAGCGCTGAAATATTTTCTCTTATATCCTCAATTGACATGCCTAGATTTCGAAAACATTTAATTAATTTTAAAAGTTCAATGTCTTGTTCATCAAATATTCGATGCTCTTGTTCATTTCTTTTTATTGGTGGAATTAAATCTATTTTTTCATAGTATCGAATTGAACTTGCAGGAATTTCAATTAAGAGGCTCGCTTGTTGGATTGTATACATGAAGTGTCCTCCTTGACTTAAAGTATGGTTTAACCTTTAGGCTTGATAGTATCAAACTTAAAGGAGATTGTATAATGAAAAAGATCTTATTAGTAGTAACGAATATTTCTAAGTATCCTAATTTACAACGTGCAACAGGATTATGGTTAGGGGAAGCTGTTCACTTTGCAGATGAAATGGAAAAGGAAGGGTATCAAATTGATTATGTGAGCCCTAAAGGTGGTCATACGCCACTTGACCCACATAGTTTACAAGCTGATCAAATGACCGAATTAGATTGGAAATATTACGCAAATGCTGATTTCTTAAATAAACTAAGCTCTACTTTGCCAGCTGACTCTATTAACCCGAATGATTATGATGCTATCTATTATGCAGGTGGTCATGGAGTTATGTGGGATTTCGCAGAAGATGAAAACCTACAAAACATTGCAAGTACGATTCACGCTAACGGTGGCGTTGTTTCTGCTGTTTGTCATGGTGTTGTTGGATTATTAAATATTAAAAATGGCGCCGGTGAATATTTAATCAAAAATACTAAAGTGACTGGTTTTACTAACACAGAAGAAATTGCTGTTGGACTAGATAAAGTCGTTCCATTTTTAACTGAAGATGAACTTGTTCGTAAAGGGGCTAATTACGTAAAAGATGCTGATTGGTCAGTATTCACTGTAACTGATAATCGTATCGTTACAGGACAAAATCCCGCATCAGGTGGCGCAGTTGCCAAAGGTGTAATTAAATTATTAAAATCACTTTAATCTTTACTTATGTAAAATCACGTTTAAATAACTTCTTACAGAGCTAATACAAAGTTCGCTCAATTTTTAAATTGATGAGCAAAAGCAGATGTTTTAAAGGTGAGATACATTCACTTCTAAAACACCTGCTCTTTTATATTTAACACGTACAAACTCATCAAAGCTAACGAATTAATAGATTACTAAAATAATAGAGGATGGTAAATATGCTACAACAAAAAACAGCTTTAGAAAAATTAATGGATGAGCGTAAATCAGTGCGTAAATATGAGCCTGGCGTTACAATACCTCGCGAAACAATCCAACATATCCTAGAGCAAGCAACATCAGCTCCATCATCAAGTAACTTACAACCTTGGCGCTTTCTTGTTATCGATGATCAAGAACAAAAGAAAGAATTGCGTATTGCTGGTTTTAATCAAGCACAA
>JAZUES010000262.1:0-4934 GCA_045640265.1 Solibacillus sp.
GAATCGATTTATCGAAATAGTAAAACTACTTTGGTATACTAAATAGGCAGTATGAAGATACATAATGGAGGAATTAAAATGAGTTTATTATTTGAACCTTTTTCTATAAGAAATCTAACATTAAAAAATCGCCTTGTGATGGCACCAATGTGTATGTATGAAGCAAGTGAGGATGGATTTGTAAAGCCGTTTCATGTCGTGCATTATGCAAGTCGTGCGATGGGTGGAATAGGCAGTATTATTTTAGAGGCTACAGCCGTTTGTCCACAAGGAAGAATTACAACAAATGATTTAGGGATTTGGTCAGATGCACATATCGAAGGGTTAAAGCAAATTACCGAGCAAGTTAAATCATATGGAACTGTTCCTGGCATTCAGCTTGCGCATGCAGGTCGAAAAGCTACAGTAGATGGTGAAATTTTTGCTCCTTCAGCAATTGCCTATAACGAGAGCTATAAAGTACCAACAGAAATGTCACTTGAACAAATCAAGGGGCTAATCGAACAGTTTAAATTAGCGGCAGAACGTGCAATAAAAGCAGGATTTGAAGTATTAGAAATTCACGGTGCACACGGTTATTTAATCAATGAATTTTTATCGCCATTATCGAATAAACGTACCGATGCATATGGTGGTTCAACAGAAAATCGCTACCGCTTATTACGTGAAATTATTGATGCGATTCGTTCAATTTGGGATGGTGTGCTGTTTGTACGTATTTCTGCAGATGATTATGCAGAAGGTGGATTAAAAGCACAAGACTATGTGCAAATCGCTGAATGGATGAAAGAACAGGATGTCGATTTAATCGATGTTTCGACAGGGGCAGTTGTACCAGCAACAATTGACGCATTTCCGTTATACCAAGTACCACATGCTGAAAAAGTACGTGAAGCAGGTTTACCAGTTGGGGCAGTAGGGCTTATTACAACGGGGAAAGAAGCGGAAAGTATTTTGCAAAACAAACAGGCCGATGTCATTATAATTGGTCGTGAGTTATTACGCGATCCATACTTTGCATATCATGCTGCAATAGAGCTTGATGAGCAACTAACACCAGCAGTAAAAACATATCAACGTGCTTGGTAAATGATGAAAGCCGACAAACTTTTGAGTGTGTTTGTCGGCTTCTTATTATAAAGAGGGCTTTCGTTTTTTCTTGAACTGTTTCACATAAGCATAGCCTGTAAAGCCAAAGACAAACACGGAAATAACGGCAAGGGTTAGTACTAAATTATCCTCAACCCATGGAATATTGCCAAGTAAATAGCCGCCAAATAGCCAAACAGCTGTCCAAATAACTGCACCGGCAAAGTTATAACGGAAGAATTTCCAATACGAAAAGTTCGTATAACCAGATATAAATGGCGTCATCGTACGCATTAATGGCACGAAGCGTGAAAATGTAATGGCAACACGGTCATATTCAAGTAAAAACTGATAAGCCTTTTCAATGGTTTGATCAGGTATGAATCGTTTTAACGGTCTGTATCTTGATGGGATTTTCCGAATGGTTTTACCAATATAATAGTTATTACTATCGGCAAGGGTAGTCGCTATAATAAAAACGATGAACAATAGCAGTAAGTCCAGCTTACCAATTGCTGCTAACGTACCACTAGTAAATACCGTACTGTCTCCAGGTAAAAATGTCAAAAGTACAAAGGCAGTTTTCGTAAAAACAACTGCGAATAGTAATAAATAAATATACATACCTAACTCTTTTATGTAAAAGAAAATAACTTGATCGATTTCACGTAAAAATTGAATGATTTCTAGAAACATAAAGGCCCTCCCATCATACAAAGCTGATAGCACTAGTATAACTGAAATAATGTGCAACTGCCCGTAAAAGCCTGATTGGTTGGTGCACCAATTTATGGGTGATGAAGAGAATCCCCACGAATTGAAGGTTCACTTAGATTTTTGGAGTCTGAAACTTTTTACTAATTTATCCGTATAAAAAAGAGAGGTGAGAAGAATGAATCGACCAAAGTTACATATTCCAAAAACGAAATTAGAATGGCTTTTTGATATTGTCGGTTATGTCGCACTTGCTATGATGGTTGGACTTATCGTTTTGAATTGGAGCAAGATGCCTGACCAGATTCCTGCACATTTTGGCATATCAGGTGAAGTGGACCGTTGGGGTTCGAAAATGGAGCTATTCATTTTACCAGGGATTGCAATCTTCCTGCAAATAGTGATGACGGTAGTTGAAAAGTTTCCAGAAACACATAACTATCCAGCTCGTTTCAATGAATCCAATGCCAAAAAATTCTATACAAACAGCCGTCAGACAGTGAATTATACGAAAAATATTATCAATGTATTGTTTGCATATGCCGTCTATATTACTATTAGCATTGCACTCGGTTCCGAATCAACTTTGGGTTGGCCATTTTTTGGTTTGCTGGCATTATTACTGATTGTAATAGTATGGAAAATGATAGGGATTTATAAAATTAAGTAAAGAGGAGTTTTTTGAACATGAAAGCTTATTTAGCAAATGGATTATTTTCAATCGGGGATCGCTACGTCAATGAAGTGATTGCAAAAGAGCTACGCGCGGCGATTCCAAATATTGAGCTATATGTACCACAGGAAAACGATGCAATTAACGATAAAAATGCCTACGCAGACAGCTTAACGATTGCGCGTGCAGATTTAGACAGTTTGAAGGCAAGCGATGTCCTTATTGCGGTCATTGACGGAGTAGAAATCGATTCAGGTGTTGCCGCAGAAATCGGCGCGTTCTCAATGTTAAATCGCCCAATCGTTGCATTATTTTCAGATGTTCGCCAATTAGGTCGCACAAATACAAAGAAAATCGATGCGCTCATTGCAGATGGTACGGAAAATCAATTTATTTACCGTAATTTATTTGTTATTGGTTTGATTAAGGAAAATGGCGTTGTCGTATCTACTGTGCAAGAAATTGCTGAAGCAGTGAAGAAAATCGGGATTCAATCATAATACATAAAGTGCTCGTTTAACGCGGGATAAAAAAACGAGATGCCTTTCTAACTAGAAAAGCGTCTCGTTTTTATTTAGGTGTGTAATACCGTTGAAGATAATTGAGCTGAAATATGTAGAATTTCTTCAATCACAGCATCTTGATTGCAGTTATCATTAATAATAAAAATATAATCCGCTTCATCCAGTTGGGGGTATTCTTCATTTAAATTGGACGAAGCTTCCTTTTGAAGAGCTAACACTTCCTCGAAATTAGAACAGTCACTACGAAATTGAGAGATGCTACGATTGCTTTCTTTTATTCGTGCGACGATCACATCCTCTGGTATTTCAAAATAAATGAGAATACGCGTGAATTTATTTTTTGTAAATATTTTTTCAAGAATGGTTAACCGATGTGCACGACTTAAGTGGGTATTACATACAATCATATTTGTGTTTGTACAGGTAATATAATAATCTAGCGCTAATTTTGACATCGTATTTTTCATTGTATGATTTCCCTGCTTTGGAAGGGAGTCTTGATAGTAAGATTGTAGAAACTCAACATGTGCTTCTTGGTCAATCACTACGGAATTGGAAAGTTTCTGTTTGAGTGCATTTGCAAAAGTTGTTTTTCCACTATGTGTTTTTCCAATAGTCATCACAAATAATCGATTGGTCATGCTGATTCACTACTTTCTAATACAATTTAATAAACAAATCACGAACTTAACAAAATTTTACATGTATTTAGTTTATCTTTTTTTGATAATTTTTACAAATTTTTTATGCTTATTCGTCTATAGAAGTAAGAGAGGTGAGGAACATGGATTTTGATACGTTTTATGAGCAGAAATTCCAAAAAATTTATCAATACATACGGTATATGGTGTCGAATGTAGAGCTCGCGGAGGACTTGACACAGGAGACATTTTTAAAATTTTATAAAGCAAAGTTCAGACACGAAGCAAGTGCTGAGACCTTTATTCGGCAAATCGCACGGAATTTAGTGTATGACCATTACCGTAAAAAAGCATTAATCGAATGGCTACCTTTTACAAAATTACATGAAAAACAGGAAATAACTTATGTGCCTCATGATTGGATCATCCAAGAAGAAAACCGACAAACAATTTATGAAGCATTACATCAGCTAAAGCCTATTCAGCGAGAAGTGATTATTTATCGAAAAATAGAAGAACTCTCCATTAAAGAAACATGTGAAATTATGGGCATCTCGGATATGAAAATGGTCAATACACAACGAAGTGCGATGAAGGCATTACAAAAAATACTAGGAGGTGACATTGATGAATATGAATAATCGCTTACAAAAGCTTAATAATATGCCTGAAGATAAAGAACTAAAGCAGAAAGTTTTTCAAAATATTAAGGGGAAAGGCTCACGGGAAAAGAAGAGCTTTACCATTTGGAAGGAAGTAGCACTACTAGCTGCAATCGTATGTATCGGATTATTTTTAATCATCACACCCTCTAATAAAAATAACCAAGCAGCGACCGATGAAATTCAACAAATTTATACGTATTTTAGTGCAAAAGAAGGAGAGTTTCGTGCGCGTGCATCAATGCAATATGTCGGCATGCAACAGATGAAATCGGATTTGACGGTTGCATTTTTCGAACAAATTGACCAGATGAAAGTTGTAGAAAATGGACAACTGGGTAATCATTTTATCGATGTAATCGTAGTGAAAAATAATGAGCAGCACCGCTATCAATTATCAGATCTAACTTTATATGATGTGGATCATCAAATTTTTTATGCTGGTGAAGGGAAACTCTATGAAGATGTTTTTGAAGCGTTATATAGAGGGAAAGATGGCAATGGCTATATGTTCCTGCCTTTAATCGTTATCTTAATGAATGTCATCCCGAACTACTATTATAAAAAAAGAAGAATTAAGTTACCCGAAACAAATAAAGCAGCAACGAAATATGTATTCATCATGTTCGGT
>JAZUES010000263.1:0-3869 GCA_045640265.1 Solibacillus sp.
TTTAAATTGTTTGAGCTAATTTCACAGATTCACTAGGAACGGCTTGTTCTGTATCAGTATCGAAGAAGTGCAATTTCTCTTGTTGGAAAGAAAAGTTGTATTCTTTGTCTACCGTGAAATGTGTTTCTCCTGAAACCTTCGTAATAAAGCTTTGTCCATTTACTGTACTATGAATATAAGATTCTGCACCTAGTGACTCCTCTACCTCAATTACAGAAGGAAAGGTATTTTCACCAGTTTGTCCAACTAAAATATGTTCGGGGCGAATACCAACAATGATTTCTTTCATATTTTTTAATGTGTGCTGGTACGCCTGAGGAATCGCAAATTTATGGTCGCCGATTACGAAATGCTGACCAGAAATTGTCGCATTGAAAAAGTTCATTGCTGGTGAGCCAATAAAGCTGCCTACAAAAACATTAATAGGGTTTGTATACACTTCTTCAGGTGTACCAATTTGGTGAATAACCCCGTCTTTCATAACAACAATACGAGTTGCCATTGTCATAGCCTCTGTTTGGTCATGCGTTACATAAATGGTTGTCGTGTTTATATTACGATGTAATTTTTGAATTTCTGCACGCATTTGTACGCGTAACTTTGCATCGAGATTGGATAATGGCTCATCCATTAAAAATACTTTTGCTTTACGTACAATAGCGCGACCTAGTGCTACACGTTGACGTTGTCCGCCAGATAAGGCTTTTGGTTTTCTCTTTAAATAAGGTTCAAGGCCTAATATGGCAGCAGTCTCATTTACACGACGCTCAATTTCTTGTTTTGGTACTTTGGCAAGCTTTAATCCAAAGGCCATATTTTCAAAAACTGTCATATGTGGATAAAGCGCATAGCTTTGGAACACCATCGCTATATCTCTATTTTTAGGTTCTACATTATTCATAAGTTGATCGTCAATATATAGCTCGCCTTTAGAAATCTCTTCAAGTCCTGCAATCATACGTAATGTTGTAGATTTCCCGCAACCAGAAGGTCCTACAAAAACGATGAAT
Organism: Solibacillus sp.; assembly: GCA_045640265.1. Lineage (GTDB taxonomy): Bacteria > Bacillota > Bacilli > Bacillales_A > Planococcaceae > Solibacillus. The sequence continues at coordinate 1,011 of JAZUES010000263.1, forward strand.
TCCTTGTCCTTAATATGCAAATTGAAATCTTTCACAGCTTCATTTTCTTTATCATAAATTTTATAAATATTTTCTAAACGAATTTCTGCCACTATATTCAACCCCCTTATTAATATAAATTAAGCGTAATTCAAATTACATTATGTGCCTAGAGGAATTTCTTCCACTCTTTTATTTGAGTGAGTGTGCATTTTGTACAATTTTAAAGCGATGCTGATTTTTAGAAGGTCATCACTACTTTTTAAATTTCGCCCACTTAATTCTTCAAAACGTTCCAAGCGCTTTTGCAGTGTATTTCGATGAATATAGAGCGCTTTCGCCGTTTGACTAAAATTAAAAATATGCTGTATATAACATTCAACTGTTTCTAATAGTAACGGTTCATAAGCTGAACTTCTTAAAATAATTGATAAGAATTGTTCCTTTTCACTGTCAATGGCAGATGTAAGCATTTTCGTTAAAATCATTTCATCGAGCTCAAAAACCATTTTTCGATCGGAATGGCATATTTCATTTGGAATGCTTTGTAGCAATTGATAGCTTTCTCGCAACTTATCTTTTTGTTCGAGAGGAGTTGTCATCATTGTAAAAGATGTTTTAAAATCATCTTCAATCAATGCAATGAACGGTGTGAAATTTGTGAATTCTTCAACATTTACTAGTAAAATACCATATGTTAGTTCATCAAATGGTAATATATAACAATATCGACCTGCAATTGACTCCAAAACATGTTGTAAGTCATTAATTTTATGAAAAGGTTCTAAAAAGACCATTTTTAATAATTGAAAATGATGAATATTTTCGGGCGGTTGTATGGATTCATCTGTAAAAAAGCGCATCCAAAGATGTTGCAAATCAAAATACTCAGGTAGTGGTTTCAAGAAGATAGACAGCAATGTACGTTCTTGTTCGGTTAACTGATTTTTAGGCACTTCCAATAAACCATACTCACTTTCAAATATAAACTTATTTGTGGTTTCTGTTCGATAATCTGTTAATTGCGGAAATGTTTCAAATAACAATTTATAATCCATTGTTTTTCCCTCCACTTTGACTAAAGGACTGATCTAATGAGAGCGTTTATAAAAAAGCATAATACGTTACATAACCAAATCTTTTTATTATTTTCAGTAGTGTCCCTCATCATTGTTAGTGCTGTAACTTATATTGGATATAATAAATTTTCTTCTGTTTATGATGAAATCGTACAAGCACAGTTAGAACAAACGAGTGTCGAATTAATCAGTTCGATTGAAGCGAAGTATTCACAAGTAAGCATGATTGCGTCACAAGTTTCAACCGATGATGATATTCAAAATTTAATGTATCAATTGCTTAGTCGGCCTAATATGGCAAGCTTACAAGCGCAAACTTTTAAGCGAACGTTAAATCGTTACTATCCTTATGTTGATAGTATTTTAGATTACCGTTTTTACGCATTAGATGGAACAGCATTGTTTCCAGCTTCCCAAGATTTAAATATCAATATCGATGATCAGTCGATTCAAAAGGCTATAGATGCAGAAGGACAACTCATTTGGGTAGGGCAGGATACGATAAGTCATCGGTATTCTTATGCTATTAAAGTCATAAGGTTAATGAACCACTCCTATGAAAATAGTGGGTTCCTTGTGTTGAAACTCGCAAATGAATATTTCGATACGCAGTTTGGCGATACAAATAACTTTATTCAAATATTTGACCATTCAAAACAATTTCTTACAGGGCAAAATCCGTCTAACTTATTGCTTAAGGATGAAGGAAAAGTCACCATCGACGACGAGCCGTTTTATGTTGTAAAAAGTGTGTCACCACGAACTGAGTGGACAATTAATGTTGCACAATCAATGGCAAGCTACAATGCAAAAATACAAAAAATTCGGTTATTTTTAGTAGGAATTGCGCTAATTGGTGTAGTGCTGGGCTTTTTATTATCTTGGATTATTGCATCCTATATCACGTCACCATTAAAACAGCTAATCGAGGCGATGCGTAAGGGGCCAAAAAGACAGCTGCTATATATTGAGGAGACGAACAGCTCTCTAGAAATGCATACCTTACATCACACCTACAATCAATTTATAACAGATATTGAGAGGCTAATTGAAGAGGTATATGAAAAACAACTACTTCAACAGCAGGCAGAATTGAAAGCACTACAATCTCAAATCAATCCGCATTTCTTATACAATACATTAAATACATTTTATTGGAAATTGATCGATGATGGCAAGGACGAGCTTGCGGACTATGTGTTATCGATGTCTGCACTGTTTAAATATAGTGTTAGCGCTTCAACAACTGCCACAGATGTTGTTACTCTTGAGCAGGAATTGGAGCAAGTTGAGCATTATTTAAATTTGATGAAAATGCGGTTAGATGACCGTTTGACATGGCGTATTCAATGCGAACCGGAACTTAAAGCGGTTCAGATTCCCAAGCTTATATTGCAGCCATTTGTTGAAAATGCGATTATTCATGGGATTGAGCCACAACGCATGAAGGGCATTATCGATATCATAATTCGTTCAAATGGGCCGAACTTATTATCGATTATCATTCAGGATAATGGTAAAGGGATGCCTGCAACTACGCTAGAAAGTCTAAATAAAATGGTAGATATTTCAACGGGCATGAATCATATCGGTATTCATAATATTCGTATGCGACTCGCTATTCATTATTCAGAAAATGTAGCAGATTCACTGTACTTCAAGAGCGATGAAGCTCAAGGTACTAAGGTATCACTAATCTTACCAAGGGAGGAAAAACACTCATGACAATTCAGTTATTAATTATTGAGGATGAAGCGATTGTTCGAAAGAGTCTAAAAAATATGATTGAAAAAAATAGACA
>JAZUES010000264.1:0-12229 GCA_045640265.1 Solibacillus sp.
GCTTCTATCTGAAATTGGTCAACCCTATGACCCAGATACAGGTAAAGGAATTATTGGTAAGAACTATACGGATCACCATACTATTTTAGGTGCCACTGGTTACTTTGAGGAAAAGAAATTCAACAATTTCATTGGTACAGGCGCTTGGGGTTCTGCTTACAATGATTTCAATGCTGATAATTTTGATCATACGAATGTTGACTTTATTCATGGTGGTCAAATTGAAATGCACTTATTAGGAAATGAACCCATCACGAACAATCCAGTTCCTCCCGATACGCCGTCATGGGGGAAAGAGTTTAAAGATAAATCAATCTATTACTACAATAGAACTTTATCGGTCGTGTCGCAGCGTGCATTTTTACCTTATAAAGATAACTATTTAAGTTTAGATCCTGTTTATAAAGATGACTATGGGGATCCACTACTCCGGGTCACATTTGATTACCATGAGATGGATTTTAAACGTCAAGAATTTTTGTCTGACAAATGTGTAAAGCAATTAGAAGAAATGGGTGCAGATCTTGTTGTGCCTCATCCAATGCAAGAACATTTCAGTGGTCGCTTTACATTCCAACATGACGGGGGTGGCGCTATTATGGGTTCGAGTCCAAAAAACTCGGCCGTCAATAACTATTCACAAATGTGGGATTACGAAAACTTATTTGTATGTGGATCTTCAGCATTTCCACATTTTGGACCGATGAATCCAACACCAACAATGGGTGCATTAACTTATCGAGCTACAGAAGGTATGATAACATACTTAAAAAATGGTGGCGGTTTAGTCATTCAGCCAAAATAATCGTACGAAATATGGAAAGGAGCTCTTTCTATGCCTAGTATTGGTGTACCAGGACTAATCATTATTTTAGTGATTGCCTTAATTCTATTCGGACCAGCAAAATTGCCTCAATTAGGAAAAGCGGTAGGCGAAACATTACGCGAGTTTAAATCATCTACCCGTGACTTGATTGAAGATGATGAGCAAAAAAAGATTGCAAAAGATGATCATGAGAAAAAATGAATAAGGCATCTTTCATTCGTAATTATAGATAGAAGATAAACCAAAGAACTTGATTTTGTTGTGCCGCATACCATTGTAGGTACGAATACGTCTCCTAATTCTAATATGACTTGTGATGTGAAAGAATGGATTTTTTAATTAATGGGTGACTCATAAGTGATGAGCCACCCATTTTTATTTTATATATCAAAAAGGCTGATGTACTTCAGCGGAAAATAAAACAAGCTACGTAAGGTAATACTTTGATATGGGTTTACATATTGTAAAAAGGACACAGTAGCTGGCCATGTTGATTGCTAGGTAAATACTTCATTCGAAGTGGAGGTCTGTCTTTTATGGTTGAAGTTAAAGGGGCATTTCAGAATTGGAAGAAGAAAGTGGATAAGAAGGTCACTACACTTAGTAACAAAACATCTCTTGCTGTCGATCGGTCTAAGGTAAGAAAACAAATTGGCGTACTTGAAGAAGAAATAAAACTGCTCAAACAAGAAATTGGAGAAATCGTCAATATGAATCGAAATAACCTGTTTTCAGTTACTATGGTGAGTTATCAGCTCTCTCAAATTGAGGAAAAAGAAAACGCTATAGCGCGGCTAGAACAGGAAATTGAAGAATTAAGTGAACGCAGTAAATCAGCGGGCGTTGAAAAAGAGGTAATAGTGGAATCTGCTGAAAAAACAGAGAGTGAAAAGAATGGTGACTAAAATAGACTTAAAAAGTAGCGATCTCCGTTAGATGGAAATCGCTTTTTCATTGGATTCACAATAACCTGATACAGCATTTCTATAAGAAAAAGCTAACCACAAAGAATCTTGATGCTTCTTTGTGGCAGCTTCTCCCAAAGCAGTATAACTGCCTTTGTTTACTTACGATGTTCTACGAGGTCAATTGCACCCAATACTATATGGGCCAAGCCGAACCCAAAAATAGTATTGGCAACCATTTTATTTGTACCATTTTTTTGTTTCATGGCATACCCTGCGGCAGTAACAGCTGATCCAAGTACAGTCGGAATTAAACCTTCACGAATATTGTTCATAAAAGTCCCTCCATCATCGTAGTAGGTGTACGACACCACTCCTAGTGTTTGTAGTTCGCGGAAGTATATGCTTTTATTTTAGTTTTTTGTGCAATAAAATATTTGATATTATTGAAATAAATGTATAATCATTATAATGATTCAAAAAATTTTGGAAGCCAAAAACCATAGTACAGACTAATTAGATTAGCCAATACTACGGTTTTTTATAGGGCTTTTATTTTAATGTGTATGACTGATGAATTAATCTCTACAAAATGGGTATCATACCTTATTAGATTAGTTTGGCATATTTTTTGCTTGCTGCGCTTGTCCGTACATATTGAGCATTATGTTCATATCTGCTTGTGCAAATTGTGGTACTTGATAAACACCTTTTTTGTTTTGGTACAGGGCAATTTCAAAAGCCATTTCAATACAGTTCGGTACAGAATCTTGAAGGACACGTCGTACAACCGGATTGGTAGATTCTAATGCAGCCATCGTTTTTCCTGTTGCCCCAGCTTTGTGACAGGCGAGCATATAGCCAGAAATAATCGCGTCGTCTAGTTCATTTGCCGATTGGATTGGTTTTTTTGGTTGGCCTGGTGTTAAACCATACGTAGTATCATTCCCAATTTGCATTTTGTAGGAACGTGTTGGATGTGTTGGATCTTGCCCTGTTTTATAAGCTTCCATCGTAATATTATATTCGTCGAGCATGAAAGCATATTGACGGTCCAAAATGGATAATAATTCTTGATCTTGCACTTTGTCGCGAAGTAATACGTATTGATTTAAACCAGCAATCATTGTGCTTAATACTTCATGTACATCTAGTAGCTCATGCGCACCGTGATTCATCGAAAGCGGCATTGAATTGTCTTGAGATTGGGATGATTGGGTATACATTATATAACCTCCATAATAAAATTTCGTACACCTTTATTGTGGCAAATGAAAATTAATTTATGCATGATTTATTATGAGGAAATGAAGAAAGGGGAATTCTGAATGAAAAATGAAAGAGGTAGTGCACTGATTATTGTGATAGCAATTATCGCAGTAATCGGGATTGCAGCAATGCTTGTCATTCCAAAATACAATAATTTGGTCACAGGCGAAGAAACAGTAGATGCAGCATGGGCCCAAGTAGAAAATCAACTACAACGTCGGTTTGACTTAATTCCAAACTTAGTGAATACGGTAAAAGGATATGCCAATCATGAGGAAGAAGTATTTACACAAATTGCACAAGCGCGAACAAAATATGGTGGTGCTGATACTGTAGAAGAAGCGGCAGATGCAAATAATGATTTATCATCTGGATTATCACGCTTATTAGTGATTGTAGAAAATTATCCGGAGTTAAAGGCCGATGTTCAGTTCACACGTTTAATGGATGAATTAGCAGGTACTGAAAATCGTTTAGCTGTAGCACGTAAAGATTACAACAACACAGTACAATCATTTAATAATAATGTACGTCGATTCCCAGGGAACTTAATCGCAGGGATGTTCGGCTTTGAGAAAAAAGATTACTTTGAAATTAAAGATGGTGTAGAGGAATCGCCGACAGTAGATTTTGGGAGTGATGATTAATGCGCATCAAGCTGTTGCTGCTCGTAATAATATCATTGCTAACGTTACCACTTCAAACCATTGCAGCAACCATTCCAGAAAAACCAGCGTACAATTCGTATGTGTATGACTATGAGAATGTCATAAGCGATGACGTTGAACAACAGCTCATTCAAGCAGCCAAGGCATTAGAAGGTTCAACGGGTAATGTTGTTGTCATGATGACAATTGATACGATTGGTGGATTAGAACCGTATGAATTTGGTACAGAAACGATGCGTGCTTGGGGAATTGGCGATGAACAAAAGGATAATGGTATGCTCATTTTTGCAACAACGGATCAAGGTTCTGGAAAAAATGATATTTGGGTGACAGTTGGTGATGGTCTTGAAGGCGATTATCCGGACGGTAAGCTTGGAAGCATGATTGATACGTATATGATGCCATATTTAGCGAATGGGGATTATACAAATGCCTTTGCCAATATTTTTTCGCAGTTCTATGAAGAAATGGGCGGTGAAGCAGGTGGGGCTGATTTAGTGAAGCCTGTTTCGAATGATGAAGAGGAAGGCCTTTCAATCGGCTTTATCATTTTAATTATCATCATTTATTTTATCGTTACAAAATTTGGTGGCGGTGGTCCAGGTAGTCGTCGACGTACAGCACGCCGAGTGTATCGAAATGGTGGATTCCCAGGAACCTTTGGCGGCGGATTTGGTGGTGGCTTCGGAGGTAGTGGTGGTTCATCAGGTGGCTTTGGTGGTTTCGGAGGCGGTGGCTCATCAGGTGGCGGAGCAGGAAGAAAATTTTAATCTAGAAAACGAGAATGTCCTATAGGCATGATGCTTGTAGGATATTTTTGTAGCTTAGAAAATACTAAGAGAAATTTTCATAATAGTAATTACTCAACTCATGAAAGGGAAGATACAAATGATCGTCAAATTTTATTCGAGACCAAACTGTGAGCTATGTATCGAAGGCTTACATACATTAAAAATTGTGCAGGAAGATATTGCGTTCACAATCGAGCATTATAATATTGAAGAAAACGACACACTTCATGAAAAATACATGCTCATGATTCCTGTTGTAGAGGTTAATGATGAAGTAATTCAATATGGAAAGCTAGATTATCCGACATTATTCGAGGCGCTAAGTCATTAAACGCTAGCGTCTCACCTAAAATGTGGAATTGATTCCGAATATTTGTTGCAAATAAATACTATTCATTTTATAATAAGGGTACAAATTATTTTTTTTACCCTTAGTGGGACTAAAAATAATTAATTGGGACAAAATATGTCCAACAATTATAAGCGGGTGGTATTTTGGACAAAGTTTCATTTTATGAAGCAGAGCGGAAACTAATGCCTGAAATCGATATTTTTTTTAAAAAGCGATATCGTGTGTTACAAGCATTAGCAACATTTGGCCCAATTGGAAGAAGAGCTTTAGCAGAACAATTACATGTGACAGAGCGAGAAATTCGCAATGAAACAACTATTTTAAGCGAACAGCAACTGATCATTGTGCAACAAAAAGGAATGTTTTGTACGGAGGAAGGGTATGAAGTATTGGAGCAACTCTATTCTTTGTTCCGAGAATTATCCGGTTTAGCAGCAAAAGAGCAACAACTTGCGAAGCACTTTAATATTAAGCGTGTTATTATCGTTCCAGGAAATGTCGAAACAGATTTGACAGTGCGACATCAGCTCGGCAAAGAAGCAGCAAATGTTTTAAGCGAAAGTGTAAAAGGGGAAGATAAAATTGCGGTGACTGGCGGTAGTACCGTTGCAGCAATCGGTGATTTTTTATCGGCAATTCCACCGTTAAATCGTGTGAAATTTATCGCAGCACGTGGTGGTATGGGTGATGAAATGACGTTCCAAGCAAACACATTAGTCGCGAAATTCGCTCAAAAATGTGGAACAACGTATCGAACATTATTTTTACCAGAGCATTTAAGCGAACATGCATATAAAGCGATGAAGCAAGAGCCAATGATTGAAGAGATGATGGCACTTTACGAGCAAGTCAATATCGTCATTCATGGGATAGGCGCAGCACAAGAGATGGCAGCGCGTCGTAATAGCACTGAGCAAGAACAACATTTACTTGAAGAAAAAGGCGCAGTTGGGGAAGCATTTGGCTATTACTTTAACGAAGCGGGCGACATCATTCATCATATTCGAACAATTGGTATTCAGCTTGAACAGGTAAAAAAAGCACAAACCATACTTGCCATTGCAGCAGGCGCCAATAAAGTAAATGCGATTCAAGCGTATTTTAAAAATGCCGCGAAGCAAACAACTTTAATTACCGATGAGCAAACGGCAAATGAAATCATTTCAAATTTAATTTAGTTTTTAAAAGTAGCATAATTATGCATACTGTTTAAATAAATAACTTATTGGAGGAATTTAACATGGCATTAAAATTAGCGATTAATGGATTTGGTCGTATCGGACGTTTAGTATTCCGTGAGGCAATGAAGCACGAGGAATTTGAAGTAGTTGCAGTAAATGACTTAACAGACGCTGGACAATTAGCACATTTATTAAAATATGATTCAGTTCATGGTGTGTACGATGCAGATGTTCAAGCTGAAGATGATGCATTTATCGTAAACGGAAAACGCATTCAAGTGTATTCAGAAAAAGATCCAGCGAAATTACCATGGGGTGAGCTTGGCGTAGATGTAGTACTTGAATGTACTGGTAGATGGCGTTCAATGGAAGAAGTTTCAAAACATATTGAAGCCGGCGCGAAAAAAGCGATCCTTTCAGCTCCAGCAAAAGGTGATATGCCAACATACGTAATGGGTGTTAACCACACAGAGTATGATCCATCTGAGTCAGTTATTTCAAACGCATCTTGTACGACAAACTGTTTAGCACCGTTTGCAAAAGTTTTAGACGAAAAATTTGGCATTAAGCGCGGTATGATGACAACAATTCACTCATACACAAATGACCAACGTATCCTTGACTTCCCGCACTCTGACCCACGTCGTGCACGTGCTGGCGCGGTATCAATGATTCCAACAACTACAGGTGCAGCGGTTGCTGTATCGAAAGTATTACCACAATTAAAAGGCAAATTAGATGGCTTTTCAATGCGCGTTCCAACACCGAACGTGTCATGCGTAGACTTAGTAGTAGAGTTAAATACGGATGTAACGGTAGATTCTATCAACGCAGCATTTAAAGAAGCATCTGAAGGCGATTTAAAAGGAATCTTAGCATATAACGAATTACCACTAGTATCGATCGATTACAATGGTAACCCAGCTTCTTCGACTATCGACGGTTTATCGACAATGGTTATGGAAGGTCGGATGGCGAAAGTGGTTTCTTGGTATGACAATGAAATCGGCTACTCAACACGTTTAATGGACTTAGCGCTTTACATCGCAGCACAAGGTATTAAAGGAAAATAATTGTGACATACTTTTTTGGAATAATAGAAAAAGTGTGACATATTGATGGTTATTCGTCATAAAAAGTATAGCCTTTAATTACAGTACGCCTTATAATATATAAGGGTAAAAGAGCGGAAGGGAAATACCCATCCGCTCTTTTTTTAGAATATAACAATTCAAGGGCAAAACAAGACAGCTCAAGTGAATTTTGATACTATTTGAACTAGCAAATACCTATCCACATAATAAATAATGGGACTAAAATTAAGGGGGATTTTCTTTATGTTTTTAAAGAAGTCAATGAACGATGTAGAAGTTAAAGGCAAACGCGTATTTGTGCGTGTTGATTTCAATGTTCCTATGGAAGAAGGTCGTATTACTGACGAAACACGTATTCGTGCAGCAATTCCTACAATCGAACAATTAGTTAACGCAGGTGCAAAAGTTATCTTAGCTTCTCATCTGGGACGTCCAAAAGGCGAAGTAAACGAAGATATGCGTTTAACAGCTGTCGGCACACGCCTTGCTGAGTTAATGAACAAGCCTGTAACAAAACTAGATGAATCAATTGGTGAAACAGTAGAAGCAGCAGTAAACAATATGCAAGAAGGCGATATCATTTTACTTGAAAATGTTCGCTTCCATAAAGGTGAAGAAAAAAACGACGAAGCATTAGCAAAAGAATTTGCTAAACTAGCGGACTTATATGTAAATGATGCATTCGGCGCAGCTCACCGTGCACATGCTACAACAGAAGGTATCGCGAAATTCTTGCCAGCTGTTTCAGGCTTACTAATGGAAAAAGAATTAGATGTATTAGGGAAAGCATTATCAAACCCAGAACGCCCATTCACTGCCATTATCGGTGGTGCGAAAGTAAAAGACAAAATCGGGGTTATCGAAAACTTACTTGATAAAGTCGATCACCTAATTATCGGTGGTGGCTTAGTATTTACATTCGTAAAAGCAATGGGTCACGATATCGGTAAGTCACTATTAGAAGAAGACAAAATCGAATTAGCCAAAAGCTTCATCGAACAAGCAAAAGCAAAAGGCGTTCAGTTACATATGCCAGTCGATGCAGTCGTAGCGAACGAATTTTCAAAAGATGCTGAAACTAAAGTAGTTGCAATCGATGCAATTCCTTCTGACTGGATGGGTCTTGATATTGGACCAAAAACAGCTGCAAACTATGCAGAAGTGATTAAAGCGTCAAAATTGATTATTTGGAACGGACCTATGGGTGTATTTGAAATGGAAAAATTTGCGAACGGTACAAAAACGGAAGCAGATGCCATGGCAAAAACAGCTGGCTACACAATTATCGGTGGTGGCGATTCAGCTGCAGCAGTTGAAAAATTCGAAGTTGCATCACAAATGGACCACATTTCAACAGGTGGCGGTGCTTCATTAGAATTAATGGAAGGTAAAGAATTACCAGGTATCGTTGCGTTAAACGATAAATAAAAATCGGAGGTATTTTGAATGCGTAAACCAATCGTAGCGGGAAACTGGAAAATGTATAAAACATTTGATGAGGCGGTTGATTTTGTTGAAGAAATTCAACAAGCAATTCCATCTCCAGAAAAAGTCGATGCTGTTGTATGTTCACCAGCACTTTACTTACCGACATTAGTCGTTGCAGCAGAAGACTCGTCTTTAGCAATCGGCGCACAAAACATGCACTTTGAAGATGAAGGCGCGTTTACAGGCGAAATTAGCCCAGCCATGCTTTCAAATATTCTTGTAGATTATGTGATTTTAGGGCACTCTGAGCGTCGTGAAATGTTTAACGAAACAGACGAAGCGGTAAATAAAAAAGTACGCGCAGCATTAGCACATGGCATTGTGCCAATCATTTGCTGCGGTGAAACATTAGAAGAACGTGAAGCAGGTTCTACGGAGAGCAAAGTTGCAGGACAAATTACGAAAGCATTAGAAGGCTTTGTGGCTGCTGAAGTGGAGCACATGGTAATTGCTTACGAACCAATTTGGGCAATTGGCACAGGTAAAACGGCGACGGCGGATGATGCCAATGCAGTATGTGGCTCAATCCGTGCAGTAGTAGAGAAACTATATGATCAAGAAACAGCTGATAAAGTACGTATTCAATACGGCGGCAGCGTTAAACCAGAAAACATTGAAGAATTACTAACAAAAGAACATATTGATGGCGCTTTAGTTGGTGGTGCAAGTTTACAAGCAGCGTCATTCATCAAGTTATTGGAGGCGGCAGCAAATGCCTAAACAACCAGTTGCATTAATTATTTTAGACGGTTTTGCCTTCCGCGATGAAGTAAAAGGTAATGCCGTAGCGCAAAGCTATAAACCGAATTTTGATCGTTATTACAATGCATACCCGCATGCAACATTAGTGGCAAGTGGAGAAGCAGTAGGTCTACCAGACGGTCAAATGGGGAACTCTGAAGTAGGGCACTTAAATATTGGTGCAGGTCGTGTTGTTTACCAAAGCTTAACACGCATTCATAAATCAATTCGTGAAGGGGACTTCTTCCGTAACGAACAATTTCTAGCAGCAATTGAACATGCAAAAGCACATGGTTCAAAGTTACATTTAATGGGCTTACTTTCAGATGGTGGTGTACACAGTCATTATGAACACCTATTCGCGCTATTAAAACTAGCAAAAGCCAATGGTTTAGAGCAAGTTTATGTACATGGTTTCTTAGATGGCCGTGATGTTGGTCAAGCAACAGCACTTGGTTACATTTTAGAAACAGAAAAACAAATGCGAGAAATCGGTATTGGTAAATTCGCATCCATTCATGGGCGTTATTATGCAATGGATCGTGACCGTCGCTGGGAGCGTGTACAACTAACGTATAATGCATTAGTGGATGGTATCGGCCAAACAGCTGCTACCGCAACAGCAGGTGTTCAGTCTTCTTATGAACGTGATGTTACGGATGAATTCGTCATCCCGTTTGTACTTACTGAAGAAGGTGTACCAGTCGCAACGGTTGATACAAATGATGCAGTTATTTTCTTCAACTTCCGACCAGACCGTGCAATTCAGCTTTCAACGGTGTTAACAAATGCTAGTTGTGAAGGACTACAGTTATCTGAAAAGCACCCAACGAATTTGAAATTTGTCTCATTCACACATTATAGTGATGATGTTAATGCACAAGTGGCGTTTGAATCAGATAACTTAGTGAATACAATCGGCGAAGTTATTTCAAAAGCAGGGAAAACGCAATTACGTATCGCAGAAACTGAAAAGTATCCACATGTAACCTTCTTTATGAGCGGTGGGCGTGAGGATAGATTTGCTGGGGAAGAACGAATTTTAATCGCTTCACCAAAAGTTGCAACCTATGATCTAAAACCTGAAATGAGTGCATATGAAGTAACAGATGCTTTATTAAAAGGGATTGCAGCCGATAAATACGATGCTATCATCTTAAACTTCGCAAATCCTGATATGGTTGGTCACTCGGGAATGCTTGAACCAACGATTAAAGCGATTGAAGCCGTAGACGTGTGCTTAGGTCATGTAGTCGATGCAATCTTAGCAAAAGGTGGGCATGCGATTATTACAGCAGACCACGGGAACTCAGATGAAGTTGTTACATTAGAAGATCAGCCAATGACAGCACATACTACGAACCCAGTACCAGTGATTGTAACAAAGCCAGGTGTTGCGTTACATGAGAATGGTATTTTAGCTGATTTAGCGCCAACGATGTTAGATCTATTAAAAATTGAACAACCTGTTGAAATGACAGGGAAATCGTTAATTATCCCGAACGAAAATTAATTTCGAGCGGTTAATTATATCGCTTGTACTTTTGTTTACAAGCACCTAATAAATTTACGTACAGAGGAGATTTTTATTATGCCATTCATTACTCAAGTATATGCTCGTGAAGTTTTAGACTCTCGCGGTAACCCAACAGTAGAAGTTGAAGTATTCACAGAATCAGGTGCATTTGGTCGCGCTATCGTGCCATCTGGTGCATCAACTGGTGAATATGAAGCAATAGAATTACGTGATGGAGACAAAGGTCGTTACTTAGGTAAAGGTGTTGAAAAAGCGGTAGAAAACGTGAATACAATAATCGCTGAAGAACTAGAAGGTCAGTATTCTGTATTAGACCAAGTTGTAATCGACCAAGCATTAATCAAGCTCGACGGTACAGACAACAAAGGTAAATTAGGTGCAAATGCAATCCTTGGTGTATCAATGGCAGTAGCACATGCAGCAGCTGACTATTTAGATATTCCTCTATACCAATACTTAGGTGGTTTCAACTCGAAACAATTACCAGTACCAATGATGAATATCATTAATGGTGGAGAACATGCAGATAACAACGTAGACGTTCAAGAGTTCATGATTATGCCAGTAGGTGCAAAATCATTTAAAGAAGCTTTACGAATGGGCGCTGAAATTTTCCATAACTTAAAAGCTGTTTTAAAAGGCAAAGGCTACAACACAGCTGTAGGGGATGAAGGTGGTTTCGCACCAAACCTTGGTTCAAATGAAGAAGCGATTACTATTATTCTTGAAGCAATTGAAAAAGCGGGCTACAAACCAGGTGAAGAAGTGAAGTTAGCAATGGATGTTGCCTCTTCTGAGCTATATGATGATGCAAAAGGCAAATACGTATTAGCTGGTGAAGGTGTAGAAAAAACATCTGAAGAAATGGTAGCTTGGTACGAAGAGTTAACTGCTAAATATCCAATTATTTCAATCGAAGACGGCTTAGATGAAAACGACTGGGCAGGTCATAAATTATTAACTGAACGCATTGGTGACCGCGTACAATTAGTAGGGGACGACCTTTTCGTAACAAACACTGCAAAACTATCTCGTGGTATCGAAGAAGGCGTTGGTAACGCAATTCTAATCAAAGTAAACCAAATTGGTACACTTACAGAAACTTTCGATGCAATTGAAATGGCAAAACGCGCTGGTTACACAGCAGTTATCTCTCACCGTTCAGGCGAATCAGAAGATAACACAATTGCTGACATCGCAGTAGCAACAAATGCAGGTCAAATCAAAACAGGTGCACCATCTCGTACAGACCGCGTTGCGAAGTATAACCAATTACTACGTATCGAAGATCAGTTAGGTGATACTGCACGCTATGAAGGTATTAAATCTTTCTATAACTTAAATAAATAATTGTAATATTTTTTAGAGGAGCACTCA
>JAZUES010000265.1:0-2368 GCA_045640265.1 Solibacillus sp.
CAGCCATCTAGGGGCATGTTACTGGAATTTTCACATAACATGAATTAACACGATTCTGGAGGATTCCAATGCAGTATTTACCTATTATCCTTTCTTCTCTTTGTACAGGCTTAGGCGCCATTCCTGTTTTGTTAATTAAAAACGTTTCCCATAAAGGAAAGGATACATTGCTCGCTTATACAGCAGGCATAATGGTTGCCGCTTCCGCCTATGGTTTAATTCCATCTGCTCTCAAACTATCGAACATTACTGTATTAGTTATAGGGATACTGATCGGTACGTTTGTCCTCACGCTATTAGAAAGTATAATTCCACATGTTGATTTAGAGCATTCACGTAAACCGGCGACTAATTCGAGAGCAATCGTTTTGTTTTTAGTTGCCATGTCTTTACATAACTTGCCTGAGGGTTTATCGGTCGGTATTAGTAATGTACGCAATGGACAGGAGTTGGGGGTACTTGTTGCGATTGCAATTGGACTTCAAAATGTACCAGATGGCTTTTTAGTTGCCCTGTTTTTAGTGACACAAAATGTGAAACGTAGTAAGGCCATTTTTTTGGCTACCTTGACAGGAATCATTGAAATGTGTGCTGGATTAATTGGTATATTATTTGGAGAATCGTTTGAATATATTGTCCCATATGGCCTTGCTTTTGCTGCAGGTTCAATGCTCTTTGTTGTTTATAAAGAATTAATTCCAGAGAGTCATGGAGATGGCAATGAAAGAGCAGCAACAATCGCCTTCATTTTCGGCTTTCTGACAATGGTGATTTTAACGGATTGGTTTCGATAACAATATTAATCTCCCCAATAATTTTCCATTAAAGAGATGGACCAATTCGGTTGTCTTACTTCACCTTTAGGTAGGAATTCCTTCATTACTGGCTTCATATCGATAATGGGCGTTCCGTCTATTGCATCTAATCCTTTAACAATTAAAGCCCGCTCTTTAACGTCAACCAGTTCAACTATAGTTACGCCCAATTTATTTGGTCTATTTTTTCCTCGTTGAGCGAAGATCCCAACCTCAGGATATGCTTGATTGTTTCTTGGATGTCTTGCTTCATATTGAATTTGATGATCGGATACTTTATCAAAGTAAAAAATGATTTCTAAATGCGAGAATTCATTGATACCTTTCAATGATGAAGTATTAATATTTTCTGCAAGTTCAATTGTTGATAAGATGGAACCCCAATTATCATCCACAATCTCTTTTCGATTATTATTTACATAAGCTACGGGCTGGATTGAATACTGCATTTGCTGTTCCTCCTTATTTGAATAAAAAATCCCATTATTTTCATATTCATCATACCAACTACAATATATAAAAGATAATATTCATCTATTATATAGAGTCATAACTTTGTCTTATGGAGCAGCGGGGGAGAATGGAAAATTTTAAATCAAATAATTGTAACCTTTTCTAAACCTCAAACGAATAATGAGTGAACAGATTGAGGAGGGATAAGCTTGATTGATCGAAAGGACTTAGAATCGAGTATCGTTGAGATTTACCACAAACATTATTTAGACGTATTTCGATTTCTTATTTGTTTTTCAGGAAATCAAAACGATGCAGAGGACTTGACGCAAGAAGTATTTATTCGTGTATTAAAAAACTTACCAAATTTTAAAAAAGGCAACAATCTAAAGACATGGATCTTCTCCATCGCCAAACATGTAGCAGTAGACCATTATCGAAAAAAGAAGTTTACCGCTGTTTTTAAGGAAGGGTTTTTCACGCAATTAGAGTCTAAAGACAAAAAGCCTGATGAAGAGGTTGAAATTTCTGAAATGGAACAAATGGTGCATGCAGCGATTTCTAAATTAAAGCCAAAATATAGGGCGGTCGTCATTTTGCGCGGCATCAATGAATGCTCCATCAAGGAGACGTCGGAAATTCTACAATGTAGTGAATCAAAAGTGAAAGTAGATTACCACAGAGCATTGAAAGACCTGAAAGGAAAATTGAATATTGGTGTAGAGGGGGTTTTGACAAATGTTGAATGAAAAAGAATTATTTCAAATGATGAAAGAAACGTATCCTCAACATCCAAGTAAGGACTTTATTGCATCAACCGAAAAGAAATTGAGACAAAAGGCAAGAGGCATGAAGCGAACGAGCAGTGTAAAAAGATTATCAGCTGTAACAAGCAGTATTTTACTTTTCGCAATCGTATTATCCTATATGCTTTTCTTTATAGAGGACAAGTCAATTACAACTATGTTTAGTCATGCTGGCAATAGATCGTCCGCCACTGCCATTGATGACAAAAATCCAGTAGTGTTTATTTACCACACACATAATCACGAATCATATTTGCCAGAACATAATATCACACAATTTGGCGAACCATTTAG
>JAZUES010000266.1:0-5374 GCA_045640265.1 Solibacillus sp.
TACATAGAATAATAGCATAAGAGGTGATAGCGGTACATAGAAAACTATCACCATTTTACTTTTTAGGTTATTATTTCAAAAGTGAATCGTTAATAATCTTCCTACAAATCAACGTTTTTTCTTCTTATCGTCTTTTAGTAATGATTCCTTTTTAGGAACTTTTTCAAAGACTACATGAACGTGATATTTGTCTTCTTCAACTTTAATGACATTTATAAATTTTCCTTTGCGGCCTTTGATTTTGGTATCTTCATCGACTTCGGGTATACGTCGTAAACATTGACTTAGTACAGGCGTGTTATTTTCGAAATAATGAATGGCAAACATTGTTATACTCTCCTTGTAAACTCAAATTTAAGATTGAGTGAATTTTTCTCAATTTATGATGATTCTCACGTATATAGAACTATCATAAAAGGAGATAAAAAAAACTTAGGAGATATTGTTTTCGGATTTCAATAATATGATAAGGTAATCGAATGAATTGAGGAGTAGAGGAATGACGAAAAAATGGAGTTTAATAGGTGTACTTGCGTTTGTTATGTATGTGGCGGTGATGTATTTATATATTTTTCATAGCCAGGATAGCGGAATACCAGCAGATCTTAAAGGAACGGTAGTGGATCCAAGCAGTTTTATGACAGCACAGGAATTGGTGTTAAGTGAGGATTTATCGAAAATAAGAAATTTCTTGTTTTTTATAGTAACGCCATTTGAATGGTTTCTTTACTTTGTTATTTTGATTACGGGTATTTCGCATTTGTTTGAAAGATGGAGCCCCGTACAACAAAAATGGGCAATTTGGAGAAATGCAGTGTATTTATTTTTGCTATCAATTCTATTATTTTTCCTCCAATTCCCACTAGATTATTACCAGTATGCTCTGAGCAAAAGTTATGGCATTAGTACGCAGATTTTTTCCTCATGGATGAGGGATAATGTTATTGATTTTTGGATGGATTTTGGAATGTCGGTAATAATGGTAACGGTTCTTTATTGGCTCATCAAAAAGAGTACGAAGCGATGGTGGTTATATGCATGGGCATTAACCGTTCCATTTTCAATTTTCCTTATGTTCATTCAACCAGTCGTGATCGATCCAATATACAATGATTTTTATCCACTAAAGGATAAAGCATTAGAGACGAAAATTCTTTCACTAGCAGAGCAAGCTAATATTCCTTCCAATCATGTGTATGAAGTGAATATGGCAGAGAAGACGAATGCTTTAAATGCGTACGTGACCGGGATTGGTGCGAATTCAAGGATTGTGCTGTGGGATACGACATTAAACCGATTAACGGATGAGGAAATACTCTTCATTATGGCACATGAGATGGGGCACTACGTGATGAAGGATATTTATATAAACATCGCTCAATATTTGTTGACGACGCTTATAGGACTTTGGTTAATTTCAAAAATTATGCCCTGGATAATCCGTCGTTATGGATCGATGTTAAAAATTAAACAAATGAGCAATATTAACTCATTGCCTTTGTTTTTATTGATTTCATCTTTTCTATTATTTTTCTCAAACCCATTGTCGAATGCACTTTCACGTTATCAGGAAGCAAGAGCAGATGAATATGCAATAGAACTGGTGGAAGATCCCGAGGCAGCGGTCTCAACGTTTCAACAGTTAACAAAAGCTGGACTAGGCGAAGTAAACCCATCAACACTTGTCAAATGGTTCCGCTATTCACATCCACCAATGATAGAAAGAATAAATAAAGTAGCCAGTCAAACTGAAGAGGAATAGAATTATGTTCCTCAAATAATAGGAAGCTGTATCTCACAATAGTGGAATACAGCTTCTTAATTATCTCACTTCAATGTCAATATGTTCAAAAGCTTCTACATCAAACAACCCGGTATCCGTCAATTTAAGTTTAGGGATTACAGGCAACGCGAGGAATGACAGCGTTAAAAAAAGATGGAATGACAGGGTAGGGTGCAAAATATGTAGTGCATCGTGAACTGCCTGCAACTCTTTTTCAGCAGCTACTGCATCTACATTCGTCATAATGCCACCAATGGGTAGAACCATTTGAGCTAATATTTCACCATTATTAATGACAACAAGTCCGCCTTGCATGGCTTGTAGGGCATTCAGTGCTGTTGCCATATCTGCATCGTTTGTCCCAACAACAATGGCGTTGTGTGAGTCATGAGAAATCGTAGTCGCAACGGCACCTGCTTGCAAACCTAGTCCATGAACAATCGCCACACTTTTCGTACCACGCTGTAAATGACGTTCAAACACTGCTATTTTTAAGAAGTCCTTGTCCGTACTGGCAACAAATTCACCTTCAACAACATCAACATGCGCCGTTAATTTTTTCGTAACGATTTGATGTGGAATGACTTCAATAATGTTCACAAGAGATTGCGTTAATGGCAATTTGAAATCAGCTGCCGTAATTTCAGGTAAATGCACAGAATGTAAAATGCTTGCCGGTATTTCTGAAAGCGTAGAGACCGGAGTTAACATCGCTCCGTTTTCCGCTACCTTTTCACCACGTTTCCAAACTGCTGCAATTTGCATCGTTTCTAGGTCATCAAGCAATACAAAATCTGCTTGGAATCCTGCAGCTAATGCGCCTAAGTGGTGCAGTCGATAGCATTCCGCTGCATTTAGAGAAGCGATTTGAATAGCTTGTAATGGCTCCATGCCTTCTTCAATTGCTATTGTGATGGAAGCATTTATCGTGCCTTCCTTGATGATTTCGTCTAAATGCTTATCATCGGTACAAAAGGCGAAGCGGCGGGCATTTTGTGGGCTAACGGCTGGTAAAATGGCGCGTACATTTTTCGCAGCTGAACCTTCACGCATTAACACATACATGCCTTGCGTCACCCGTTCAAATGCTTCTTCGGCACTAACACATTCGTGATCGGTATGAATGTTCGCGGCGCGGTAACCAGTAATTTGCTTGGCATTTAGTCCAGCAGCATGTCCATCGATAATCATGTTGCTATCTAAACCAAGTTGAATT
This sequence comes from Solibacillus sp., assembly GCA_045640265.1. Lineage (GTDB taxonomy): Bacteria > Bacillota > Bacilli > Bacillales_A > Planococcaceae > Solibacillus. Next base: position 3,000 of record JAZUES010000266.1, read on the forward strand.
TTGGCAATCATGTCGTTGTCACCATTTAATACGGCCGTAAAATCCATTACTTCGGCTAAGCCAAGTACTTGCTTGTCCTCTATAAACGGAGCTAAATCCGTAGCTTTTAATGTTGCCCCGGCATGTTCAAAGCTAGTAGCAGGAACACTTGAAGGCAGCATGTAATAGATGTCCATCAGTGCATGTCGCGCCTCATCAATCATATAGGAAAGTCCTGTTGTTCCTGCAACATTCGCAATTTCATGAGGATCACTGATCACTGTTGTGATTCCGTGTGGTAGAAGGATTCGGCTAAATTGCTCTGGAGTTAGCATAGACGATTCAATATGAATATGTGCATCGATTAATCCTGGAATACAGTAACGTCCTTTTGCATCTTCCTCACGCTTTGCTTGATAGTTACCTTCTGAATCAACCGCGATAATTCGTCCATTGGCAACAACTAAATCAGCCTTTTTCCATTGTAATAAAAACACATCAGCAACCATTGCATTGCGAAGAATAAAGTCTGCCTCGATTCTGTGCTGAGATATGGCAATTAAGTTTTTCATAGCTTGTCCCCCTAGTAGTTTTTGAAAATTCTAACGTATTGCTAGCTTGAGTGCAAATAAATTTCAAAAAATTCTGATATTAATGGGAGTTAACTATATTTTTGGGATTTTGAGAGGGATTTTTAAATTATTCGTTATAGTAAGGCTTACAGATTAATAAAAAGGAATATCGAACTAAGGACAACTACAACAGCCAAGTCCGCTATTCCTCATTAACCATTCAATACTTCACTACATCCGAAAACACCGCATCAACTCCAAGCGCCTCCATCTGCCCAGCAATTTTCGCATTATTCACCGTATAGGCTCTCACAACAACGCCATTTTTAATCGCCTGCTGAATAATTGAGCGCATGCCGTAATAGTAGGGTATATGAATTGCCTCGCAACCAAACATTTTCACATAGTCTTCGAGTTTCGTCACAAGTGAAGCAAATAACAACGCCGTTTTGACGTTTGGCATGATTTGCTGAAAGCGCGCGATGCTTTCATGATTAAACGAAGAAATAATGATGCGTTCTTGTAACCTAAATTTTTGAATTTCCATGGCAATCAACGCCTCGATACCCTCATACTCAAAAACATCCGTTTTAATTTCAATGTTAATTTGATGATGCGTATCCTTAAAAACAGTAAGTACTTCCGCTAAAGTAGGAATTTTTTGACCTGCAAATTCCTCCTCAAACCACGAGCCGTAATCAAACGCTCGTAGCTCATCTAAACTTAAATCTTTCACAAAGCCCTTACCGTTTGAAGTACGATTAATGGACTCATCATGGATGACGACAAGTTGCTGATCCTTCGTTAAATGGACGTCAAATTCAACTCCCCAAACAGGAAGTTTTGCTGCTTCCTCAAAAGCAATTAACGTGTTTTCTGGAAACTTCCCACTGTATCCGCGATGTGCGAGTATATTCATCATTTTTCCCTACCTTTTTTTATCGTTCGCAAGCTATACCGTCTTTGTCACGGTCACTTTTACTATTCAATTTGTATAATTCTGCTGAAACAAAAGGTGCGTATTTTGTTTTACCACCTAAATTTTTTACTTTTGCATCTTTTGCGACGCCACCTTTATACACTTTGTTTAATTCTGTACAATTTTTATATTCGACTGCTTTTGCCTCTGCTTGGACGAGTATAGGTGTCGACAGACTTCCAATGAAAACAACGCTCAAAAAAACGGCTAAAAAAATCTTTTTCACTTAAAAAACCTCCCTAAATGTTATTTTTAGAATATTTTACCATATAAAAAGCGATTTCACATAGGTTGTGAAATCGCTAATGTTTGATAATGAGAGAAGGGACCAGATGTTACAAGAAATTATAAAACCGCTTTAATTTCTTGCCACTTTTCCAAAGCTACTTCTTCGTCAAGGGTGCTAATGAGGCGATAATTTTCATCGTCTAAAATACGGTAATGCTTGCTTAAATGGTTTTGCTGAAGGCGATAATTTTTAAACTCTTCGATATTTTTCCACCAGATGTAGCCGCCCATTGTTTTTTCCTTTGGTGTAATAATGACGTCATGCGCAGTTAGCTCGATGACTTCCATTGGATCGCCACCAATTTGATTTTGTAAGGTTGGGCTATTGTGAAAGAGGGCGCAAATGGCAATCGTCGTTGTCCAGTTTGCTAATGTGCGTCCTTTTTCAATTTGAACGAGTGTCTTTTTCGAAATCCCTAATATTTCTGCCATTTTATCTTGCGTATAGTCATTTTCTGTCCGAATAAGCTTCAGGCTATCGGACGTGATTTGCGTAATGATCTCTCTGTCCATCGAATCACCTCGTGTAATAATACACTAAATATAACATATTATTA
>JAZUES010000267.1:0-2420 GCA_045640265.1 Solibacillus sp.
TGAGTCGTATGTGGGAACATATCGACTGGTTGTACTTCCTGCGTTTTATAGCCGCCGTCTTCTAAAATGCGAAGATCGCGTGCAAGGGTTGCTGGGTTACATGATACATACACAACACGCTTCGGTTTTTGTTCAATAATCGTGTTTAGTAATGCTTCATCGCAGCCTTTACGTGGTGGGTCGACTACTAGAACGTCCGCAACCTTACCTTCAGCGTACCAGCGTGGAATGACTTCCTCTGCTGGACCTGCTTCGAAATACGTATTCGTTAAGCCGTTTAATTCGGCATTGCGTTTTGCATCTTCAATTGCTTGCTCGACGATTTCAACACCCATTACTTGGCCTGCTTGTTGTGCTAAAAATAGAGAAATTGATCCGATACCACAATAGGCATCAATCACTCGTTCATTGCCTGTTAGCTGTGCATAATCTAAAGCTTGTTTATAAAGTACCTCAGTTTGAATAGGATTCACTTGATAGAATGAACGTGCTGAAATTTCAAAGCGTACATTGCCGATTGTATCTTCTATCGTGTCCTTACCCCAAAGTGTGAATGTCTCATTGCCGAAAATGACATTCGTTTTTTCGCTGTTGACGTTTTGTACAATAGAGGTCACATTCGGAACTAATTCGCGCAGTTTTTCTACTACCGCTTGTGCTTGTGGGAATTTTTTTGATTTGGTCACAATGACAATCATTACTTCTCCTGTAGCGCGTGCCTTACGAGCTACCACATGGCGTAGCATACCTCGATGCGACTTTTCATCATATGGTCGTATACCAAGTGAAGCGATTTCCCCTTTTAAATCTGCCATCATGGCATCCGCTTCACCCGTTTGAATTAAGCAGCGATCCATATCAACGATCGCATGAGATTTAGTTTTATAAAAGCCAGCTACGGTTTGTCCAGCTTCATTTTGTCCAAATGGAATTTGCGATTTATTACGGTAATTCCAAGGCTCTTTCATTCCTTTTACGGGATGTACAGGTGCGTCGATTTTACCTAAACGTTTCATAACGTTAGCTACCATATTTTGTTTCCACTTTAATTGACCTTCATAAGATAGATGTTGTAATTGGCAGCCACCACATTGAGCAAAATACTCACAAGGTGCTTCTACGCGATCTGATGATTTTGTTAAAATATCTACCACTTTCGCAAAGCCATAATTTTTTAATGTTTTTAATACATGCACCTCTACTGTTTCCCCAGGAAGTGCACCTTGAATAAATAATGGATAGCCATCAATTTTAGCAACGCCATTGCCATCATGTGTTAAATCTTCTATATAAACGGTTGTACGATCATTCTTATTAATCGGTGCAGTCATGTTAAATTCGTCCCCTCATTTCAATCACTTTATTGTAACATGTCCCCATAAAAATGCACCAAGCCAAACAATTTTCTTCTTTTTCTGACATTTCTACCTATTAATATTTTTTTGTATAGTAATCCTAGTTCAATGACTATATAATGGAAATTCAATATTAAATTTCCTAATAACTAAGGAGGAAAGCCTATGTCCGTTCGTAATAAACTTAATATTGGATTTCTAGCCATTGGATCTTTCTTACTTTTATCAATAGGCTTCACTACAATACAATTCTTTCGTATAGGTGATGAAGTTTCAAAGGCAGTAGATGTCCAGATGGCGCAAATTCAGCGTATCAATGATATTGAACAAAATTTACTATCACAAGGGATTAACGCACGTTCCTATACAAGTGATCCTTCACAGAAAAATTTAGATGCCCTTAATGAACACACGAATAATCTAACTACTTTAATTAGCGAAGTTCAAAAGGAAAACACATTAAAGAATGCAACAAATCCTATTTTAAATTTAAAGGATCAATCTGAATTAATTCAGCAGCAGATTGAAAAAGTTGTGACAGCCGTTCAAAGTCGTGATATTTCAACAGCGCTTTCTGCTATTAATGGTGATTACAATTATACAAGTAACTTTACACATGAACTTACAACGAAAATTGAGGAAATTGAAAATGTACAACTCGATAAAGTTGTAAGTCATACGAAATCAATGATTACATTAGCTACAATTGTGTCCATTATTTTTGTTATTATTACGGTTGTTATCATCACGTTTTACATTATTTTCACAAAACGTGGCATCACAAATCCTCTTCAAATTATTGTAGGAGATTTGCAGCAAATGGCAAATGGTAATTTAAAGATTGAGCATAAAGCGGTGAAATCTAAAGATGAAATTGGCCAGCTTTCAAGAGCTTTTATTACTTTACATCGGAATTTTGAAGAGCTATTACTTAGTATTCAACACAACTCGAATGAATTAAGCAATTCGTCCAATCAATTGCAGAAAAACAGCGGTGTTATTTCTCAAGAAACAGCTCAAATTCAAAAACTAATTCAACATACCGCGCAAATGTCCGAGACGATG
>JAZUES010000268.1:0-6061 GCA_045640265.1 Solibacillus sp.
AGGTTCATAAAGATACACCTTATATCGGCGGGCCTTACACACAGCACAAAGAACATTCGCAGAGACTCTGTAAAGAGGCTTTGTGAATGTGTGCTGAGCCCGCCGAATGACTATCCCCAATACCACTTCATTAGAAGAAAGAATGACTTCGTGGTGGGCCTCCTAAATCGACAAAACTAACTCCCACTTTATTAAAAAACCCCACAATCTCCCACTTGTCAAATACAAACAAATGTGCGAAAATAAATACGAACAAACGTTCTTACTTTGGAGGTGTGCATATGACACAAATTCCTTCTGAAATGATCCCCTACTATGAAGCAGGCATTTATTTGCCGTTACTACTGATTATTTTGGAAAAAGATCAAAGTATTATTGAGCAAGGCCAATTTAAATTTAAAAATCCATATTTACAATTAATTGATGTCATAAGAATGAAAATTCGACAGGATTTAAAAGAAACGAAAGCCTATTTTCAACAACATAAAATGCGGTTAGTAAGAGGGAAAACAGATGATTTATTCACGGAATACCAATTTTACTTTGAGGGAATTATGGAGAGTAGACGGTATTCAAATATTCGCCTGCGTAATCACAGTGGGGCACTTCTAGCGGAATACTTTGAGAAACATTAAACGTTTAGAGCGTTTTATTTCTTTTTAAAATAAGATATTTATAGTACATGGAAGCACGAACATATTGATGATTGAATGATTTGATGTGGAGTGGGAAGGATTCTTCGGAGCCATCGATAAATGTAAGTATAGTTTCGCTGCCATTTCCAGTAATGTTAGCAATGGCATGTAAGGAAATCCAAATGTTTTGGGGTGAATGTGGTGAAAATAGCGGAAATAATATACAAGGATCGCCAAAATCATAGGCAACCATTATAGGCAGCTTGTGCTTACTTTTACCGAAGAATTGCTTTGCTTGATATTTACTTGCTTCAAAAGAACTTCCATGGAGACGACAGGTGCTGCGGATAATTTTTAATGGCTTATTGGCGTAGGTCATTTTACTATGTTTGTCTGAAATGAGGGTATAGATTTTATTGCGATGCTCGTACGATTTCAAATAAAACGTGGAATTGGTAACAATGTAACTCGATATTTGATGCAAATTTTTAATCATGTCACTTCTCCTTTTTCATTATTTTTGATGCAAAAAATAAAGGCCATTTAAAATTTTTGCTTCACCTATAAATTAATACAAAAATTGACAAAATGCAATATGATTTGTCGGAAAATTCTGTCGCCTGATAATTTTTCAGAAAATATTGCAAATTAAAGCTCTTTTAATTTATAATAATGAAAAGAGATCGGGGTGGTTTCGATGGATAAATATTATTCTTACACAGACTTTTTGAAAGCGGTCGGACAACAGTCAACTGAATATCAAGCAGAGAAGTTATTGAATGAAATTTATTTAGATTTGTTTATAAGTCGTATACAGCGAATTTATCGAATTGAACAATTAAAATTACTAATCGACACATCTTTGGATCAAATGGACGAGCAATCTTTTATTAGTTACACAGACGAATTGAAAGAGTTATGTGAAGCTACAACGTTTTAACAAGAAAGTCACCTTGCAGGGTGGCTTTTTTGGTGGATAAGAAAGTATATGTTTTCAAGGAAACCACACAAGAAAAGACATAACTTCGCACTATTTTGCGCGAAATCTGTTTTTCTAATGTTTTGATGGGGAACTCTCTTAGAGAAAGCGAATTTAAGTAGAGAGAAACGAATATATGTTCGCAAAATTATCGCAATTAAAAAAAGGGTATGCTAAAATAGACGTAGCAAATGAGACAGAAAGGACGAGTTGGTATGACAGAAATATTTACAATCCAGTCCGAATATCAACCAGCTGGCGACCAGCCCGAAGCCATTAAACAGCTTGTAAAGGGCGTAAAAGATGGGAAACGTCATCAAACATTGCTTGGCGCAACTGGTACAGGTAAGACGTTTACGATTTCTAATGTGATTAAAGAAGTAAATAAACCAACACTCGTCATGGCACACAACAAGACGCTTGCGGGGCAATTATATAGTGAGTTTAAAGAATTTTTCCCAGATAATGCGGTTGAATACTTTGTAAGTTACTATGATTATTTCCAACCGGAAGCGTATGTGCCGCAAACCGATACGTATATTGAAAAGGATTCAAGCATTAATGATGAAATTGATAAGCTGCGACATTCAGCAACATCGGCATTATTCGAACGAAACGATGTCATTATTATCGCGTCTGTATCGTGTATTTATGGCTTAGGGAATCCGGAAGAATATCGGGAAATGGTTGTGTCAATTCGTACGGACATGGAGCTTGAACGAAATGAGTTGTTACGCAAGCTTGTGGACATTCAATATGAACGTAATGATATTAACTTTACCCGTGGTACATTCCGCGTACGTGGAGATGTTGTTGAAATTTTCCCAGCATCTAAAGATGAGCATTGCATTCGCATAGAGTTTTTCGGTGATGAAGTAGACCGTATTCGAGAAGTAGATGCGCTTACAGGTGAAATTTTAGGGGAACGTCAGCACGTTGCCATTTTCCCAGCATCCCACTTCGTTACTCGTGATGAGAAGATGAAAGTTGCGATTGAAAATATTGAAAAAGAATTAGTAGAACGACTAAAGCTACTTCGTTCAGAGGATCGTTTATTAGAGGCCCAGCGTTTAGAACAACGTACGAATTATGATTTAGAGATGATGAAAGAAATGGGCTTCTGCTCTGGTATTGAAAACTATTCGCGTCATTTAACATTACGTGAAAAAGGGGCAACCCCGTATACATTGCTGGATTATTTCCCTGAGGACTTTTTACTCGTTGTCGATGAAAGTCACGTTACATTACCACAAGTGCGTGGGATGTATAACGGGGACCAAGCGCGTAAAGGCGTCCTTGTCGAACATGGCTTCCGGTTACCTTCAGCGCTCGATAACCGTCCTCTAATGTTTGATGAATTCCAGTCAAAAGTGAGCCAAGCCATTTATGTTTCGGCAACACCAGGCCCATACGAGTTAGAGCATACACCTGAAATGGTCGAGCAAATTATTCGTCCAACGGGATTACTAGATCCAACGATTGATGTGCGTCCAATTGAAGGACAAATTGATGATTTAATTGACGAAATTCATGAGCGCATTCGTCAAAATGAACGCGTTTTAATCACGACATTAACGAAGAAAATGTCCGAGGATTTATCGAAGTATTTAAAGGAAATGGGCTTAAAAGTCGAATATTTACACTCTGAAATTAAGACGCTCGAGCGTATTGAGATTATTCGAGAGTTGCGTAAAGGAACGTATGATGTACTCGTTGGGATTAACTTGTTACGAGAGGGTCTAGATATTCCAGAAGTGTCACTTGTTGCAATTTTAGATGCTGATAAAGAAGGCTTCCTACGTTCAGAACGTTCACTCATTCAGACGATGGGACGTGCAGCGCGTAATTCAAATGGACATGTCATTATGTACGCTGATAATATGACCGATTCCATGAAAAAGGCGATTTCTGAAACGAAACGTCGTCGTGAAATTCAAATGGCGTACAACGAAGAACATGGCATTACACCGAAAACAATCATTAAGAAAATTCCAGATATTATTCGTGCGACACAGGCTGCCGAACAGGAAGAAACGTATATTACGAAAGTAACGGGCGGCAAAAAGCTGACGAAAAAAGAGCTAGAGAAGCTTGTTGATACATTGCAAGTTGAAATGAAGGAAGCGGCAAAGGCACTCGATTTCGAACGTGCGGCAGAGCTTCGTGACATGATATTCGAATTGAAAGCAGAAGGGTGAACAACATCGTGAAAAATACAGAAATCGTTGTACAAGGTGCACGTGCACACAATTTAAAAAATATCGATGTCACAATTCCACGCGATAAAATTGTTGTTGTGACAGGGCTTTCCGGGTCTGGAAAATCATCATTAGCGTTTGATACGATTTATGCGGAAGGGCAACGTCGTTATGTAGAGTCATTATCTGCCTATGCCCGCCAATTTTTAGGACAAATGGATAAGCCAGATGTCGATACAATTGAAGGTCTATCACCAGCCATTTCAATTGATCAAAAAACAACAAGTCGTAATCCGCGTTCCACAGTTGGTACGGTAACCGAAATTTACGATTATCTACGTTTATTGTTTGCGCGTATTGGTAAGCCGTATTGTCCAAAGCACGGCATTGAAATCACTTCACAAACAGTGGAGCAAATGGTTGACCGTTTGATGCAGTATCCCGAACGTACGAAAATGCAGCTACTAGCACCTGTAATTGAAGGCAAAAAAGGGACGCATGTCAAGCTATTAGAAGACTTGAAAAAGCAAGGGTACGTGCGTATTCGTTTAAATGGGGAACTGCGGGATTTAGATGACAACATTGAACTTGATAAAAATAAGAAGCATACGATTGAAGTTGTGATTGACCGTATTGTTCTTAAAGAAGGCGTTGAATCGCGTTTAAGTGATTCATTAGAAGCGGCGCTAAAAATCGCGGATGGCCGCGTACTAGTTGATGTGATGGAACAAGAGGAGCTACTATTTAGTGAGCATCATGCTTGTCCACAGTGTGGGTTTTCAATTGGTGAGTTAGAGCCCCGCATGTTTTCTTTCAACAGTCCGTTCGGGGCTTGTCCAACATGTGATGGTTTAGGTAATAGAGCAAAAGTAGATCTAGAATTAGTTATTCCAGATTGGGATAAAACATTACTTGAAAATGCTATTGCCGCGTGGGAGTCTGTATCATCGAATTATTATCCACAAATGCTCGCAGCGGTTTGCAAGCATTACAATATCCCAATGGATGTACCCGTAAAAGAAATCCCAAAAGAAATGATGGATAAAATTTTATACGGTTCGGGCAAAGAGAAAATCCATTTCGAATTCCAAAATGATTATGGTAGCTTGCATAAAAAAGATATCGAGTTTGAAGGGGTAATCCCAAATATTGAACGCCGCTTTAAAGATTCGACTTCTGACTATACACGTGAGCTCATGCAAAAATATATGACCAATCAGCCTTGTCCGTCTTGTAAAGGACATCGCTTAAAGCCCGAAACATTAGCAGTGAAAATTCAAGGGCAAAACATTTCGGAAGCGACGCGCCATTCGATTCAAGAAATGTATGATTTCTTTAGTTCTGTTGAGCTAACAGAAAAAGAAAAGCAAATTGCAAAGTTAATTATTCGTGAAGTCATTGAACGCCTGAAGTTTTTATTAGATGTTGGGTTAAATTATTTAACATTAGCACGTGCGGCGGGTACATTGTCTGGTGGGGAAGCACAGCGCATTCGACTTGCCACTCAAATCGGCTCGCGTTTAACAGGGGTTCTCTATATTTTAGATGAGCCTTCTATCGGGCTACATCAACGTGATAATGACCGACTCATTCATACGCTTCAAAATATGCGCGATTTAGGCAATACGCTCATTATCGTCGAGCATGATGAAGATACGATGCTGGCGGCGGACCATTTAATCGATATTGGTCCTGGAGCTGGGGCACACGGTGGCGAAGTTATTGCCCAAGGTACGCCGAAGCAAGTGATGAAAAACAAAGAATCAATTACGGGACAATATTTAAGTGGTAAGAAATTTATTCCACTGCCACTCGAACGTCGTAAATCTGATGGTCGTAAATTGACAATTAAAGGTGCTTCAGAAAACAATTTAAAAAACGTCAATGTGGATATTCCACTAGGTCAATTTATTGCCGTAACAGGGGTTTCAGGTTCTGGTAAGTCAACTTTAGTAAATGAAATATTATATAAATCACTCGCATCGAAATTAAATCGTTCGAAAGTAAAACCAGGTGCGCATAAATCAATTGAAGGCATCGAACAGCTGGAAAAAGTGATAGATGTCGATCAATCTCCAATTGGGCGTACCCCACGTTCAAATCCAGCGACCTATATTGGTGTGTTCGATGATATTCGTGACGTATTTGCTATGACGAATGAAGCGAAAGTGCGCGGCTATAAAAAAGGCCGTTTTTCATTCAATGTAAAGGGCGGTCGCTGTGAAGCTTGTCGCGGAGATGGCATTATT
>JAZUES010000269.1:0-6027 GCA_045640265.1 Solibacillus sp.
TCCATTATGTATCTTCATACTGCCTATTTAGTATACCAAAGTAGTTTTACTATTTCGATAAATCGATTCAAACACTTAAATGACGGTGGAAAATAAAAGGTTCATCACCGAAACTTGGGGTTGATTTTTATTCCAAAATGGAGTGACGCGAAGCACAGGGGGCGATTCCTTAGGCATTAAGTGTGGCTCCAGGAAAGCGTCCCACGTAGCGTAGCAGAAAGGACTCGATTAAAAAGGAATCCCTAATCATCTTCCCAACTTATGTTGATGGGCCAAATAAAAAGAAATAGCGGTACCGAATATTCTCGATACCGCTACACGATTATGCATTTGTTTGTTCCGCTTCATTTTCCAGCATTTTGTGTAAATAAGTAATGATTTCACGAATGCCTTCTAATGAATTAACTAAAATATTTGGATCCACGCATGAAATCATACGGTCTTCCAAATTGGCAACGGCTGTGAAATATTTTGTTTTTTCATAGTTCACTAAGCCTAATTGTTTTAATACACTTTCATCGAAATCTAAAATTTCTTTTGCGTCCCCAACAAGTAACCCATAATTGACTACATCTGTTGATAATACAATCACTTTTGAAGTATTGGTACTCGTTGGACGATTGTATAAAATTCGTTCGAAATCTATGACGGGTGTCAGCTCGCCACGAATACGTGTAAAACCTAATAAATAATTTGGTAAATGTGGTATTGGTGTTACGTGCTCTGGCTTTTCAATCGATACAACTTGATCCACTGGTACTGCGTAATTTTCATTTCCACATGCAAAAACGACCGCTTTTTCAAATCCCATACGTCACCTCTTATTTAGATGTTTGATTAATAATTTCTTCTAATAAATCTGCTAATTTTTCTAATTCTTCAACAGGTATTCTTTCGCTTGTAGTATGAATATCTTCGTAACCAACTGATAAATTGACTGTTGGAATACCAAAGCCAGCGATGACATTTGCATCACTACCACCACCTGAAATGCCTAGCTGTGGTGTACGACCGATTGCTTTTGCTGCTGCTTGTGCCACTTGTACGACTTTATCTTTTTCGGTAACGCGGAATCCTGGGTATGCAAGTACTACTTCCACTTCAGCACGTGCACCGTATTCAGAAGCTACACGTTCGAATGTTTCTTTCATATGTGTTGTTTGTGCATCTAATTTTGCTTTATCGATAGAACGCGCTTCTGCAAAAATTGTCACTTCATCACATACGATATTTGTTGCTTTACCGCCTTCAAAACGACCAATATTAGCTGTTGTTTCTTCGTCTAAACGACCAAGTTTCATTTGTGCAACCGCTTTTGCCGCTACTGTAATGGCTGAAATCCCTTTTTCAGGTGCAACACCAGCATGTGCTGTTTTACCAAATACTTTAACATTCACTTTTGCTTGGAATGGCGCTGCTACTACAATGCCGCCTACTTTGCCATCACTATCTACAGCAAAACCGTATTTTGCGATAATTTTAGAAGGGTCTAATTCTTTGGCACCTTTTAAGCCACTTTCTTCACCAGCAGTAATAATAAATTGGATTGTACCATGCTTAATATTTTTTTCTTTAATGCGACGCGCCATTTCAAATATTGCTGCCATACCGGCTTTATCGTCTGCACCTAAAATTGTTGTACCATCTGAACAAATGTAGCCGTCTTCACGGATTTCTGGTTTAATGCCATTACCAGGTACAACTGTATCCATATGTACAGTGAAGTAGATTGGCTCGATAGAATCGTCACCTTTTAATGTTGCAATAATATTACCGGCGCCGTGACCGTTACGTGTATGTGCATCATCTTGGAATACGTCAAAGCCCATATTTTCTAATTTTTTCACTAAAATTGGGGCAATAACTTCTTCATGTTTTGTTTCAGAATCAATTTGAACTAATTCTAAAAATTCTTCTACTAAGCGACTCATTAAAAAAATCTCCTTTTAACGTACCAAGATACTCAATTTCCTAGCTTAACTAGGCGGTACTATTTGTTGTTGAACCCTACTGATATATAGGTTTTCTCTATTGTACGCCTCTATTTTTGAAAAAACAATGATTGACCATCTGCACTCAAAATTTCTTCTTTTTCACGTAATAATTCCGCCTGTTTACGTAGTGTAAGCGTCAGCTTGTTTTCTAATTGTTGAATCGTATTACTGACATCATCTTGCACGCGAGATATTTGGTTCATTGATGTTGAAATTTTCGAATGAATTGACCAATCTGTAAAAATATTATCAAAGAAGTAATCAGTAAATTTCACTAAGCCGTCCGTATCAATTTTAATCGTATCACTTCGCATATCTTTTACGTCTAACAATTCATTGCTAAAGCGTTGTAAGGCAATTTGAGCTAAGTGGAGTTGGCTATTGGATTCGTCTAATTTTTCATGCTTTAAAGCCGTTGCAATAAAGCCACCACCTAAAAACGTATCCCATGTTGAATAGTTTGACGCTTGATGAAGTGCTTCACCTGCATCAGTCAATGTACTTAACGCTTTAGCTCCAGCTTCAATGGCCTCGTGAATTTCTACGATTAATTGTTTATATAATAGCTCTTGTTCTGCAATTTGCGTTAGTTTTTCAGCTAAGTGCGGTGCATGCTGCATAATATAAAGCTGTTTCTTTTGATTCAGACCTTCTAATTCCTTCACGACAAACGCTTCATTAATGGCATTTATCCTATGAACGATATCGATTAAATCATCCTGTAAATCTTCAAGCGTAAGCTGTGATTCGACAAGCTTTAGCTCCGTCACGGCAACGCGGTCTAAATTTTGTTCAATGAGTTCATCTTTCTTCCCTGACCATTCACGAAATAAATTAACAAATGAAAATGCCTCTAATTTATTTAAGCTTTTCCTATCTGCTTCTAACTCTTGGTTAAAATGAGTAATTTCACGCTCGGCATGCTGTATTAAGCGTTCCACTGTTGTTTTCTTTTTATTTAATTTCTCCACTTCTAATAATTGGAGTTTATAATTTTCAGATTGTTGTTGTAATTGCTGCCATTCCATCTGCTCCGCCTCCTTTTATACTTAGTTTATACTGAATATTCATAACTGTCTAAGCAATACAGGACATTGCACGTCCATTTTAACGCACATCCACGACGACCACATAGACCGTTTTTATTTTTTCATAATTGGCAACAAACTCTCCGCGTGCCGGGTCGATTTGCAAACTCATCGGTGTCGATTGTTCGTCAAAAAAGCCAATTGCCCCGATAATCTCGGTTGTATCCTTTGTCAACTTGTTGAAGTTCGTATTACTTGTAACCCAAGCTATGGCTGGTGTAGGGGTGACCAATCGTGCAGATGCACTGTTTTTCCCTTCGTTGATCGCGCCGACAAAAAATAATTCATCGTCTGGATTTCCTAAGCGAAATACTGCAAGCTCTAACTTTCCTTTTCCCGTTACTTCTTTTCCGAAATTCATCAAGCGGTCTTCTTTTAAATGACCGTATTCATATTCTTCAATATATAGGTTCATGCTTTTTTGCTGCTCTAAATTATATGCAACATCAAAATGAATGTCTGCTGTATTTAACATTGTATCTGACTTTCCTTGCTCATTACACCCAACTAGTAGAAAACAAAACGCACAAATAAAAATGAATTTTTTCACCCTATGCCCCCCTTTGCTTTCTTTATTTATTAGTTTTTAGTTATAAAAGTTACAAAATTCCTCATCATCATCCTTAAACAGTTCCTTCAGCATTTTTTCTCGGTGCCGCAAAAAGTAGGATGTTACTTGGACATGCTCGGTTTGCTCGTATTCAATCGGTTCAATTCCTAGCTCATCAAACTGGTAGATGACTGCATCTGGAAATCCAAGTAATATCGGAGAATGCGTCGCAATGATAAATTGTACATTGCCTTTTTTCACTAAGTCATTGATTAATGTTAAAAATGCAAGTTGTCTTGTAGGTGACAGTGCAGCTTCTGGCTCGTCTAATAAATAGATTGCTTGTTCATTGAAGCGGTGTTGGAATAACGAGAAAAACGATTCCCCGTGAGATTGGTGGTGTAGTGACTTCCCACCATAAGCTCTATACCCGTTCATATCAGTGTCATCTAAATGTGAAGCAAACTGATAAAAGGTTTCTGCACGTAGGAAAAAGCCATTCGTTACTTTCGGCCACCACGATAATTTCACATAGTCTCCGAGTGCTGATTCCGACTGATCCACATCATATGCCTTGTAATTTTGTGTACTGCCGCCTGCTGGATTGAAACCGATTTGATCTGCAATAGCTTCTAGCAAAGTTGATTTACCTGCTCCATTTTCACCGACAAAAAATGTAACGGGTGCATCTAAATCAAGCTCATCCATAGAGCGCACGAATGGTATTGAAAATGGATACTGTCTATAATCATAAATTTGATCTTTTACTAATCTGACTGATTTTAGAAACATCAAACACCCTCCACTTGTTCTATTTGAACTTCTTTTAATCATATTATACAGGATAGAATTTGAAAAATTTGGTACTAAATTATTGAAAAACTACACTATTCGAATGAAATCTATTAAAATGAGTAAAAATACATAAAAAGGATGTGAGAAGGATGGAATATCGACGTGAAATTGCATTGGTCTACTCTGTAGAGGAAGCCACTCAAAAATTAAATAGCATTCGTGGGCACGGCTTTTCAGAGTTTGAAATTCACCTTTTCGCTAAAGACATCCGCCCAATACAGTCGTTGAAAATGTATACAGATCTTCAAATTCATCAAGCAGGTAATTTAGTGGATCAAATCTTAAGTGTCGTCTTGCAGCAAAATGTCTATGAAGTTTGCTTACGTAATAGGAATTTATCTTCTGAGGAAATTGTCCATTACGGTCACGGCATCGAGCAAGGCGCGATTTTCATTATCGCCCAGCACGACCATCCATATGAGAAAGAACCCAAAACACAGAAAGCAGCTTGGAATATTTCGAATGCCACGGATTAATTAGAAAAAGCGTTCCAATGCAATTAGCGTGAATTCTTCTAATTAAGTCTGATAACTATAAATAAAGATTGTTAAAATCAACTCCCACTTTAGAGATTACTTAGTCGAGAGTTGATTTTTTATTGAAAAATCACTTCTGAATATATATAGTTTACATATAAAGGAAAACGAGGTGCCAAATGAATACTAAAGTCAAAAGTAAAAAAACGATAGCATATGGTATAGGCGTATTGTTTGTCATAGCTTTCTTCGTAGCTTTCTTTGCTTTTAAAAGCGATACATTAGCCAGCGATGAGGTTTTTAATGATGTAGATTTTTATTCAAAAAATGCAGATATTGACGGTTACAAAATAGAAAATGAAAAAGAAGAACCTCTTACAAAACTTAAGCTGTCAGATGTTGAAAAAACTGCAATTTTAAAAGCCCTTGAGAATTCTAAGTTTGAAATATTATCAGATTCAACCTTTGTTGATTACAATTATCGTGTCAATATTACATTGGATAAACGTTATGAGTTATATCTTGATTCAACTAAAAAAATACTAATTTTTGTCTATGAAGATGATAATGATAGTAATCATAGGTATTATAAATTTTCTAATGATAGTGGTTTATTTAAGTTATTAGGAGAAATAACAAACGAAAAATAATCTTTGTATGTTGATACATAATAGCGAAACAATTTTAGGTTTATTCATAAGGCTCAAAATGCTTTAATTGTTCTGCCGAAAGGTTCGTTCCATCAATCGTGTAATATTCAAATTGACGTACTTTACCCTTATTATGAACGAAGTAAATATAGACAATATTTGGCTCATCTGAGTAAATAACATTTACCCAATAACTCGGAAGACCTGCTAAGTGCCAATTCACTTTAATGGATTCTATTTCCTCTTTCTGATAAGACTTATTTTCAATTAAATAATTTTCCACCTTTTTTTCATATAATTGTTTTTTAATTTCTATTGTACAAAACGGAGCAAGTATTGCAATTACTACCGCAACTATCAATAGCTTTTTCATTCGATACCCCCTAAATAGTAATATTTAATTTCAACAGATAA
>JAZUES010000270.1:0-24763 GCA_045640265.1 Solibacillus sp.
GGCATTACAATTGCGGTCTTTGTTGCTTCTTCGGTTGCTATAGAGCCTTTAAGAGTTTTGATTCGTGTAACTAAATTTTTTAATTGTTCAACATATTTTTCCATTGATGCGCCTCCTGATTAATTTATATAGTCATATTAAATCGCGTAAATATAACTAGCCAAAGCTATAATTTTATTGATTTCTTTCTACGCCTAATTTATTTTCTAATGATGTTAAAGCAATAACTGCTTGCATCATTTCGTTATCAGCGTAAGTAACATCTGATTTCACTTTATCGAATTTTGAAGGACTATAATCGCCTTTATCGAACATTTTACGAGCTTTTTTAGCAGCTTCTTTACGCATAAGGGCAGCGTTTTTCATGCTAGTTTTAAAGTCTTCGAATAGTTTTGCATTTTCTTTTGATAAACTATCATTTTCGATTGCTCCAATAGAAGTGTATAAAGTATCGTAACGTTGTTCAACAATTTTCAT
Organism: Solibacillus sp.; assembly: GCA_045640265.1. Classification (GTDB taxonomy): domain Bacteria; phylum Bacillota; class Bacilli; order Bacillales_A; family Planococcaceae; genus Solibacillus. The sequence continues at coordinate 478 of JAZUES010000270.1, forward strand.
ATTGCTATATGCAGTATAGACATCTACAGTACTGTTGCTAATACCCTCAAATGTTGGTTGCCAAATTTCAGACCAAGCAGCATCATACATACCCATTTGAACATCTACTTTTGTTTTAATTTCTTTTAAATAGTATTCTTTTTCAGCCGCAAGCTTTTCGGCAGCTTTATTGGATTTTGCTTCAGCTTTTTCCTTAGCTTTTTGGGCAGCCACAGATTCTTCCTTAGCCTTTTGATCAGCTTCAGCTTTCTCTTTAGCCTCATGTGTAGCTTTTTCTCCTGTAGTTTCTTTTTCTACAGGTTTAATAGTTTCACTTTTTTTAGAGTCATTAGTTGGTTCAGTATCGTCAAAAATACCGAATAAAATAAATGAAACGATTGTAATAGTAGCAGAAATTTTTGTGTATTTGAAAAACTTCTTACTTTTGTCTGGGTTTTTCTTTTTGCTAAAAATAGCAATAGGAATTAGTACAAATAAAGCAAAAAAAGTAATCGCAAATATTAGTGCGAATGTTGTAGCCATAAAACCTCTCCTTTTCCATCAAAGTTATATATTACTATAAAATAAGTTTTGTTACACTGGTGTTTTATGGGGAATATAACAGTTCAATATCAGAATTGTAATTTCACCTAATATAGCTTATATTTTTACAAATAATCATTTGATGAATGAGTACATGCTATTATGAAGTAGTATAAAGGGTTAACTGATTGGAGGATATTGGGGATATCTAGTTGAAACATAAAAAGCAGACGGTATAAAAGTGCGATAATGCACCTCTAATTGGCCGTCTGCTTTTACTATTATTTTATGAATGAAGCGAGCTAAGATTGTTGGTGTTAGCTCTGTCAATGGTTGTTTAGGATTAAGTTAAGCTCCAAGATATAATGGGTTTATAGGTAAAATCTTTAGCGTTATGGCTTCGACAGAGTTCGAAAGGGACTAATTAATGGAAGAGATGCTGTTAAGATTTACGTATCGCATAATTTGGTGGTATTTGTTATTCTTAATATATTGTTTACATTTTTATGAATTGTTCAATTACGTTGGATAAGCAAAATAAAATTCAAGGAACGGAAATTTCTAATGAACAGTATGAAATATAAGAATAGGTATCCGATTTTACTTGGAGCAATTTCTTTGATCATTTTCGGATTGATTTTGTCAAATGGGATTCAAGCCCTATTTATCGCGATGGATTGGCCCGCAAGTCAATTTTTGCTATCTTCTCCACTACTTCTTTGCATATTTGTAGGATTGGTACAAGGAATATGTGAAGAAGTAGGATATTATTATGTGTTTAATCATCAGTTAAAGACATGGACTGGTTGGAAAGCACCTTTGCTGTTCGGGGTTGGAAGATCTGGGTTGCACCTAATATATGATATATCTATCATCATATCGATTGAATACTCCGCAAATCAATTCCTAATATCTCTTTGTATAGTGCTCCTGTCGAATATGGCGCTATTCGGGCTGTCTATCATGGACTATACGGCATCCAGAATACATCGTCTGAAATGGCTATGTGGATTGGCAATTATCATCCATGCTATCATGAATGGAGGTCTATATGCCATGGAAATTGACTATATTTCTGCAGGTACAAACCACAGCAATATATTTAAAGTGTGCATTTCCATTTTTGTTATAGTAATAGCTTTTATGATCTACAAAAAAAATAGCTTAGATGACCACGCTAAATCAGAAAACTCAGGATTTCAAGCATAGCTTGTTCACCATCTGCTCTTTTAATTTGCAGCTGGAGACATGGACGTTTACACACGGCAGAATAAATACATTGTCAAGTTTCATAAAGGCAGGGATGTATTGTAAGTGCACTGGGTTAACGAAATCCAATAATTAGAAATAGTGGAATTAGCTTAACGAATGATTAGATTTCGTTGAGCTGATTTTTTTGTGCAAGGATGGGAGGGGTATTTAGACGTAATCATGATAAATTGTAGTGAATTGTCAATGACATGGCTCTACTTTTATAAAATATTTAATAATGGTTCATAAAAAATAAAAACCAAACAGCATGATTTTGTTCGTCTGAAGCATTTGAACTGAATTGGTTACTAATTTACGGAACATTAGTTTCTCTAGCTACTTGATGGTAAAAATCCACTGCATCTTGTTCATCATGAAATGCAGTTATAACGCCATTTTTAAAATCAGAATTATAATTCCAACGGTGATGGAAAATAAAAATATTAGATGTGCACCCGGTACAAGATTTTACAAACTAATCTAGTAAATAGTTTGTAATCTCTTTCTCCAAAATGTTTATTAGTTCCTCTTGTTCTAATTGCTTTAGAATAGTTAATCCTTTTTCAATAAAACATTCATCATCATTCTTTACATTGTATAAGCAAATGCCTTTTCGCACGTAACAGATAGAAAGATTGATAAAAAGTTGCTCCGTTTTACATTTCTCGATTGCATCATTTATTAGACTTAGTGCAGTTTCAAAGTCCTTTTCTTTTATATTAATAAGCGAAAGATTGATTAAAAAGTTAATTTTTAATTTGTTTATGTTTTGAAAACCTTTATATTTATCAATATGACGAAAAGCAAATTCTTTTATTTTGGTTGCAGTATTATTCGGAAAAACAAATAAAATAGCATTCAGTAAATAAATATCGGATAAGTATAATGTATTTCTGTGAGATAGATTCTCCCAAATAGAAGATAATATTTCAGAAGCTCGTATGAAATCACTTGATTTTGCTAGAATGATCATACCCTCTAGAACGGTATTAATGTTTGTTAATAAATTGTCTTTAGGATTTTTTAGTAAATAAACACCACAATCATGTTTCAATTTATATAAAGCGCTCTCAGAATTATATGTTTGATTATAAAACTGATGTAATATCTTTTGTCGATCCTGCATTTCATAATTGTTGCTTACGTAATTGAATTCCTCAAATGACATCTCTAATCGCTCTAAAAAGTCATTCAATATAGAGACTTTTATTTCTCTATTTTCTCCCTTTTCAAATTTTGAATAGTTGCCTTGTGTACATGTTTTTTCACATACATATTGTTGTGAAAAGCCTTTTCCAACTCGAATCTCTTTTATAACTTTGCCATAATTATTCATATAATCACCAAATTATTCTTTTAGGCATATTATAACCTTTTTGTCGGAATATTTGTGAAAATGATAAAAAGGAGGGCTGCTTGAACAGTTGAAAAAGTTGCTGATAAACCTAAAGAGCTTTTATAAATATCCTAGGGTATAGGTATTGGAGGGAGACGAATGAAAGAAGTTATCCATTTTCTTATGAAGGGTTGGTTAAAAAGTAAGTATCTTTTATTATTACCAGTTGCCATCGGTCTTCTCGTTGTTACGCTACTCGCTATTAATAGTACTCAATCAGGTGTAACACAACAAGAGTTAAAGGAAACATTCAATAACCGAAAAGAAACGGTACATCTTTTAATTAACAGTACATTAACGAAAGAACGCGTTATCGGTCTCACGTCAGAAGAACAGCGATCATTGGATAGCCTGTTGCTAAAAGAACAATATGTAAAAGAGATTTTAAATAAATTTAATGATGGGAATTTACAGATTGCTACTGAACAGCTTGCATACTTAAATGAATACGAAAAATACACAACTTTCAAACCTATCCCTTATCTCAGTAAAAATACTGTAAAAGTTGAGAGACTTAAAGCGGAAGCACTACTCGAACATAATTTATCTTATTCAGAACAAATTACACCATTTAAAACGGCCTTATTTACTAAGCAATTATTCCAAATCTTATTCAGCCCAATTACGGCATTTCTCATTTTACTTATTTTTTGCTATAGATATATGTCGGATAAAGAAAATCGGATATTTGACTTCTTTAAAATGAATTCATTGTCTAATGGAGCCATTTATTATGGCTACTTCGTTCCTTTATTACGGATTGTATTCTTATACATTTTCAGCGTATGCTTCTTGTCATTACTACCCCCATTATTAACTGGAAATATCAATACAATTTTTTATCCTCTAGAAATAGCTGTGAATTCCGAAATCATTTTGGTGCCTGTATGGAAATGGCTCGTCTTTATTCCGATAGGCTGGGGCATCTTTATTACAATTCTATTGCTTATTATGATTTGCTTATTTAAGCTGCACGCTTCGTTAGGCATACTGTTTTCACTTATTAGTTTGCCAGTTTTAATTAGCTACATGATTTCATTAAAAGCTGGATTTCAAATGGCCAATCCGATTCACTTAATTGTCTCCTATGAATCGCACTTATTACCTACAAATCGTTTTGTACTCTATTTAGTCGTCATGCTATTCCTACTTATTATCTGTTTCATCATTTCCTACTTCGTCATTCGAACGAAAAATATTACGCTCAAATTGCCACAATATCATACAACAAAAAAACAGTATCAATTGAAAGGGAAATTCAAGCTTCTCCAATTAGAGCATGTAAAAAAGAAGCGTAAAGATCATATCCTTTTTACACTTCTTCTGTTATTCGGAAGTATTGGGGGTACAGTGGCTGTAGTGAATCAACAGTTCCAAACCATTCCTACGAAAGCATTAAAAATAATTGAAAGTGATCAAAAAACAACACTCGAACTCCGAACACAGTGGGAACTAATCGCAGCCGAATTTGAATTGGAAAAGGAAATGCAACGATTGAATGATGGTACAGAGCTAGAAGATGGGAATATCCATGCAAATGCACTCAAACATTTGGACAATCGATATGAATTATTAGAAAACCTAAAGGATGAAATTCATTCAAAAGACTTTTCTGAAACTTATAGAAAAGCAATGCAGTCGTTCGATTCTGGGTCATACAAGGATATGAATAACACAGCTTGGACTGTTACTGTAATGGCATCAGAAGAGCAACAAAATCTATTAGATGACAAAGAGATTACACCTTGGCCACTTGGACATGAATGGATATCTAATTTTGATAATCCTAGTCAGGCGATTAGTAACGAGCATTATAAAATATTAAAGCAGATCCAAGAACGCAATACGAAATATGACAACAGTAGCTTGTTTGCTGTTTACAAATATTTAGATTGGAACGTGATGTTCGTTGTATTACTACTCTTTGTATTGCTACTTTGGACAACGATTTCTGAAGAACACAGACCAACGCCATCTATTAACTTTTTAGTCACCTTGCCGATTCGCTTTCAATCGATTTATAGTACGAAATGGACGTATAATCTAATGATTGCCTATAGTTTACTACTTATAAGCGGGGGGCTTATGTTTCTTATTGCAACACTGATGGGGGGCATAGGTGAAGCGCATTATCCTGTTTTAATTTATGCTACGGATCGGATAGAGGAATACTATTTCTTTTCAACTGCGAACAATGCTTATTTTTATTTCGAAAATTTAGCAACGCTTATTGTCAAAAGCGGCGTTCTTATTTTCACACAAATTTTCTTTTTGAATAGTTTGTTCAGTTTTATTGGGAAATTGCTGAAAAACCATTATACAGTCATTGTTGTTACATTCATCATCGTAATTGCTGGCTATTCTTTAGGAAATCATTATATTGAAATAAACAGTAGTATTTATAATCCATTTGTTTATTTCGATACATGGAATATTGTCGATGGGTGGAAATCTATTGAAGCAAATAATGGGAAAGTGAATTTCCTAAATGGCACGGTCATTTTACTAATAAGCGGCAGTCTATTGTTTTGTATAGGATTTTTATTTAAAAGGAAGGTGACATCATAATGGTATTACAAGTTAATCAACTAGAAAAAAAGTATAAAAATAAGTTGGTCCTTCAAAATATCTCTTTTACTATCAATGCAGGAGAAATTATCGGTCTTGTCGGGCCTAATGGTGCTGGAAAGTCTACTTTAATGCGCTCTATATTAGGTTTAGAAGAGATTAAAAGTGGCTCTATTCAAATCAATAATATTTCTAATAACGACCCTGAATTTTTTAGAAATATTTCTTTTTTGCCAAGTGATAATTACTTATATATGCAGTTAACTGGTTATGATCATCTGTCTTTTGTTGCGAACATTTATCATTTATCACATCAAGAAATAGAGGATGTTATTGATTTAATTGGTATTCGCTCATATGTAAATCAGCCTGTTAAATCCTACTCTTACGGGATGCGCCAACATTTATTTATTGCGTTAAGTATCCTAACAAAACCACTTATCATTTTAATGGATGAGCCCTTTAATGGGCTTGATCCAACGAGCATCATTGAATTAAAACAATTAATTCACACGCTCAATGCACAAGGGATTAGTATTGTTATTTCAACACATAACTTAGATATACTAGAAGATTTGACGGATACTATTTGGTTTATTAAAGATGGGAAGCTATTCACAAATAATCTTGTATCAAATATGGATGTACCCTATGAGATTAAGTACGCCTATAATGGCGATTTAGCTCAATTAATGATAGAAAGTCATCTACCTTTCCAAATAAACGAAAATCGACTAATTACAGATGCAACCTACGCTATCGAAAAATATCTTCAATGGTTACTAAAAAATGATGTGCAAATTCAATCCGTGAATCCGATTAAGCGAAACTTAGCGGAGTTATATCGAGATTTTTATAATGTGTAGTTTCTACCTGGTATGATTAAATGAATCACCTGTAAATAATGTGTATGGGTCGTTAAGTTTTGGCGGATACTAGAATAGTGCTTTGAATAATTCGTAACTATTTCCCTGGTAATATGTGTATTGCAAGCGAAATTAATTTTATATTATGAATGGAGTGGAATGGATATAAATGTCTAAAGTTACAGGGGAGCAATTTTTAGAAAAATTTATGGGTATCGATGATCCGATATCAAAGCTAATCGTGATCCATTTATATTGTGAAAAAGCAGTAAATAAGTTAATTGAAGTAAAGGGGAAAAGAAGTGAGAAAGTTTTACAATGGAAGAGTAGCGATTATCATCCATTAAAAAAAGCTAACTTCGTCACTCAAATTTACTTTGTTTATAATATGGGCTGGATTGAGGAAGGGTTATACAACAACTTATTTTTGCTGAACTCCTGGCGTAATATTTATTCTCATAATATTGATGTCGATTTAGAAAAAATGAATTATGATTTTGACATGTTAGGTAATGAATTTTCTTTTCAAGATAAAAAAGATATTAAAGCAAACGCAGAAATAATTGCCGTTGTAACAATTGCAGCGCTACATAATTGTTTATTACAACAGCATAAATTAAATTATTAACATCCTGAAAATGGATGTTTTTTTATTGAATGTTTAAAATAGATATCGTGTAACATTGCACACAATGGATTTTGAAATACTTTGTAGTGAATTATTGTCGAAGCCAAATCAGAAAAACCCCTGGACAAATGCAAATTTTTAATGTATACTAAATGTAATAAGATAGTTACAAAATAACAATAAATTCACCTATTACAAAGAGTATACGTGTTTTGGTTGGTACTTTTTGTAATATGTGAATTTTTTTCGTTTGAGAAAATGTGATCTTATTAAATACGAATAACGGAGGTCATTTAAATGACACAAGGTACAGTAAAATGGTTTAATGCAGAAAAAGGTTTTGGTTTTATCGAAGTTGAAGGCGGAAACGACGTATTCGCTCACTTCTCAGCTATCCAAGGCGACGGTTTCAAATCTTTAGACGAAGGTCAAAAAGTTGAATTCGAAGTTGAAGATGGTCAACGTGGCCCACAAGCTACAAACATCGTAAAACTTTAATTTTTAATGATTTAACCATTAAAAAGAGGCATCCTTTCATTAGGATGCCTCTTTTTCTCATAGACTTTGTAGAATTTCATAAGAAAACCTCTTAGCATTCTTATAAAACTACAATGGCTGTTTAGTGATATTATTACATCACGGTTCAACGATATATAAATGACAAGGAAAGCTCAAGAACGGTCGCTAAGTGCGCTAAAAGATGTCCCCATGATAATGCCATGGCTGAACGACATATAAGAGCTTCAAAATTGTTTACCAGAAAACTTTCCTCTTCCTTGAACTGCTCGATCTTGAATTTTGGGATTACGTAAATTGGGTTGACTTGAATATCTTACGCCAACTGAAGTTAAGCAGCAGTCCTTAAAGTTTGTATGGTCTTGTGTTGACATTCTAGTTTTAATAGCATTTTATGTGAGCGGAGAAGCATTTGAAAAGGCTATAAAAAACTTGTTATTATGAGGCTTACTCATAAAGACTGTCGGGTACTCCTAATTGAGCAATAATTGAACCATCAACAAATTCAACCATGGAATGAATTGTGCTCTCTTTATGTATTTATTAGAACATCAATTTGTTCATAAGGGATGTTAAATAACCACTAAGCATCCACGGCTTAACACCGATTAAGCGCTAGAGACTATTTAGTTTTATACACAAAAAGGAAAACAACCGCTGATTACTCAGACGATTGTTTTCCTTTTCTTAATTACAGGGGACTTAAACATCCGCACTATTGGCTTACAGGCTCCCCAATACTCATTAAATCCATTACTTCCCACTTGCAGTCTCATCCGTCTCACTTTAAAATAAGAACAAATGTTCGTTTGAATGAGGTGAACCTTTAATGTATGAAAATGCAAAACAGCGTTCCATGATTTGTGTGGATATGCGTAGTTTTTATGCAAGTTGTATTGCATCTATTGAAAATTTGGATGTCATGGAAGTTCCGATGGCTATCGTCGGTAATTTTCAACAAAAGGGCAGTGTGGTATTGGCAGCGTCACCACCGATGAAAAAGCGTTTTAATATTCGAACGGGTTCGAGACTTTATGAGATTCCACCGCATCCCGATATTCGCTTATTTGAACCACGTATGTCTTTTTTTATTCGTATGTCGATGGAAATTACACGATTACTCAATGATTTTGTCCCAAAGGAAGCGATTCATGTGTATAGCGTCGATGAAAGTTTTATCGATTTGACAGGTACGGAAAAATTATGGGGACCTCCAGAACAAACAGCTGAACGGATTCGAGATCAAATTTATCGACAATTTGATATTCAAAGTGCAGTTGGCTTTGGACCGAATATGCTTTTAGCTAAACTTGCACTTGATATTGAGGCGAAAAAAACAGGTTTTGCAAAATGGACATATGATGATGTACCGACAAAATTATGGCCAGTTACACAGCTAACGGACGTATGGGGCATTGGACGCCGAACAGAGAAAACCCTGCAACATATGGGGATTTATTCTGTTTATGATTTAGCACATGCTGACCTCGAATTACTAGAAAAGCGCTTTGGCGTCATGGGCAATCAGCTTTATTATCATGCCTGGGGAATTGACCATTCAACAGTAGGGACACCAATCATGCAGGGGCAGATTAGCTTTGGAAAAGGGCAAATGCTTATGCGGGATTACCGTAGTCGCCAAGAAATATTAGTCGTGCTCCTCGAAATGTGTGAAGACGTGGCAAGACGTGCGCGGGAGGCAAGAAAAATAGGCCGTACGATTTCACTTGGACTTAGCTACAGTAAAGATGCATTTGGTGGGGGTTTTCATCACGCGCGTACAATCGATGAACCGACAAATGATACGTTGAAAATTTTTCATGTATGTAAAGAACTGCTTGATGAATTTTATACGGAGCGTCCGGCACGCAAATTGACGGTAACACTGAGCAATATTGAAAGCGAATATTCAATGCAACTCAGTCTTTTTGATGAAGCAAGGTGGCGTAATCGTAAGCTCGGTGAAACGATGGATCAATTGCGTACAAAATATGGCACAACGGCATTATTGCGGGCCGTTTCCTACACAGAAGCGGGAACAGCTATTACACGTGCTTCGTTACTAGGTGGACACAAAAAGTAAGGAGGGATCAAGGATGAATAAAGACCGTGGGACGATTAAATGGACTGCCATGATGCTTCCAGAGCATGTGAAGCTATTACGTGAATGGCAAGAAGAAGACCAGCTTGTAATAAAACCACAATTAGATGAAGCACAAGTCGAACAATTGAATACAAATTTACAGCGTGCGTACAACGAGCGTCGACCAATTACTTTAAAAGTGTGGGAGGAAACGGAGATTTATCATGTATGCGGCATAATTCAAAAAATGAATGTAAATGAAAAATATATTCAACTCGAAAATGGGGGGAAGTTCTTATTTGAGGTTCTTTGTGATGCCGTAATGGATGAGTAAATTTTCTTATTCTTAAAAAGGGGTTAATTGATAGAAAAATTCCGCTATTCGAATATTTCACGTGTACAAATGTCTCACTGAAAAAGAATATCGATAAAGCATTGTATTTTATAAAAGAACACAATATAATAGTTTTCATGAAAAGTGTTTTAAATCAATGGTTTATTCAAAAATAAATGTATTTTTACAGAGGACAATTGTTTTGGTAGGTGAGAAAAACTTACCGACGATAAGGAGGCATCATCGTGAAAAAAATTATGGTGACCGGAGCTTTAGGTCAAATTGGTTCGGAATTAGTAGAAAAATTACGTCATACTTATGGCGTTGATAATGTATTAGCCACAGATATTCGTAAGATTGATCAGCATGAGGGGCCGTTTGAAGTATTAGACGTAACAGATGGCAAACGTATGCATGCATTAGCAAACGATTTCGGTGCGGATACAATGATTCACATGGCCGCCTTATTATCTGCAACGGCTGAAAAAAATCCGGTATTTGCTTGGAACTTAAATATGGGTGGTTTAATGAACGCCCTTGAAGTAGCACGTGAATTAGATATGCAATTTTTCACGCCAAGCTCAATCGGTGCATTCGGTCCTTCAACACCAAAAGACAATACACCACAAGATACACTACAGCGCCCAACCACAATGTACGGCGTGAACAAAGTAGCGGGCGAATTATTATGCGATTACTACCATACACGCTTTGGTTTAGATACACGTGGTGTGCGTTTCCCAGGTTTAATCTCGTATGTAACGCCTCCTGGTGGTGGTACGACGGATTATGCGGTGGACATTTATTACAAAGCCATCTTAGAAGGTCGTTACACATCCTATATTGCAGAAAATACGTACATGGATATGATGTATATGCCAGATGCACTTCAGGCAATTGTTGATTTAATGGAAGCTGATCCTACGAAGCTCGTTCACCGTAACGCGTTCAACATTTCAGCGATGAGCTTTGAGCCATCTCAAATTGCAGCTGAAATCAAGAAGCATATTCCAACATTTACGATGGCGTATGAAGTTGACCCAGTTCGCCAAGCTATCGCCAACAGCTGGCCAAATTCCATAGACTCATCTGCAGCGATTGAAGAATGGGGTTTTAAAGCAAGTTATGATTTAGAAAAAATGACAATAGATATGCTAGAAAAACTAAAAATTCGTTTAGACAATAAAGTGATTTAATAGATGAATAGTGATGCAATCGAGAAAAGGTTGTATTCACTATTTTTTTATGTGCAAAAGATATACATGCCTATGAAAATTTTCCGTTGTGTTCAAACGGTCAAAACTATGTAAAAATGATGGAAAGTTTATTCCCTCAAAAAGAAGGTGTGTACGATGCGAATTTTAGTAGCAGATGATGATAAAAAGCTATGCGGAAATATTTCGAAAATCTTGAACGTCGATTATTATTCGGTTGATGTGGCATTTGATGGTGCAGAGGCGAAGGACCTCGTGGATTATTACGATTACGATTTACTCGTACTCGACTGGATGATGCCGGGTGCGCTCGGTATAGAGGTGTGCAAATACACGCGCAGTAAAGGCTTTGATGGTGGGATTTTAATGCTGACAGCAAAAGATGCTACGGAAAATATTATCGAAGGCCTCGATAACGGCGCAGATGATTACATGGTGAAGCCATTTAAAATGGAGGAACTTCGTGCGAGGGTTCGCGCATTACTTCGTCGAAAAAATAAAATTGTAGAAGATGAAATTATCGTCGGTGCAATTAAGCTTAATAAAAACAAGCGGACTGTATACATCGATAATTTTGAAGCAAGTTTAACGAAAAATGAATTTTTGCTGCTTGAATATTTAATTGAAAATAAAGGGCAAGTGTTAACGCATGAACAAGTGATTGAATACATTTGGGGCATTGATGATAACGCCAATACAAATACACTTGCAGCGCTTGTACGATTGGTGAGGAAAAAAATTGATGTAGAAGATGAGTCATCTTATATTCAAAGTATTCGAGGACTTGGCTATAAATTGAGGGATGCCTGATGTTTAAAAAAATTAAAATGCGCCTTACGTGGATGAATGCTACGAGTTATTTCATCTTCCTCGTGTTATTTTTAGCCGTGTTTTACGTGTCATTCGCGCAAATATTAAATAAAATTCAAGAAAACATGGTCGAGAGCTATGCTGCAAATAATCTAGATAAATTTTTTAATGTATACGACGGACCGCCGAAGCCACCGAATCGGTTTGAATTAGATGTCGATAAAGTAAGTTTCTTCTACGTCATTTCAAATGATTTAGAAATTTTATATGGCGAAGAGCTCATCGAAGGGTTCAATGAGGAACTGCAAAAAAATTTACAACCTGTTGAAACAAAGCACTTTGAACGCTATGAATACAAAGGGGAAAATTTACTTGTTATGACGCAAGTAGTGCGTATACAAGGAAAAACACTTGGTTATATTGCGGTGGGACAAAACGTAACAATGTATGAAAAGCTATTACGCAACGTCCTCATTTTACTTATCACGTTATTGATTGTATCAAGTATTGGCATTGGGGTATTAAGTTATTTTTTAGCGAAAAAATCGATGAAACCGATTCAAACTTCCTACGAGCAACAGCGCCAATTTGTTGCGAACGCCTCACATGAATTGCGGACACCACTTGCGGTTCTTTACAGTTCGCTCGAATTATTTGAAGAGCAAATGAAACAAAAGGGTACCAATTATCCAAAAGACAGTATGGAAGATATGAAAAATGAAGCGAACTATATGAATGAAATGCTCGCAAGCTTACTGACGTTAACAAGATCGGATCAACATCAAATTGAGTTAAACGTAACAGAAGTGGATGTGTCGAACTTACTCATTCAGCGTACACGTCGCTTTGCAAGAACGGTGCAGCATTTGTCGTTCCAAATTGATGTTGCAGACGAATTAGTCATTGAAGCAGATAAAATTTCACTAGAGGAATTGTTATATATTTTACTGAAAAACGCAGTGACCTATACAAATGAAGGATCCATTGCAGTGCGCGCAACAGCAGATGACAATCATGTCAAAGTAGAAGTAGCGGACACTGGTATTGGGATTACCGCAGAAGATTTACCCCATATTTTTGAACGCTTTTATCGTGCGGATAAAATACGCAACAAATCAGGTACAGGGCTTGGCTTATCAATTGCAAAAGTCATCACGGATTTACATGGCGGTGAAATTACCGTCAATAGTGTGCTTCATGAAGGGACAACTTTTACGATTGAACTTCCAATTACACAAAAAAAATTTTGAGAAACGTAGTGAATTTTCATTTTCACTGCGTTTTTTCATTTTCATTTCATTTTTCTCATCTAAAGTATGGAGTGTAAGGAGGAATGACCTTGAACGTACGAACAAGATGGATTGTTGTACCAATCGTTGTCGTCCTATGTTTGATCATAGGAGCAGTATATGCACTCAATAAATTACAAGTGGAACAATCAACAAGTGGCTATGAATATAAAGAAAAATTATTTAAAGAAGATGAAGTAGGACTTATCGAAGTTACTGTAAGCGATGACAATTGGAACAAAATATTAGATGACCCAACGGCAGAGGAATATGTAGAAGCGTCGGTTTCAATTAATGGATCAACTTACGACAATATCGGCATCCGAGCGAAAGGAAATTCATCGCTAACAAGCGTAGCAAGCAGTGATTCGGAACGCTACAGCTTGAAGATTGATTTTGCACAATATGATTCGAATCAATCGTACTATGGCTTAGAAAAAGTCAATTTAAACAACAACATCTCGGATCCAACGCAAATGAAGGACTTTGTGTCGTATGAATTGATGGAACAGACCGGTATTGCAACACCAGCCCATTCTTATGTAAAAGTTATGGTGAACGGTGAGTATTATGGTCTGATGTTAGCCGTTGAGGAAATAGGTGACACGTTTGCGACAACAAACTTCGGTTCAACAGAAGGTTATATTTTCAAACCTGAAGGCGATGGTAGTGATTTAGCTTACGTTTCAGATGACGTTAGCGATTATGCTGGCATTTTCAATGAAGTAAAAATGAACAAAAAAACAGCAAAAAAAAATTCAAACGTCATTAATATGATGAAAGAGATTAGTGAGGGTGATACTTCTTCACTTGATATCGATCAAATTGCTCGCTATTTTGCGTTGAATACAGCGTTAGTAAGTATGGATAGTTATCAAGGTTCATTTAAACATAATTATTATCTATATGAAAACGATAAAGGTGTATTTTCAGTGATTCCGTGGGATTATAACATGTCATTCGGCGGCTTTGGTGGAGGCGGTCCGCAAGGCAATAGGGACGGTGATAACCAAGCAAATACTGCTGGCGCTGAACAAGGTGCAACTGAAAATCAAACCGATGAAGCTGACCCAAATGCAAAGGCAGCACCTGCAAATGGCAATGCAATGACACCGCCAACAGATACGGCAGGACAAATGCAGCAACCACCAGCAATGGAGAATAATCAAAATGTGGATCAAGTAACAGATGCTGAGGCAAATAAAGCAGAAGCAAATACTGAACAAGCAAATAATATGCCACAAATGAATGGTCGTCCAAATGGCGGTCGAGGCGGATTAATGATGAGTGCAGAAATCATTACGGATTCAAACATTAATTTCAGTATTACAGAACCTGTTTCAGGGACAACAGTTGATGCACGCCCATTATTAAAAATCATTTTAGAAGATAAAGAAGCACGTGCACTTTATGATAGCTATTTAGAAAAAATCGCTACAGAAATTTTAACGGAAGAAAATGTACAATCTATCACATCAAAATTAGGTGATTTATTAGTCGATGCAGTGGATGAAGATCCATCAAAATTCGCGACAACTGAGCAATTTTTAGCAGGTATTAGTGGCAATCAAAGCTTAGCTGAATTTTCGAAACAACGTAGAGAATCGATTTTAAAACAGCTTGCCGGTGAAATCGAAGGCGTATCTGGGGCAGGTAACTCGGGATTTGGTGATATGGGCGGAGAATTGCCTGATTTTGAGAATATGCCAGAATTTAATGGTGAGACGCCTGATTTTGACGACATGCCACAAATGAATGGTAAAAATACGGATGATGCCAATGCTTCTACGGCGACAAATGGTCAGCAAGGAAACATGGCACCACCAAAAATGAATGGTCAACAACCACCAAACATGAACAACGAACAAAGTGCAGAAAACACGCAAGGCACAACGAATGATAAGCAAAGCCGAGGCAACGATGGAATGGCTCCAGGTGGTTTTGGTGGAAATGGAGGCAGAGGAGATCCAGCCAATATGAACGTCAAAAAAGATGAAGTCGCAACCGTACCAGCCAAACAAACACTGATACTTTTAGGGGCCTCATTAGGTGCCGTTCTTCTCGGAATTTTTGCTGTACGGTTTATTAGCAAAAGAAAATATAAGAAAGGATGAGTGTGATGTCAAAGCAAACTTCCTATAATCCAAACGGACGTAGTGAAATGAAATTCGGTATTACATACGTAGATTATCAAATATTACGCATGAAGCTACGTCATGTGATGCAGCTTGATTCACATGCCAATGCCAATAGTCGTTACTTAATTCGTTCTTGTTATTTCGATAATATCGATAACAAAGTATTGAATGATAAAAAAGAGGGCTTTTTAAATCGCGATAAATACCGTGTGCGAATTTACAATAAAAGCGATGCAGTGGTTCATTTAGAACGCAAATCAAAGCGGAATAACCAAACATTCAAATCAAAATGTAGGCTAACACGTCAAGAATTTGAACGTTTGCGTGTGAACGATTTTGATTGGATGAAAGCCGATGAACGCTCATTAATCCGAGATTTATATAAAGATATGAAGCTCTATCATTTAAAGCCAATGAATGTCGTTGACTATGAACGAGAGGCCTATTTATATGCGCATGGCAATGTCCGTGTGACGTTTGATTGTAAAGTGCAAACAAGCCTACGCAATACGGACATGTTCAATAAAAAATTACCAATGGTTGATGTGTTAGAGAAAAATGAAGTTATTTTAGAAGTAAAGTATGATGAATATTTACCAACTGTTATTAAAATGCTTCTTCAAGGCATCCACACACGCCACGAAGCCTATTCAAAATACCAATTAAGCCGTATGTATGGCTGATTTAAAATTAGGAGGAATTTTGCATGTTTAAGCTTTTAGCTGCAAATACTATTACAAACTTTGATGACATTTTCAAATCAAAATTTTTAGAAAAAACAGCATCATTTTCATTAATTGATGCGTGTATTGGATTAGTGAGTGCCTTTTTACTGGGCGTATTCATTTACTTCGTTTATAAGAAAACCTTCAACGGTGTTGTGTATTCACACTCATTTAACATTGCATTAATGGTTATGACATTGGCAACAGCGTTAGTCATTATGGGGATTAGCCAAAACATTCTATTATCACTTGGGATGGTCGGAGCATTATCAATCGTTCGTTTCCGTACACCAATTAAAGACCCAATGGATTTAATCTTCTTATTCTGGTCAGTTGTTGTCGGTATTTTATGTGGTGCTGGATTTATTCCATTAGCGGTAATCGGTTCAATCGTTATCGGCTTAGTTATTATCGTGTTCCAAAACAAAATTGTTGTGGAAAACCCTTATTTAGTTGTTGTGAAATTCGAAAATGAAGAAACAAATACAGAAATTGAAAACTTATTAAAAGCATCATCAAAACGTTATTTATTAAAATCAAAATCAGTCATGAACGATTACGAAATGGAAACAACGTATGAGGTGCGTTTAAAAGGTGATGACGCAGCGTTTGTTTCAACTTTATCAAAAATCGAAGGTGTATCATCAGCAGTTATGTTAAGCTATGACGGCAACTTCACAGCGTAATAAAAGGGAGGAGTGTAAAAATGAAGAAAGCATTTATTGGTTTAACTTTAGCTGCTTCACTGTGTTTAGTAGCATGTGGCAATACAGAGAATGACGTTGTTGTAAGTACAGGAATTGGTGACATTACAAAAGGTGAATTTTACGATCAAATTAAAGAACTTGCAGGGGAAGAATTACTAGAGCAAGTTGTCATTGAAAAAATTCTAAATGAAAAATATAAAGTAACAGATGACGAAGTTCAAGAGCAATTAGATGCCTATAAAGAACAGTACGGGGATCAATTTGAATCGGTGCTAGCATCAAGTGGCTATACAGAAGAATCTTTAAAAAAATCGATTGAAATTCAGCTACTTCAACAAAAAGCTTCTGAAGATGTAGAAGTATCAGATGAAGAAGTTAATACGTATTACGAACAAGGAAAATATAAATTAAAAGTTCGACATATTTTAGTCGAAACAGAGGACGAAGCGACTGAAATTTATGAATCAATTTCAGAAGGTAGCGATTTTGCTACAGTTGCTAAAGAAAACTCCCTCGATACAGAAACAGCTGAAAATGGCGGTACGTTAGACTGGTTTACAGTAGGGGATAAAGATACAGCATTTAATGATGCAGCGTATGCATTAGAAGTGAATGAAGTCTCAAAACCAGTAAAAACAGCTTCAGGTTATGAGATTATTCAATTAATTGAAAAACAAGAGGTTGCAGATTATGCGTCATTAGAAGACCAAAAAGAAGACATTACAGCTGCGGTTAAAAAACAAAAAGTAGCGTCAACTGAATGGGCTACAATTGAAGCGAAACTTTTAAAAGAAGCGGATGTAAAAATCAAAGATGCGGATTTAAAAGGCGCATTTGGTGGAACTGAAGATATGGAAGAGTAATGATGATTGTGGGCTTGCTTGCTAAAGCGATACAAACACACTAAAAAAGAGAACGCCTAAGCATTCTCTTTTTTTACACTTTTTCCTTTTGTAAAGAAGCGTTTGATTAATGTTAACCCTAAATTGAAAAGGAAAATAATGAGGGCCACGCGGAAAAAGGCGACAAAATATTGCCAAAGCGTTGTCGTATCAACAAAGAGCTCGGACATCCCGTCTACTAACATAAACGTAAAATAACCGGCAAGCCCGATGAAAAATACACCGCCGAAGAAATCTTTAATACTCATAATCCATCCCCCAATCGATTACTTATAACTTCACTGTACCATACGAAAGAATTGGAAAATAGATTAAAGTACGGCTGCTTTTTTTGCTGCATGAACGAGTTTTTCAATTGTTGCCCAATCTTGTTGCTCGAGTGCTGTAACGATTTTACTGCCAACAATAACACCGTCTGCAAGTTCACCAAAGCTTTTCACATGCGCGGGTGTTGAAATACCGAAGCCTGCTAAAACAGGGATATCACTATGTGCTTTTAAATGGGCAAAATGATTTTTTAGATCTTCCGCAAAGCTAGTACGCTCTCCAGTAATCCCGTTTACTGTCACGGCATAGATAAACCCTTCACTTGCCTTAGCCAACTTTTTTGTACGTTCAGCGGGACTCGTTAATGAAACGAGTTGCACAAGTGCGATGTTTTGAGCTTGAAGGGCAGGATGAATAATCGCACTTTCTTCATAAGGCATATCAGGAACGATTAAACCTTGGATATGAGCAGCCTTCGCGTCATGTGCAAATTGTTCCACACCATACGCTAAAATGGGATTTAAATACGTCATTGCAACAAGTGGAACCGTAATTTCATCCGCAAAGCTCGTTAGTTTTGTTAGCACTTTTCGTAATGTAACACCATATGCAAGTGCACGTTCGCCAGCTTGTTCGATGACGGGGCCGTCTGCAACCGGATCGGTAAATGGAATACCGATTTCAATGGCTGTTACACCTAATTGCTGAAGTTTTAGTATTGTTGGCTGTAATGTTTCAAGTCCACCATCACCAGCCATTATATATGGTACGAACGCTTTATCTCCTGCTACTAAAACCTGTTCGATTGCTTGCTGTAACGTCATGCTTTATCTCCTCCAAACTTGTCCATTAACGTGTGTACATCTTTATCGCCACGACCAGATAAGCAAACGACGATGATTTCGTCAGCAGGGCGGTTTTTCGCAAACTCCGCAGCATAATAAATCGCATGCGCACTTTCTAATGCTGGTAAAATCCCTTCCGTTTCACATAATAATTTTACACCTTGCAATGCTTGTTCATCGGTTACGGAAGGGTAGGTAGCGCGGCCCGTTTCATGTAAATAACAATGCTCTGGACCAACACCAGGATAATCGAGACCTGCTGAAATGGAATGGGCTTCTTGTATAAAGCCGTTATCATCTTGCAATAAATACATCAATGCACCGTGTAAGACACCTGTCTTTCCAACATGAATTGCTGCCGCATGCTTATCAGTCTCAACGCCATCACCAGCCGCTTCTACCCCGTAAAGTGCAACGTCAGAATCACCGATAAACGGATAAAACATCCCAATCGCGTTGCTGCCACCACCAATACATGCAATCACGGTGTTTGGTAGGCGACCTTCCTGCGCGAGAATTTGCTGTCTTGTTTCATCCCCAATAATACGTTGGAAGTCACGGACAATCGTTGGAAATGGATGTGGTCCAAGTGCTGAACCTAAAATATAGTGCGTATCTTCAATATGCGTGACCCAATGGCGCAATGCTTCATTGACAGCATCTTTCAACGTAGCAGAGCCTTTTTCTACAGCAATTACTTTCGTTCCTAATAATTCCATACGAAAAACATTTAACTGCTGACGGCGTACATCTTCTGCCCCCATATAAACAATGCATTCCATATCGAGTAGCGCACAAGCCGTTGCTGTTGCGACCCCATGCTGTCCTGCGCCCGTTTCAGCAACAATTTTTTTCTTCCCCATGCGTTTGGCAAGTAATGCTTGCCCAATCGCATTGTTAATTTTATGAGCACCCGTATGATTTAAATCTTCGCGCTTTAAATAAATTTTTGCACCACCCATTTTTTCTGTCAGTCTTTCAGCAAAATAAAGGGGTGTTTCTCTACCAACATATTGTTTTAAATAATAGGCGAGTTCTTGTTGGAATTGGGGATCATTTTTTGCTTGTTCATACGCTTCCTCTAATTCATGCAGAGGAGTCATCAAGGTTTCGGGTACGAATTGTCCACCAAATTGCCCGAAGCGTCCTTTTAAAGTCGTCATAAAATCAGCTCTCCTTTTGCCTTTTCAATAAAGTTTGCGATAGCTGTCGAACTTTTGCGTCCGTCTATTTCGACACCGCTCGAGACATCGACAGCAAATGGCTCGACAAGCATTATGGCAAGACCGACATTTTCATCATTTAAACCACCAGCTAAAATAATTTTTTCAGAAGGAATGTTCATTTTATCGAGTAATAGCCAATCAAATGATTTTCCACTACCACCGCGGTAATCCGTTCCAGGTGCATCGAATAAATAGTAATCTACCTGATAACTAGCAGCACGTACGACATCTTCCTCCGTCTGAACGGAGAACGCTTTAATCGCTGGTAACCCAATCGCTTCAATCACTTCTGGTGTTTCATCCCCGTGATATTGAATGTAATGAAGTCCCACTTTTTGCGCGATTTCTTTTATCGTTTCAGGCTTTTCATTTACGAATACACCTACTTTTTTCACATTACTTGGAATCACTTTAGCTAGTTCAATTGCTTGTTCCATTGTAATTTGGCGTTTACTCGGGGCAAACATTAGACCAATAAAATCTGCACCCGCTTTTACTGCTACTTCTACATGTTCGATTTCTTTTAATCCGCAAATTTTTACTTTTGTCATCTATTTTCGCCAACCTTTGTCGTAATGTCGATTTGTAAGTTTTGAAGGGAAGTTTTGACGTCGCCACTGCGCATAAGCGATTCGCCAACCAACACACCTTTTGCGCCAATATTCGCCACGAACCTTGCATCTTCTGCGTTCCAAATGCCGCTTTCACTAATAAAGGCAATGTTGGAGGAAGGAAGATGTTGTGCAATTTCCGCTGTTTTTGAAAGCGTTACTTCAAATGTTTTTAAATTGCGATTGTTGACTCCGATAATTTTCGCACCAATATCTGCGGCGCGCTGCAATTCATCGATGTCATGGACTTCAACAAGGACTTCTAAATTTCGTGCAGTTGCGTACGTATAGAGCGTTTGCAGTTGTTCATTTGTTAAAGCCGCTACAATAAGTAAAATGACAGAAGCCCCAGCAGCCTTTGCATAATCAATTTGCACCGTATCGATGATGAAGTCTTTACATAGAACAGGGATGGCGACTGCATTTGCCACTGCGTTTAAATCCTGAAATGATCCTTTGAAATAAGCGTGCTCTGTTAAAACAGAAATACAAGCTGCACCTGCTTGCTCGTATTGCAAAGCTTGGGCGATAGGGTCGATATGTGTGGCGATATCACCCTTTGAAGGGGAGGCACGCTTCATTTCAGCAATGACTTGTAATGTGTCTGATTTTGTTAACGCTTCAAAAAGGGACGGGCGTGTTTTCAAGACGGTTTGAAAATTGGGCTTTGCTGCTTGAAGTGCAGGTAATTCTAATCTTTTCTGCTCAAGTATTTTGTCTAAAATCGTCATTTCGTCGATTCCTCCTGTAGCGTCTTTTGACTGTATGCTGCGACCTGTTCGAGCTTTTCATAGGCACGACCAGAAAAAATACTATCTTTCGCCATTTCAATGCCTTCTTTCATCGTTTCAGCTAAGCCGTATGCGAAAAAGCCAATCCCAGCGTTTAATACGACGGTATCGAAGTAGGCACTTTCTTTACCACGTAACAGCTCGCGCATAATTTGAGCATTTTCAGTTGGGTTTCCGCCACGAATTGCAGATAGTGGTTGAGCGTTTAAGCCAACATCTTCGGCGCGTAATTTAAACGGAATAATATCGCCGTGATCGAGCAATACGAATGTATTTTCACCATCAAGAGACGCTTCGTCCATGCCTTGTGCACCCGAGACGACGATTGCACGCTCGCGACCAAGTAAATGAAGTACTTCGGCATAATCCGTCGTAAAGTTGGGGCGATTAATGCCAACAAATTGTGTTTTTAAGGGTACAGGATTTGTTAATGGACCGACTAAATTAAAAATGGTAGGTTTACCAATTGCTTGGCGAACTTCTCCAATACGCTTTAGCTTCGGATGCATGTTCGGTGCGTGTAAAAAGGCGATACCTTGCTGTTTTAGAAGCTCTGTCGTTTGCGCTGTATTGGGTAATAGGGCAATGCCGAGTGCTTCTAATACATCTGAGCTACCCGATGCACTCGAAATTTTACGATTTCCATGCTTGGCAATTAAAATGCCACCACCAGCTAACACGAATGCGGCTGTTGTACTAATGTTAAAACTTTGCAGGCCGTCACCACCCGTCCCGCAATTGTCGATATAAATGCCTTCGGGTGCATCGATTGTTACGGCATGGGATTTCATAACCGCTGCAAGACCCGCCACTTCATGAGCGGTTTCACGTTTTTTATTCATCGCTAGTAAAAAGGAAGCAATTTGTTCCTTTGGTGTTTGCTCATTAAATAGGTGTTGAGCCGCTTGCTGCATTTCATTGAAGTCTAAATGCTTACCACGTTCTAATTGATGTATATAGGAAGTTAAAGACATTTAAAGTCCTCCTTTTACTAAAGAATGAAAGGGCGCTTCACCTACATCATTTGCTGTATAAAGCTGAGCAACATTATTAGTAATGGTGATCATGCTATGAGGTGTTGTAAAATCTACCTGTCCGTTAAAGCCGATGTAACCGATTAAGCCTTCATTTGGTTGTAACTCTTTTACGACATCCATCGCGTGAAAGGTAGATAGGAGTTTCCCATGCTGAATTTGATCCGCTTGGTGAATGGAATTTTCCTCACAAAAGCGCTCGATGGAACCTTCAGTATTCGTCGTTGAAAGCTCACCGTCCCGAATTTGAATCGAACTTGTTGGAGACGTACCAATAACCGTGCATTCATCAAATTCAATGTAGTACATATAGGTCGCTGCATGCTGAATGCGAAGCTTACGGTAAAGTGAAAAGGCATCACCTGAAAATTTTGCATGATAACGATTCGGTGAGCTTTTTTCCAAAGAATGAAGCGTATAATTTGTTTCAATCGGTGTATGACCAGCGAATAATTCATCGATTAACGCATCGATATTAGGTTCAACTTGCTCCGCTTCAATATTTGTGTGAAATACCGCGATTTCATCCGTTAAATGATCGAAAATAAAAAGCGTATCGTACACATGAAATTGCATGGCAGGTAGTGATTCGGGTAGGGCGTTTATATAACCAATGCCACCACCTGTTAATGGGAATTCTGTATGTGATGAGACGCGCGGCATCACTTGCTTTAATAATGAAATTAATTCACCCTCATATTGGTATGTTTTATTTGTTAAATGCGATATATCTTGCAAGTAAGCGTCTTGTCCGCAATAGGTTTTCCTTGGGGTGACGCCAATGAAGGAATAGCGCCCATTGCCTTCATACTTCGTTGAACTTTCTAGTAAAAACTTATGACGCCCTTGCAAGCGCTGGAAAATAGAAATCGGTGTTAATAAATCACCATTCACTTTTTTCATTGACGTACGAAATCGCTGTTTAATAGACATTTGGAACACCCCTCACAATAAATTTTTAAATAAAAAAAGCCCTCAACAAAAGATTATTCTTTTGTTGAGGACGATAGAAACCGCGTTGCCACCTCGATTGAAGCTTTATATGCTTCCACTCTAAACCTGATAACGGCAGGGAACCGTCCACTAACTATACGCTAGTAGCTTTCATAAGGCCCATTCACATTTCACCTTTGACGCATTTACACCAACCATGCGCTCTCTAAACAAACGAAAAATGCTACTCTTCTTAGTCATTAATTTTTCTCAGCTCAAACTTAAGCTCTACTTTTCTACAACGGTGGTCACGCTCTCGCAACCTGCTACCGTAAATTTTAGAAAGAAATATGTTGTGCCATATAGCAAAACATGATGTTCTAATTTATGTCGGAGGAAAGTTAAACTTTCTTATCGACGAACAAAATGAATACCCCTATTCTAAACACGCACAATTAAAATGTCAAACAATTCTAAAAAATAGAGGCGTAAAAAAACCAACTAACAAAATGGCTAGTTGGTTGAAATAATCTATTAGATTAATTTTTTGAAATGTAATCGTTTATTTAACGCATGCATAATTGGTGCACTTACAGCAAGAACGACAAATTCACCGAATGCGACGAAAGC
>JAZUES010000271.1:0-4825 GCA_045640265.1 Solibacillus sp.
GAAACAGCATCTGTTAGAAGAGCTATCGCGTTATTCGTTACACCAATACATGGACGTGCTGCAACAAATAAACGGCGAAAATGCTGAGATAGCCAAGCAACTCATTGAAATTTTAACGATTTACGAACGGACAATTATATAGCAAAGTAAAACACTTAATCCATAATCATTGGGTTAAGTTTTTTTATTTTCAAAAAAGGTTGAAAATTCCAATTTAATATTAGATAATCATAACATTAGATGTTTATCTAATATAAGGGGGAATGAAAATGACAACTTCAGTTATTCAGGTTCAAAATGTGGTACGTAATTACAAAATTAAAGAAGGAAAATGGAAAAAGGTTAAAAAGGAAGTGCAGGCTGTAAAAGGAATCTCGTTTGAAGTAAAAGAGGGCGAGATTTTTGGTATTTTAGGACCGAATGGCGCGGGTAAAACGACAACGATCAAGATGTTAACGACGATGCTCATCCCAACAAGTGGTGACATCAATATTTTAGGCTTAAATCCTGAAAGTCAGCATAAAGCGCTTCGTCCACATATTAATTTTATTTTAGGTGGGGAACGAAATTTATATTGGCGACTATCTGCTTATGATAATTTGGCTTATTTTGCGGACCTTTATAAAATACCGCGAGACATTCAAAAGGAAAGGATTCCGTATTTGCTTAAGCTAGTTGAACTAGAAGAAGCAGCTGATCGAAAGGTCGAAACGTTTTCGAAAGGGATGAAGCAAAGACTACAAATTGCGCGCGGCTTATTAAATAACCCGAAGATTTTATTTTTAGATGAACCATCGATAGGGCTTGATCCAGTAAGTGCAAGAAAGCTTCGTCAAATTTTAAGGGAACTAAATGAACAAGGTACCACGATTGTATTAACAACACACTACATGTATGAAGCTGATGAACTGTGTGATCGCATTGCATTTATTAATAAGGGGGAAATTATCGCGATTGATACCCCAGTGAATTTGAAGGCAAATACGAGCACATTATCCGTTGTGGAATGCAAATTAGCGGACTGTTCGAGTGAACATTGTACGGAACAATTGAAAAGTGCGAACTATTTGGACGTGGAAGTGAAGGCAATTGAAACAGGTGTACAGCTGAGAATTAAAGCAGAGGAGCCACAAAAAGTCGTGACATGGCTTTACAATAAGACGGATCTACAAGTTCAGGATTTAACGATTACGAAAGCAACCCTTGAAGATGCATATATCAAACTAATTGGTGGTGAATGACATGAAGCAAAATTTACACGCATTATCGCATTCAATTTCACTTCAAATGAAATTGTCGATTGCAAGACCGATGTTTCAATTTGTCATTTGGATTTCACCGTTATTTTACGCGACAATCACGTATTTAATTTATGGCGGACAGTCACCCGAAAAAATCTTTCAATACGTCGTGTTAGGCTCTGGATTTATGGGGTTATGGACATCTATCGTTTTCTCATCGGCAAGTGATGTCAATCGAGAACGGATGTATGGCACGTTAGAAAATATTTTTGTCGCACCGGTATCGTTTGCGTACATTTTGATGGGGAAAATCATTGGAAATACAATATGGGGATTATTATCTATGATGCTCTCCTTCATATACCTAACGATTGTTTTTCATATTGAACTGCCGACGATAAGGCCGTTGCTACTTGTACTTGGACTAATCTTCGTCGTGATTGGAATTTCAGTTTTTGCGTTCGTTATGGCACTGCTTTTTACATTGTCGAAGCATGCGGTAGATATTATGAATGTCATTGAATATCCAATCTTCTTAATTTGCGGCTTTTTATTTCCGCTAACGATATTACCAAATTGGGTGCAAGCCATTTCTTACGCATTGCCACCTACCTGGGCGATTCATCTATTAAGAACGGTCACAACAAATACAAGTACTTATGCAGACATCTTAGTCGCATTTAGTGGGTTAATGGTCATTTCAATGGTTTATGTAGTCATTGCCTTACTTACTTATCGAGCTGTTGATAGAAAAGCGCGTGTAGATGGCAAACTGGGGGTGTATTAATGGAAGGCATCAATCGATTTTTAAGACATGCATTTTTATCGTATAAGGCATTGTACGGGGTGTTAGATACAAAAACGTATTTATTATTTATGGTTTTTAATCCACTCTCACAAATGATTTTTTATGGGTTACTTGTGAAATATGTATATGGAGATCAAGGATTAGAGGGGTATATTGCTTCGAATGCATTGCTACTATGTGTTTTAAGCTCCGTATTTGGGATGATGACCGTAGTCATGTCGGATCGTGGAAATGGAACATTGCCGATTGTCATGGCTTCACCTGTGAACAAAGGAATATTATTTTTTGCACGAACGATCCCGCACGTTTTGAATGGCTTAATTACCGCTTGCTTAGGGCTTGCTTTTGGCAGTTGGCTGTTTCAATTATCGATTTCCTTTGATGCATTATTGCCGTTATTATTGATATGGATGATTTCGATTTTCTCGGCATGTGGGCTTGGACTTATTTTAGGGTCATGCAGCTTTTGGACACCATCGATGCATTTACTATCGAATATTTTAGCAAGCTTATTACTCTTACTAAGCGGTGCAAATTATTCACTTAGTGTCATGCCAAACTGGTTACGACCGATTGCTGATTATTTTCCACTAACGCGAGGTGTAACATTAACGAAAGCAATCCTTAATGATGGTGACTATTCAATGATGACAAAACTGTTAGCAGAAGAATTTTTATTAGGCTGCGTCTACTTTATTGTCGGTATTTTAGCCATTCGTTTGGCAGAATACTTAGCACGTGTAAAAGGAACGATGGAATTAAGTTAAAGCAACATTACTACATTACTATAATAAACCACTCCATTAGAAGAGGTTATTAAAGAACTGATTCAAAAAAATAGAAGAATAAGAGCTCGAAAAGGTTGTACGGGATAATTAAATGATGCCGTACAACCTTTTTGTATGCTGTATATCTTTAGTTGAAAAGTACAAAACGGTAATCTAAACAAAAAGGTAGAAAGTCATTTTTAAATATAAAAACCTTATAACTTATTGACCTATTTTACTACTTTATGGTTTTTTAACATAAATATGTATTGATTTTAATATTTTTCTATATATATTATTGTTTCTATAGTATTCATTTTTTGGTAATTTTTTTAGATTTGGATTACCTTAAAAGAGCTATCAAGAAATTAAGCATTTCTATATGGAAATTGTTTTAATTTATATTCATTCATCAGGAGGTAATGTAGTTGAAAAAAGTATTGTCAATTGCAACAGCAGCAGCTATGGCTATTAACATTGCAAGTGTTCCATTTAATGTGTTAGCCGAAGAAGTACCAGGTCAAAATGAAGTGAATATAACAATTGAAGAGGGGATTAACAAATCATCTAAAGCTTTCGTTAGTAAATTTAGTTTGCAAGGAAAAGATAGTTTAAGTGCGTACAATAAAGTATTTAAAATGGAGAACACGAATATTAAGTCGATGGCCAATAATGGTGGCGTCTATTCTACGTCTTATCTTAAATATGCAGTCGATGAGGATTTAACGACACATTGGGAAACAGGCAAACCTAATAGTGACACATTTACGAATGAGGTAGTGTTTACTTTCAATGAATTAACGGATTTAAATCGAATTGTGTACGCAGCTCGTCCCGGTGGTAAAGGCTATGCTCAGGAATTTGAAGTGTATGGTTCTACAACAGATGAAGGGGATGATTTTACTTTAGTTACGGAAGGTGAATACAAAGGCTCTGTAGGGGATGTCATTGAAATTCAATTTAACCGTACAGAGTTTAAGCGACTTAAATTTGTATTTAAAAAAGCAAATCAAAACTGGGCAAGCGCGGGTGAATTTAGTTTTTATAAAGAAGATGTGTTGACGGATCAAATGGCTAATTTATTTACGGATAGCACCAAAAGTGAAGTATCCGCTGACTTTCATTCGCTCGAAACATTAAATGAGCTTGAAGCTGATGTGAAATCTCATCCTCTATATGAACAATTTAAAGAAGATATCGAAAATGCTAAAGCATTAGTAACGCAGCAAAACATAGAAGCAACTACAGCGGTAACAAGCACATTTAGTCATTATGCAAATGCCCAGTACGCTGAGCTATTTAGAATGGACTATGACAATATCAAAAGTATACATAACAATGCAGGTCACTATAGCAGTGCTGTCATTGAAAATGCCGTTGATGGCAAATTAGATACATATTGGGAAACGAATAAAAGTAATACATCTAGTTTCTCTAATGAAGTGGAAGTAACATTTAAAGAAGCGGTCACATTAGATCGCGTGATGTTTGGAGCAAGAGCATCTGACCGTAAAGGGTTTGCAGAAGAGTTTGAAATATACGCTTCTCAAACATCACAAGGAGATACCTATCAGCTAGTAGCAACGGGTAAGCAAACAATGGTAGCCGGATTAGTAGAGGCTAAATTTGAACCGACTACATTTAAGCGTGTGAAATTTGTGTTTAAAAAGTCCAATCAAAACTGGGCAACGTTATCTGAATTAGCATTTTACAAAGAGGATGAGATCCAAAATAAGATGAACCGTCTTTTTACGGACGCTACAATGAGTAAGGTCGTATCAACATACGATACATTGGATAAAATCAACGCGCTAGAAGCAGCAGCAAAGTCGCATCCTTTATATGAAACGTATAAAGAGGACATCGAGCTAGCGAAAAAGATTGTAAAGGGCGAGCTTGTTACCGAAGGAAGAATCATTGAAGCTGAACAGCACGGGAATATGGTCAGCCATGCGCAACAAGTATTAAAAATGCCGTATGGAACGAATAACCAGCCGACAGGAATTACG
>JAZUES010000272.1:0-2552 GCA_045640265.1 Solibacillus sp.
CTTTTACTAATGGACTTTGCAAAATATCGTGCAACACACTATATTGTTCATTGCCAATTGTATTACGTACCATTGTTTCGATTTCGCTTTCTAAATCTTTGCTTTTTTGAATAACTTCAAGCCCTTGGTCCGTAAGACGGGAAATTTTTTGTAGTTTGTTGGTTCTTTTTAATTCGGTTGTAATTAAGTTTTTTTCTTCTAAAGATACTAAAAACTTATGTACCCCTTGTTTAGAAATATCGATTTGTTCCATCAATTCCGAAACTGTTGTACGTCCCTCATAAATATTTTTAAGTACATACCATTCTGAACTAGTTAAGTGGAGTTTATTATTTTCATTCCATATAGTTTCAGTAATTTGTCTAAGTTGTTTATGTTGTCGATATAATAATTCAATTAAATCAGTCAAATGATAGTCACCCTCTTTATTTAGGTAAATTATTTTTTTACTCAAGCTCATACTAAAGGAATTTTATTATATTTCAAGTCAGTGCCATCATACATTTAAATCCATTTTAAATCAACCTAGTTGACCCAACAAATTTTTTAAAATAAAATAGAAGTATAAAAGTTTTTGGGGGCGTAGTGAATGTACAAGGTTGGAGACTTAACATTTTACAAATCACATGGTATTTGTAGAATTGATCGAATTACAGAAGAAAGCTTTTCAGGAGAACCAAAGTTATATTATGTGTTGCAATCAAAGATAAAACCAGGGATAACTTTATATCATCCTGTGGATAGTGATAATTCACAATTAGAGCGCGTATTGGATTATGACGAAGCAGTACAACTAATGGATTGCTTCAATAATCCACCAAATGATTGGGAAGAAAAAAATACCAATCGTCATCGAGTGCAAAATGATATTATGAACCGAAATAGTCATTTTGAAATTGCTCAATTGATGAATACATTATTAAGAAGAGAAAATGAGTTACAGTTAAATGATAAAAAGTTAGCATCTCAAGATACGCAAACTTTGCAACAAATTTCTGCCATCATTTACGACGTTTTAGAATTAGCATTAGATCAACCTAAAGATCAAATAGAGCAAGAAATCCGCAAAAGAATTCAGGAATAGTTTCTTTGCATCAACTTCAATCGTAGAAATATATGAAGAAAAAGAGTAGCACAACTTTTTGTAAGTTGTACTACTCTTTTTATTTTATACTCTAAATTTGTTAATTTCCTGCTGTAATTCCGATGCACTATCCACTAATGCTGTTGCAATTCCGCTAACTTCTTGCATTGTTGCAGATTGCTCTTCCATTGCAGCTGCAATCGAATCAATACTTTGTGAAGCGCCTTCTGCACCATTTGCAATTTCAGTAACTGAAGCAGTCACTTCCTCAGCACTTGCAGAAAGCTGCTCTGCCGTTGCTGAAATTTCTTCGATTTGTGTTGTCATAATATCAACAGCACCTACGATTTCAGTAAATGACTCACCCGCATTAGTAATAATTTTAACTCCATCTTTTACAGAGCTAATGGCTTCTGATACAGCATGTTCTACATTTGTTGTATCTTTTTTAATTTCCACCGTTAATTCGACAATCGAATTTGCTGATTGTTTCGAGCTTTCCGCGAGTTTGCGAACTTCATCTGCTACAACAGCGAAGCCTTTTCCATGTTCCCCTGCACGTGCTGCCTCGATTGCTGCATTTAATGACAGTAAGTTCGTTTGTTCCGTAATATCAGTAATCACTTTTGTCATATTTTCAATTTCATTTGTTTGTTTCGCTAGCTTTTGTACCAGATCATTGACGATAGCTGTTGAATCATTAATTGTTAGCATTTGAACTTTTGCACTATCAATAATTTCTGTTCCTTTTGATGCTGTATTACTCGCATCAATCGATGAGTTATGTAGTACTTGTGATGCTTCTGCTATACGTTGTACGCCATGTGCCGTTTCTTCCATCGCACGTGCACTTTCATTGGCTGACTCTGCTGAGCTTTGTGCTGCATAAGACGTTGTTTCGATTTGACGTGTTACATCTTCTGTCGTCGCTGTAATTTCTTCTGTACTCGCTGATAATTCTTCTGCAGCAGCCGTTAATTGCTGTGAATTACTTTGAACAGATTTAATTAGCTCTTGTAAGTTGAGCTTCATCCTATTGAAAATCATACCTAATTGGCCGATTTCATCTTTTGAATGAATTTGAATATCTTCATGTATTAAGTCGCCATCTGCAATGAATTCTGCAGCTACCATTAATTTGTTTAATGGATTAACAATTGTTCGTTTTACAAAGATAATTAAAATAGTTCCGATAATAATACTTACGATAACACTAATAATTGAAGTTAGTTTTGACGTTGTTACAGCTGATGCTGTTTCGTCTCTTATTTCTTCTACTTGTCCCTCTTCATAATCAATCATTTTATTCGCTATTTCTAAAATTGCGACATTTGCATTTTTTATATCATTATTTACAATTTCCTTGCTAGCTTGAACATTATTACGTGTTAGTGATTCTAATAATTTTTCGACGCCTTCATGAAATGCCTCTTTATGTACAATAATATCGGCTACATTTTGTTTCATA
>JAZUES010000273.1:0-16521 GCA_045640265.1 Solibacillus sp.
TCCGAAAAATCATGTACGTTTCGTTACTGCATCAAGTCTTTTTGATGGACATGATGCATCGATAAATATTATGCGACGTATTTTGCAATCAAGTGGCGCGGAAGTCATTCATTTAGGGCATAATCGATCAGTTGAAGAAGTGGTCAATGCGGCGATTCAAGAAGATGCGCAAGGGGTAGCGCTGTCTTCTTATCAAGGTGGCCATATGGAATACTTTAAATATATGTATGACTTACTTCGTGAAAAAGGAGCACCACATATTAAGATTTATGGAGGCGGTGGTGGTGTTATATTGCCTCGTGAAATTAAAGAACTACATGAATACGGTATCGCAGGCATTTTCTCACCAGAAGATGGGCGCCAGTTAGGTTTACAAGGTATGGTGAATAAAAAGCTAGAAGGGGCCGATTTTTCGACTTTAAAAGGGAGTTATAAGGAGCTATTAGAAAAATGCACGACGGATACACCTGAAATTTTAGCGAATTTAATTACGGCTGCTGAAAATGGTGGCGAATCGCAAATCGAGGAGATGCTTGAGCTAGCACGTAAAAAAAATAAAAATACGCCGACAATTGGGATTACGGGGACAGGTGGTGCTGGAAAGTCTTCATTAACGGATGAACTGATTCGACGCTTCCTACAAGAGTTCCCGGATAAAAAGCTAGCCATTTTATCGGTTGACCCGACGAAGCAAAAAACGGGTGGTGCGTTACTTGGCGACCGAATTCGCATGAATGCCATCTTTAATAATCGCGTGTACATGCGTAGTTTAGCAACGCGCGGCTCTCGAACAGAGCTTTCAAGTTCAATTGGTGATGTGCTAGATGTTGTGCGCGCAGT
The DNA here is from genome assembly GCA_045640265.1 of Solibacillus sp. Taxonomy (GTDB): domain Bacteria; phylum Bacillota; class Bacilli; order Bacillales_A; family Planococcaceae; genus Solibacillus. The sequence continues at coordinate 841 of JAZUES010000273.1, forward strand.
AGGCTTTGATTTAATTCTTTTAGAAACAAGTGGTATTGGGCAAGGTGATGCTGAAATTACAAATTACACAGATCTTTCGATGTATGTGATGACAAGTGAATTTGGCGCACCCACACAGCTTGAAAAAATCGACATGATTGATTATGCAGATTTAATTGTCATTAATAAATTTGAACGAAAAGGTTCAGAGGATGCACTACGCCAAGTACAAAAGCAGTACCAACGTTCACATGAGCTTTGGAATCAGCCAATCGATGCAATGCCGGTATATGGAACAATTGCTTCGCAGTTTAATGATTTAGGAACGAATTCTTTATTTGCGGCACTTGTTGCAAAAATTAACGATAAATTTGGTCTTAATTGGGTATCATCTTATGAACAATTTATTAAAACGCAAAAGCAAAATGTCATTATTCCAAATGACCGACGCTACTATTTACGAGAAATCTCAGAATCGGTACGTAATTATCATAAACAAGTAGCGCAACAAGCAACACTGGCGACAAAACTTTATCAATTAGAAGGCACAAAAGCGCAACTACCCGCTTCTGAGCAAGCACTAATCGCATCAATTGATTCATTAATCGAGGGCGTTCAGAACGAATTATCCGCGCAGTCAAAGCAAATCCTTAAAAATTGGGTACAATTAAAAGAAGCCTATGCAGGAGATGTACTCATTACGAAAGTACGCGATAAAGAAATTAAAACCATTTTAAAGTCAACGTCTCTATCGGGCTTAAAAATTCCAAAAGTTGCCCTACCGAATTTTAAAGATTACGGTGAGATATTGCACTTTGTCTATACCGAAAACGTACCAGGAGAGTTCCCCTATACAGCAGGCGTATTCCCATTCAAGCGTGAAGGCGAAGATCCAAAACGTCAATTTGCTGGAGAAGGAACACCAGAACGTACAAATAAACGCTTCCACTATTTATCTAAGGATGACGATGCGAAACGACTATCAACGGCATTTGATTCGGTAACACTTTACGGAGAAGACCCACATATTCGTCCAGATATTTACGGTAAGGTAGGCGAATCAGGGGTAAGTATTTGTACATTAGATGATATGAAGAAGCTTTATGCAGGCTTCGATTTATGTACACCATCAACATCCGTGTCAATGACAATTAACGGACCAGCGCCGATTATTTTAGCGATGTTTATGAACACAGCAATTGATCAGCAGGTGAAAAAACGTGAGGAAGAACTTGGTCGTACATTAACCATTGAAGAATTTACAGAAACCCGTGAAATGACGCTCCAAGTTGTGCGCGGTACGGTTCAAGCAGACATTTTAAAAGAAGACCAAGGTCAAAATACATGTATTTTCTCTACAGAATTTGCGCTACGTATGATGGGGGATATCCAACAATATTTCATCGATCATAAAGTACGTAATTACTATTCTGTATCGATTTCTGGCTACCATATTGCAGAAGCTGGCGCCAATCCAATTTCTCAACTGGCATTTACATTAGCGAATGGTTTTACGTATGTGGAGTATTATTTGAGCCGCGGCATGCATATAGATGATTTTGCGCCAAATTTAAGCTTCTTCTTCTCGAACGGATTAGACCCAGAATACACGGTAATTGGTCGCGTAGCACGTCGTATTTGGGCAGTGACGATGCGAGATAAATACGGTGCAAATGAACGCTCACAAAAGCTGAAATATCATATTCAAACATCAGGACGTAGCTTACATGCACAAGAAATCGATTTCAATGATATTCGAACGACATTGCAAGCATTAATGGCATTACAAGATAACTGTAACTCGTTGCATACAAACGCGTACGATGAAGCCATTACTACACCAACAGAAGAATCTGTAAGACGAGCGATGGCCATTCAAATGATTATTACAAAAGAGCACGGTCTATCGAAAAATGAAAACCCACTGCAAGGAGCATTCATCGTGGAAGAATTAACGCGATTAGTAGAACAGGCGGTATTAGAAGAATTTGATCGTATGAATGATCGTGGTGGGGTACTAGGTGCGATGGAAACACAGTATCAGCGCGGTAAAATTCAAGAAGAATCGATGTACTATGAACATTTAAAACATTCTGGAGAGCTACCAATTATCGGTGTGAATACCTACTTAAATCCAAAACCTACATCAGATGATGCCATCGACAATATGCAAATTGCCCGTGCATCCAAGTTAGAAAAAGATCTGCAAATTGAAAATTTAGAGAAATTCAAACAAGCGCATGTAACTAGCAGTGAACAAGCCATTCAACAATTAAAAGAAGTAGCAAAAACAGGTGGTAACATTTTTGAGGCGTTAATGGAAACAGTAAAAGTTGCGAGCCTTGGCCAAATTACACAAGCACTTTATGAAGTAGGCGGTCAATATCGTCGGAATATGTAGTATGTATCAGATCATTAACGGCAAAATTATCTACTTTAATGAAATGAATTTCTTCTAAAATAAATTTTTTACGAAAAATGAAGAATTTATGTCTGAAAATACCACGATTCATGAAAATTTCGATATACTAACAGTAAGGATAATGTTTAAAACAAATGGAAACATGAACATTAAAAAAGAAAGAAGGTACGACAGGATGCGACAGTATATTCATTATATTTTTATTTTGGCTTGCCTTATCGCAACCTTCTTTTTATACAACAAGCAATTAGCCGCGATTCCGCTACTTCTTTTATCCATTGTTTTATTTTATGTGGCATATAAAAAAGCAACAAATTTAAAAAACAAGAAATGAAACTAGCATAGTGATAGAATGTTTGTATATAATGGGTATTATGCTTATGATTAGACATGTAATTAGGAAAGGACGTGCACGATTTGAACTTTCGTGGTATGACAGATGAACAATTAGCAGAAGAGTCGTTAATCGACTTAGCATACGCAATTTTAGAAGATAGAAAACAAGCAATGCCTTTAAATGATTTATTAAAGGAAATCCAAACTTTAAATGGTATTTCTGATGCAAAATTAAAAGGACGTTTAGTTCAATTTTACACAGACTTAAACGTAGAAGGCCGTTTCTTATTAAATCGTGAAAATGGTTGGGGCTTACGTGAGTGGTATAAAATTGAAACAATCGAAGAAGAAACTGCTCCAACAATTAAAGTTCGTAAGAAAAAAGCTAAAGTTGTTGAAGACGAAGATGAAGAGTTAATTGATCTTGATGAAGAAGATGTTTTATTCGAAGAAGATTACGATGAATTCGTTGAAGAAGAGGAAGAAGATGATTCTGAAGACGAAGACATTGATTTCGTTGAAGAAGTAATCGATCCAGATCTTGATGAAGAACTAATCGAAGAAGATGAAAGTTTCATCATCGAAGACGAAGATGAAGATTTAGAAGAAGAAGAAGAAGAATTAGAAAAATAAGCACTGTTCAATTTCAAAATTGAAAGTTCTTGACTTCTATTTCAGTTCCGTATAATCTTTTACTTGGGCTCCTTTTAATTAAAAGGAGATTGACCGTATAAGTTATACGCTCCCCCTGCAAGCACATGCAGGAGGAGCGTTTTTTGTTTTTATATAGCAAGACTTTTAGAAAAACATCGACTGGCCGAGGCTTAAGGAAACGGTGTTTTTCTAATTTGTTTAGTAAAGAGGAGGAAATTAGCATGACAAAGTATATTTTCGTAACAGGTGGGGTAGTTTCTTCACTTGGTAAAGGAATTGTAGCCGCTTCTTTAGGGCGTTTATTAAAAAACCGAGGATTAGAAGTAACAATCCAAAAATTTGATCCATATTTAAACATCGATCCAGGTACAATGAGCCCATATCAACATGGTGAAGTATTCGTAACAGATGATGGTGCAGAAGCTGACTTAGACTTAGGTCACTATGAGCGTTTCATCGACATTAACTTAGGTAAACACTCAACAGTAACTTCTGGTAAAGTTTATCAATCTGTATTAAACAAAGAACGCCGTGGTGATTACAACGGTGGAACAGTACAAGTAATTCCTCACGTAACAAATGAAATTAAAGATCGCGTACAACGCGCTGGTCGCGAAACTTCAGCTGATGTAGTCATTACGGAAATCGGTGGTACAGTTGGTGACTTCGAATCACTTGCATTCTTAGAAGCAATTCGTCAAATGCGTCGTGACTTAGGCCACAATAACGTAGCATATATCCACTGTACGTTAATGCCATACATTGCAGCTGCTGGTGAAATGAAAACAAAACCAACACAACACTCTGTAAAAGAATTACGTTCATTAGGTATTCAACCAAATATCATCGTGTTACGTACAGAGCAACCTGTACCGCAAGATATGAAAGAAAAAATCGCGTTATTCTGTGACGTACAAACAAAAGACATCGTAGAATCTCGTGACGTAGAGCATTTATATGAAGTACCTTTAAACTTACACGCACAAGGCTTTGACCAAATCGTACTTGATCACTTCGGCATCAAAGCACCTCAAGCTGACATGTCTGAATGGAAAGAGCTTGTTGATAAAGTGAAAAACTTAGAATACAAAACAAAAATCGCAGTAGTTGGTAAATATGTAGATCTTCAAGATGCATATATTTCAGTTACAGAAGCATTAAAACATGCGGGTTATGTATACAACTCAGATATCGAGATTAACTGGGTCAATGCAGAGCATATCACACCTGAAAACGTAGAAGAATTAGTTGGACAAGCTGACGGTATTTTAGTACCTGGTGGCTTTGGTGACCGTGGTATTGAAGGTAAAATCGAAGCAATCCGTTATGCTCGTGAAAACGATGTACCATTCTTCGGTATTTGCTTAGGTATGCAATTAGCAACAGTTGAATATGCGCGTAACGTATTAAAATTAGAAGGTGCGCACTCAACTGAAATAAACAAAAATACGAAGTACCCAATTATCGACTTCTTACCAGATCAATCGGAAGATACAGATTTAGGTGGTACATTACGTCTTGGTTTATATCCATGTAAATTAAAAGAAGGTTCAGTAGCACGCGCAGCTTACGACGGCGAAGAACTTGTATACGAACGTCACCGTCACCGTTACGAATTTAACAATGAATTCCGTGAAGCGATGGAAGCTGAAGGCTTAGTATTCTCAGGTGTATCTCCTGATAATCGTTTAGTGGAAATCATCGAATTACCAGAGAAAAAATTCTTTGTGGCTGGTCAATTCCACCCAGAATTAATCTCACGTCCACAACGCCCACAACCACTATTCCGTGAATTCGTAGGTGCAGCGTTTAACAACCGTAAATAAGAGTTTTATCAAATAGCAATATAAAAAAGTATGGTTCCGATTTTCTTCAGAGCCATACTTTTTATAATATAATGGGAATTAAGCAAATGGAGAAGAATGCCCTTCGATGATTTCGTCATCTTCGTCATCATCCATAATCATTTCATCAAATTCCATTTTAATTGCTTCATATACATATAGTCCACCAATTAAATGAGGCATGACAATACGTTCCCCTAATTTTGATGGATGGGGTAAAATACCGCCACGTATTTTTAATGAAATATACGTATAGGCAAGTTCACTTAATTCATTTGAATCGCTCGGAACTTCACTCGCCACAGCAGCAAATGGAATGAAATTATCATATAATTTTTTCGCTAAGGTTAGTGCATTTTGGTCTTCACAGCTACGTGTAAAAATAATAACACGGTCAGCATCACTTAGTGTAATATTATCTGTGTAACGTGCGAATTTAATAAATGGATCAGCGCTAAGCTCAGCGTTAATTGCAATGCTTTTCATTTCGCCAAAGCAAGCAAAATAGACCATACCCTGACCGATAGCAGCTTGTGCTAATAGACGAGCAGTTTCTTCGATTGATTCTTCTTCAGATTGCCCAATACGTTGAAGAAGTCCTGTTAATTGAGTCGTTAAAATTTTAGACATATTTCCACCTCAAGCTAATTATAAGAGTGAGCATGTGAAAAAGCAAAATCACAAATTGTGAGAGTAAAAGAAGGAAAAAATGAACAAACAATCGAATATATTATCGAATAATAACTTAAAGGGGAATAAAGTTGAATTCAAAGGAAATTTTAATTGTTGATGATCAGCAAGGGATAAGGCTCTTATTGAATGAAATTTTTCAAAAAGAAGGCTTTATCACACACCTTGCAGCCAATGGACTTGATGCTTTAAAAATTGCTCAAAATACGAACCTGGATTGTGTTTTATTAGATATGAAGATTCCAGGGATGGATGGGCTAGAGATTTTAACGCGTTTGAAAAAAGAGAATGAAAATTTACCAGTTTGTATGATGACCGCTTATGTTGAACAAGATATTATGGATGAAGCAAAGTCACTTGGTGTTGCACGGTACTTCACAAAACCTTTTAATATATTTGAAGTTCGTGATGAAGTGAAAAAAATATTAACTGTTCATGAAAAAATATAGCAGAACAGGTTGGCAGGCAGTAGCTTATGCTGTCTGTTTTTGTTATGATAAATTTGAATGTATATTGTTAATTGAAAGGAAAGAAACCTTTTAATTAATTGTAGAAATAACACTATTTCAAAAGCATAAACACAAACTATGTTTTTCTAGTAGCGAATTATTAATGTATCTTCGAGGAGGATTTTATAATGGCATTAGTTTCAATGAAAGAAATGTTAATTACAGCAAAAGCTGAAGGTTATGCAGTTGGTCAATTTAACATCAACAACTTAGAATGGACACAAGCAATTTTACAAGCGGCTGAAGAAGAGAAATCTCCAGTTATTTTAGGCGTATCTGAAGGCGCTGGAAAATACATGGGCGGATTTTTCACAGTTGTAAAAATCGTTGAAGGCTTAATGGAAAGCTACAAAATTTCAGTGCCAGTTGCCATTCATTTAGATCATGGTTCAAGCTTTGAAAAATGTAAAGAGGCAATCGATGCTGGATTTACGTCTGTAATGATTGATGCTTCTCACCATCCATACGAAGAAAACGTAGCTATTACAAAAAAAGTTGTAGACTATGCACATGCACGTAACGTATCAGTAGAAGCAGAACTAGGTACAGTTGGCGGCGAAGAAGATGGCGTAATCGGTGGTATTATGTATGCAAATCCACAAGAATGTAAAGCATTAGTGGAAGCAACAGGTATCGACTGTTTAGCACCAGCATTAGGCTCAGTACACGGACCATACAAAGGTGAACCAAACTTAGGCTTCGCTGAAATGGAAGAAATCGCAACATTAACAGATTTACCATTAGTATTACATGGTGGTACTGGTATCCCAACAAAAGATATTCAACGTTCAGTTTCATTAGGTACTGCAAAAATTAACGTAAACACAGAAAACCAAATTGCGGCAACAAAAGTGATTCGTGAATTATTAGATAACGATAAAAAAGTATATGACCCACGTAAATATTTAGGCCCAGCTCGTGAAGCGATTAAAGCGACAGTAATCGGAAAAATGCGCGAATTCGGAAGCTCTAAACAGGCATAATAAGATAAAGCTCCAAAATGAAAAGTGCATACCTAAGGAGCACTTTTCTTTGTGAGTTTATAAGTTTCAACTCTAATATAAAACATCTCGTCCGATAAGTGGGCGGGATGTGTTTTTCTACATAGGTGTAGAAATATTAGCAGGAATTGAATTATTTGTAATATAAACCACTTTGATTAACAAAACATCCCAATAAAACAATGTCAATACATTTTATTGACTAAAATTACGGAGGAAAAAAACAATGAAATTTTTTATCGATACAGCAAACTTTGACGAAATTAAAGAAGCCTATTCATGGGGGATTCTTTCAGGTGTAACAACAAACCCATCATTAGTAGCCAAAGAAGAGGGCGTAAACTTCCATGACCGTTTACGTGAAATTGCAGAACTAGTAAATGGTTCAGTTTCAGGAGAAGTAATCTCTTTAGAAGCAGAAGGTATGATTCGCGAAGGGGAAGAATTAGCAGCAATTCATCCTAACATCACAGTGAAACTTCCAATGACTCCAGAAGGCTTAAAAGCTTGTAAACACTTCTCAGAAAAAGGCATTAAAACAAATGTCACATTAATCTTCTCAGCAAACCAAGCATTAATGGCCGCTCGTGCAGGTGCATCATATGTATCACCATTTTTAGGGCGTTTAGATGACATCGGTCAAGACGGTGTTGAATTAATTCGTGAAATCGCAGAAATCTTTGCTATTCATGAAATCCCATCAGAAATTATTGCAGCATCAATTCGTCATCCACAACATATTACACAAGCAGCTTTAGCAGGTGCCCATATTGCTACAACACCTTATAAAGTTTTACAACAATTATTCAAACATCCATTAACAGACAAAGGAATTGAAGGATTTTTAGCGGATTGGGCAAAGCGTGAAGGGAAATAATAAGAAGGAATAAACACTTCAGCTTAAAAAAGACAATGAATACGTTAAAAATTTGTCCAATCGTAAGGGAGAACGCAAAATGGATGTATATAAAATTAGAGGCGAACGCCGATTACAAGGCCAAGTAACCGTAAGTGGTGCAAAAAATAGTGCAGTAGCTTTAATTCCTGCATCAATTTTAGCGGGTTCTACCGTTACTATTGGAGGGATTCCTGAAATTTCAGATGCATGGACATTAAAAGCTTTACTAGAAGAAATCGGAGGAGAAGTGTCATTTGAAAATGGTCAAATGACAATTGATCCGAAAAAAATGGTGGCAATGCCATTACCAAATGGTAACGTGAAAAAGCTTCGTGCCTCTTACTATATGATGGGCGCGATGTTAGGGCGTTTTAAACAAGCAGTTATTGGTTTACCAGGCGGCTGTTTTTTAGGACCACGTCCAATTGACCAGCATATTAAAGGATTCGAAGCATTAGGTGCCAAAGTAACGAATGAACACGGTGCGATTTATTTGCGCGCAGATGAACTAATCGGTGCAAAAATTTATTTAGACGTTGCCAGTGTTGGCGCTACAATCAATATTATGCTGGCAGCAGTACTTGCAAAAGGGAAAACAGTTATCGAAAATGCAGCAAAAGAGCCAGAAATTATCGATGTAGCAACACTTTTGACGAATATGGGTGCCAATATTAAAGGTGCAGGTACAAGTGTTATTCGTATTGATGGTGTTGATGAATTAAGTGGCACGAACCATACGATTATTCCGGACCGAATTGAAGCAGCAACATTTATGATTATGGCTGCAGCAATAGGAGATGGTGTAGAAATCGACAATGTCATTCCTCTTCATCTAGAAGCAGTAACAGCAAAATTACGTGAAATGGGCGTCAAAGTAGAAGAAAATGAAGAAAGTATTTATATTCCAAAGCAAGTGACCCCACTTCGAGCAGTAGATTTGAAAACAGTTGTATATCCTGGTTTCCCAACAGATGTCCAACAGCCATTATCTGTTTTAATGACGCAAGCAGAAGGTACATCAAAAGTAACGGACACAATTTACTCTGCCCGCTTTAAACATATCGATGAACTACGTCGTATGACTGCAAAAGCGCGTGTCGAAAGTAGTACGGCAATCATTCAAGGACCAACAGCATTGGAAGGTTCAACGGTGACGGCTACGGATTTACGAGCTGGCGCAGCACTTGTTTTAGCAGGTTTACTTGCAAAAGGCGAGACAGAAATACACGATATTTATCATATTGAGCGCGGATATAGTAATTTAATCGAAAAATTATGTGCAATTGGCGCGGATATCCGCAAAGAGTCGATTGTCATTAATGCCAATAAAAAGGCATAAGTATAATAAGTAATGTGCAATAAAAAACTATAGTGGATTTAAAGGGAAGTTTTTAATAGAAATTCATAGAATAAACATCATTCATGCTAATTTTTGTGAAATGTGTTTTTCATAATGAATATGATACAATAAAACAGATTTACGAATTCATTAAAATAAATTAGATTGATTATATAGTTTATTACAGCATCGATCTCGTGAAATGTTGTAAGTTTTGGCTTTAACCGATCACAGGAGGCAAACACAAAATGGAACGTAGTTTATCAATGGAAGTAGTACGTGTAACAGAAGCGGCAGCGATTGCATCAGCAAAATGGATGGGTCGTGGACTGAAAATTGAAGCAGATGATGCAGCAACAACAGCAATGCGCGTTATGTTTGATACAATTCCAATGCACGCAACAGTTGTAATTGGTGAAGGAGAAATGGATGAAGCACCGATGCTTTATATCGGTGAAGAGCTTGGCCTTCGTAACGGCGGACCAGAAGTTGATATTGCTGTAGATCCATTAGAAGGTACGAATATCGTAGCAAAAGGTACAAATGGTGCGATGACAGTTCTTGCCATTGCAGATCGTGGCAACCTTTTAAATGCACCAGATATGTATATGGAAAAGATCGCTGTAGGACCAGAAGCAGCAGGTAAAGTAGACATTAATGCCTCTGTAACTTATAACTTATTACAAGTAGCAAAAGCAAAAAATAAAGACATTTCAGATGTCGTAGCAATTATTTTAGATCGCCCTCGCCATCAAGCAATCGTTGACGAAATTCGTGAAGCAGGTGCACGTATTAAATTCATTCAAGATGGTGACGTTGGTGCAGCAATCGATACAGCATTCGACGAAACAGGTATTGATATTATGCTTGGTATGGGTGGCGCTCCAGAAGGTGTTATCTCAGCTGTAGCTTTAAAATGCTTAGGAGGCGACTTCCAAGCAAAATTAGTACCAGAAGATGAAGCACAATTAGAGCGATGCAAAAAAATGGGTATCGATGTTGACAAAGTATTAATGATGGACGATTTAGTAAAAGGTGATGATGCAATTTTTGCAGCAACAGCTGTTACCGATACAGAATTATTACGTGGTGTTCAATATAAAGGTGCCTATGCATTAACACACTCAGTAGTTATGCGTGCAAAAACAGGTACAGTTCGTTTCATCGAAGGCCGTCACAGCATTGAGAAAAAACCGAAATATAATCCAAAAAAATAGATTCTCTTTAATGTTATTTTAGAAAGTTCCCTTTAACCTCAGTAAAATTCATTATAACCAGTGCCCGGTTATTATTACCGGGCATCTTTCAAATAAAAGAAACTTATTCTTCTTTTTAATAATTTCCTAAAAATAAAAAATGTATTTTCAAACCTCGTGTATTTAAAGCACGATGGAAAAATTTAAGATAGACTGGAGAACATATATGTCAGCATTAACAATTGCTCAATTAGAAAGCATGACATTAAAAGAACTTTATGCTTTAGCGAAGCAATACAAATTAACCAATGCCAGCAAATTAAACAAAAAGGAACTGATTTTTGCTATTTTAAAATCACGTTCAGAACAAGAAGGCTTCTTCTTCATGGAAGGTGTACTTGAAATTATTCCTACTGATGGATTTGGCTTCTTACGTCCAATCAACTATTCTCCGTCTAAAGAAGACATTTACATTTCGGCCTCACAAATTCGCCGATTTGACTTACGTAATGGGGATAAAGTGTCAGGTAAGGTACGTCCACCAAAAGAAAATGAACGTTACTACGGTTTGTTACAAGTAGATGCAGTCAACGGCGAAGATCCAGAAATCGCAAAAGAACGTGTGCATTTTCCTGCATTAACGCCACTTTACCCAGATCGTCATATTAAATTAGAAACAACTTCATCAAATATTTCAACACGTATTATGGATTTAGTTGCACCAGTTGGATTTGGTCAACGTGGCTTAATCGTTGCACCACCAAAAGCAGGTAAAACGTCGCTTTTAAAAGAAATTGCCAATGCAGTTACAACGAATCATCCAGAAGCAGAGTTAATTGTCCTATTAATCGATGAACGTCCTGAAGAGGTAACGGATATTGAGCGTTCGGTAAATGCAGATGTTGTATCCTCAACATTCGATCAAGTTCCAGAAAACCATGTAAAAGTGGCAGAAATGGTATTAGAACGCGCACGCCGTTTAGTAGAACATAAACGCGATGTTATTATTTTAATGGACTCGATTACTCGACTTGCACGTGCTTATAACTTAGTTATCCCACCAAGTGGTCGTACACTTTCAGGTGGTATTGACCCAGCTGCATTCCATCGTCCAAAACGCTTTTTCGGTTCAGCCCGAAATATTGAAGATGGTGGGAGCTTAACAATTTTAGCAACTGCACTTATTGATACAGGTAGCCGAATGGATGAAGTAATTTACGAAGAATTCAAAGGTACAGGTAACTTAGAGTTACACTTAGATCGTAACTTGGCAGAGCGCCGTATTTTCCCAGCAATAGACATTCGTCGTTCAGGTACGCGTAAAGAAGAGTTGCTAATTCCGAAAGATCAGCTCGAAAAACTATGGGCAATTCGCAAAACATTTAGCGATTCATTTGATTTTACAGAGAAGTTTTTACGTAAAATTCGTCCAACAAAATCAAATGAAGAGTTCTTTGAAAAGTTAGATATGGAAATGAAAAAAGCAACTAAAGGTACAAAAGGTTTATTATAATTTAAGTTTAATAAAATAAAATAGTTGCATCATAAAAATAATCTTGCTATAATTCTTTAGGTATGTAACGTGCACATATATGGCTGACCTCGAAACATTGTTTAAACAATGCCATATTCGGGCTATGTAAGGTGCAGTTCGAAATACTCTGTTCCGGATGGTTCAGGGCGAGAGGAGAAAACGAATATGAAACAAGGTATCCACCCAGAATACAAAACAGCAACAGTATCATGCTCTTGCGGTAACACTTTTGAAACTGGTTCAGTAAAAGATAAAATTTCTGTCGAGTTCTGTAACGAATGTCACCCATTCTACACAGGTCGTCAAAAATTCGCTTCTGCTGACGGTCGTGTTGATAAATTCAACAAAAAATACGGTATCAAGTAATATCGTTGCCCATTTCCAAGTAATTGGAAATGGGTTTTTTCTTTTTAGGAATAGACGAATCACAAAAAACTAGCTAAGATAAAAGAAGTAAATAAAATAGTTAACCTTGGGGAAATTACTCAAGGTTTTTTTCTTGTTGATAAGAAACCGTTAGAAAAGGGGCATGAAGGATATGGCGCAATTATTTTTTAAACATGGTGCGATGAACAGTGGAAAATCGATTGAAATTTTAAAAGTGGCACATAACTACGAAGAACAAAATAAACCTGTATTAATTTTTACATCAAGTATCGATACACGAGATGAAGTGGGTGTTGTTTCAAGTCGCATCGGATTACGTCGACCTGCAACGGCGGTCTTTAAAGATACAAACCTTTATGAAATTGTGAAAAATCACGATGAACATCTGTATTGTATATTAGTAGATGAAGTGCAATTTTTAACAAAGGAGCATGTTCTTCAACTAACACAAATTGTTGATGAACTGAACATTCCAGTTATGGGCTTTGGTTTAAAAAATGACTTCCAAAACGAATTATTTGAAGGTAGCCGTTACATGTTGATCTATGCAGACAAAATTGAAGAAATGAAAACGATTTGCTGGTTCTGTCATAAAAAAGCGACGATGAATATTCGCGTCGATGAAAATAAAAAACCAGTACGTGCAGGTGATCAAATTCAAATTGGAGGTAATGATAGTTATTACCCAGTTTGCCGCAAATGTCATAGTAACCCACCACTTTAAAATCTGTATACAAGCATTATTTTACGAAAGTTTTACGCATATAGGTAGCAACACGGGCGTAATTTCTTTATACTTATGTAGGTAGATTTTTTAAGAATAACTTAGCGCAAAATAAACAAATCGTTGAAAATAAATTTTGAGGTGAAATAGATGTTTGATCGTTTACAGGCGGTTGAAGACCGTTATGAAAGACTAAATGAATTATTAAGTGACCCGGATATTGTAAGTGATACAAAAAAGTTACGTGAATATTCAAAGGAGCAATCAGACATTCAAGATATGGTTGCGGTTTATCGTGAATACAAATCAGTAAAAGAACAACTTGCGGATGCCCGTGAAATGATGGACATGGAAAAAGATCCGGAAATGTTCGAAATGGTAAAAGAAGAGTTTAACGAATTAAGTAAGCAAGTTCCTGAATTTGAAGAACGTTTACGTGTTTTATTAATTCCAAAAGACCCTAATGACTCGAAAAACGTAATCATGGAAATTCGTGGTGCAGCAGGTGGCGATGAAGCGAATATTTTCGCGGGTGACCTATTCCGTATGTATACACGTTATGCAGAAACACAAAATTGGAAAATTGATATTATGGAAGCTACACCAAACCCAGCTGGCGGTTATAAAGAAGTCATCTTTATGATTAATGGTCAAGGTGCATACTCTAAATTCAAATATGAAAACGGAGCTCATCGTGTACAACGTATTCCAGCAACTGAGTCACAAGGCCGTATTCATACATCAACTGCAACAGTAGCGTGTCTTCCGGAAATGCATGTAGAAGATGTTGAAATCCATGATAAAGATATCCGTGTAGACACATTTGCATCATCTGGTGCTGGTGGTCAATCGGTAAATACAACGATGTCTGCCGTACGTATGATCCATTTACCTACAGGGGTTGTAGTTTCAATGCAAGATGAGCGTTCACAAATTAAAAACCGTGAAAAAGCGATGAAAATTTTAGTCGCACGTGTAGCGGAAAAACACCGTGCTGAAGCACAAGCTGAAATCGATTCTACACGTAAGTCAGCAGTCGGAACAGGCGACCGTTCTGAACGTATCCGTACTTACAATTATCCACAAAACCGTGTAACAGATCACCGCATTGGTTTAACAATACAAAAATTAGACCAAATCGTTGAAGGTAAGTTGGATGAAATCATCGATGCACTAATTTTAGATGAACAATCATCACGCTTAGCAAACTTAAATGAAAATATATAAAACAATTTTTGAGGCCCTGAATGGGGCTTCTTCTTTTTTAGAGGAAAATGGTCGCGAAGGAAATGCAGCACGCCTTTTACTACAACATATTTTACAGACGAATTATTCAGGCCTTATGATGAGAATGCATGATGCAATAACTGATGAGCAAGCGGTACTATTTCAGTCATATATCGACCTGCATGTCAAAGGCCAACCCGTGCAATATATTACAGGTGTTGAGGAATTTTATGGACGTCCATTTTTAGTTGATGAATCCGTATTAATTCCAAGACCTGAGACGGAGGAATTAATTGTCGGGACGTTTGCACGTATGCAAAAGCTATTTGGAGAAAATAAAAACCTCAAGCTTGCTGATATTGGAACAGGTAGTGGTGCGATTGCAATTACAATGAAAAAAGAGCAACCAACACTTGATGTAACAGCAACGGATCTTTCAGAAGCGGCACTTATTACCGCTCAAAAAAATGCGGAACAGCTTGGTGCGAGTATTACGTTTAAATTAGGTGATTTAACAGCACCGATTTCAGAAGAAAAATGGGACATTGTATTGTCGAATCCACCGTATATTGCATTTGCTGATATGAAGGATATGTCGGACGTTGTAGTCGAGCATGAACCACATAGTGCCTTATTTGCAGAAGAAGACGGGCTAATTTTATATCGAAAATTAGCGCTAGCATTACCTGCATTAATGAATAAACCTGCATTAATTGGACTTGAAATAGGATATACACAAGGACAAGCGGTGGCAAACTTATTTAAAAATAGTTTTCCACAAGCGCAAGTTTCTATCGTAAAAGATATTAATCAAAAAGATCGAATGGTTTTTTGTGAGATTTATGAATAAAAACTTTCTTCCTTGCTAACAATTGCTAGCAAGGGAGGAATCAATATGTTACATGATTACGAGATTCAAAAAAAGAATACTGTGCTATTAG
>JAZUES010000274.1:0-4783 GCA_045640265.1 Solibacillus sp.
TATCAACTAAAAGTTGATATCTATTTTTGCTTCATTTAAGAAGCTTTGTTTCATTAACGTTGCTTGTTCAGTTTTCAAGGTTCATTTTGTTTCAACATCGCATATCTCTTAACGACTTGTTCTATATTACATGCATTTTCATGAAACGTCAATACCTTTTAATAAAAAAATATTATTTTCTTTCTCCTTTTTAATAGTTTCCTGTATTACGTACATTCTAATGTAAATAATTTCCCTATTTCTAATGCACATATACAACCGTTAAATAGAAAGATTAAGTTTAAAGCGGAGAGCCACTATATATACCCCGTATTCCTTCACTGAAAATATTTCTTCTTTATTATAAGAACGAGAAAAAGTTCATCCTAATAAGTTTCAAAAACATACATATTTTCTCGTTAATTATCAATGGTTAAGCATATCGTTGAATATTGGTAAGTCCGGCTATCCCAAATAAACCTTAACCTTTTGCTCTCTGTTATGTATGTCATATTTTTGTTATCAAATCTACATCTTATGACAACGTACTTTTCAAAAAAACCGCTATAAGCACTGATGTAACAATATTTATGGCAGTTTTCTTTATTTTACATATGCATTACACTTTCATTAAAATGGCTATTTCGTTAAATTTTTGCGCTATAGTGACAACAAGTTCAAATGAATATTTACTTTTGCATGTTATTCCACCTAGTAGAAAATTCAAGCTACTAGAATGTGTGAACGAAACGTATTCTGCCTTATCCCGCAATAACGGTTAGTAAAACTATCCGTTATTGCCCGATTGGTTAAACTAACAATCAGCGGAGAACCACTCTGATTGAAGGTTAATTTTATTTTGGACCATTTGACAAACACCTCTTTCATAAACACAAGTTAAAGCGCCATCTGATTCCTCCTATTAATCAGATGGCGCTTTTTCATTGTTAAAAGTATTTACTTTTGCCCGTAGCGTTTTGGTGCTTGCATGATTGCATCCCATACGCCACTAAACGGTGGTGCGTATGCTAAATCTAAGTCGAGCAAACTTTCGAATGTCATATGGTTATATAGTGCCGTTGCAAACACATCGATTCGCTTATCAACGCCATGTTGTCCTACTGCCTGCATACCTAACAACTTGCGACTATTCTGTTCTACTAGCATACGAATTTTCATTGGACGTACATTTGGGTAATAGCTTGCAATATCATTCACTTCCATTACAAATGCTTCCACAACCGTCTTTAATTCATCGGCAGCAGCATTATTTAATCCTGTCATTCCAATTTGTAAATCAAAGAATTTTAAAATGGATGTGCCGACAATCCCCTGGAACTTGTGCTCGATGCCAGCAATATTGAGACCTGCAATGCGTCCTTGCTTATTGGCTGTTGAACCAAGTGGTAAATAATCAATCTCTTTTTTCACACGGTGATAATGAGATGCACAATCCCCTGCTGCATACACATGTTCAATCGAAGTTTGCATTTTCGCATTAACGATTAAAGCTCCATTTTCAAGCTTTGCAAATCCTTCCGCAAATTGTGTATTCGGACGCACGCCTGTTGCAACGATGACAAGGTCTGTGTCATGCACACCGCGCTTTGTTCGTACGCCTTCTACGATTGTCGTCCCAACAAATCCTAAAATCTCATCATCTAATAATACTTCTACACCTTGCTTTACTGCTTCATCATAGACAAGCTGCGCTAATTCTGGATCCAGTGGTGCTAAGAGCTGTTTGCTTCGCTGAATAATACGTACATCGATTCCTCGATCACGAAGCGTCTCGGCCACTTCAAGCCCGATATAACCTGCACCAATAACTGTTGCATGTTTTACGTTTGGCAACTCTTGCATAAGTACGTCCATTTCAGGAATAGATTTCACATGATGGATCCCTTTTAATTGTCTATTTTCTACAAGTGGCATCGTTGGTGAAGCACCAGTAGCAATCAGTAATTTATCGTATACATATTCAAATGGCTCTTCACTATTTACATCAAAGCCACTCACCTTTTGCAGTTTTGTATCAATATGCGTTACTTTATGAAAAATACGCGCATCAATGCCATATTTCGAACGGAACGCTTCCACATCACGCGCGATTAATTCGTTCGCATTTGGTACCTTACCATTAATGACATATGGCAACCCACATTGCCCATATGAATAAATATCGCCTTTTTCTAAAACGAGAATTTGGGCGGCTTTGTTGTTGCGCACAATTTCCATCGCCGCACTCATCCCCGCTGCATCGCCACCTATAATAATGACTTTCATCTATAATCACTCCTTACTAAAATATACCCTTTTAGCTAAAAAATACGCTTCAGTTATAAATTTTACATACTAGGACGACATATATCTAATACAAGGTTCTCATTTTTTAGCTCTCCAAAATATGCTACACTAACTATCAGAATAATCTTAATTTTAAGGAGTTTTACGACTATGACGAAAACATTAATTGGTATTATTGGTACGGGCGTTGTTGGTGAACGCATTATTAACCAAGCCATGCAAAATGAGCACTACGAAATTGCGGCAATTTTTGATGAAAATAAAGAACGTATGATGCAACTCGCGGCAAAATATAGTATTCCCACAACAGACAATTTAGAAGACTTATTAGCATTAAAGCCTGATTGGGTTTACATTGGCACACCACCCGTTAGTCACGCACCACTTGCCGAGGCAATCGCGAAGCACGGCTTACATATTTTATCGGAGAAACCACTGGCACATGACGCAGCAGATGGTGAAGTGATGGTACAAGTTGCGAATAAGGCGAACGTCAAAACGGCGATGCATTTTCCACTTATGTATGGGGCAGCGGTACATCAATTGAAAAAAGAATTAGCAAAAGAAATGGGCGACATTACTCGAATCGAATTACATACGTACTTCCCAGAATGGCCACGCAAATGGCAGCAAAATCCGTGGATAGCCTCACGTGCACAGGGTGGCTTTATTCGCGAAATTTTCCCGCATTATTTACAACTGACATATCACTTATTTGGGGATATCGAAATCATTGCGCATGAAACGGCATATCCAGAAAACGAAGCACTTTGTGAAACTGGGGTATCGGCTTTAGCAAAAACGGTGAGTGGCATTCCAATGGTCATTAACGGACTTTCTAGCATCGGCCAAGAAGAACGTATTGATTATAAAATTTTCGGTACCAACAAGGTGGTAACCCTGCGCAACTGGTCACAAGTTTATACGAGTAAGGCCTACGAAGCAGAAGTAGAAATTACATCGACAGACAACCCAGAAACGATGCTTGAAGCTTGTCAAAAAGTCCTTCAGGGAGAAGAAGCTTTCGTTGTTTCGTTTGAGGAAGGCTTGAAAGTACAACGTTGGGTGGATGAATTACTTAAATAATCAGTGGCATGCAAACAAGAAAGATGTATTTCCACTTTTTTAGAGAGGTAAAATATAGCATTTTATAGGAGGATTACATATGGATCTTTTACATTATCCGTTTCCAAGTAAGCGTAATACGGTGATTGCTAATCGCGGGATGGTTGCAACATCTCAACCACTTGCTGCACAAGCCGGACTAGATATTTTGAAAAAGGGCGGGAATGCGGTGGATGCAGCGATTGCCACAGCAGCCGCGCTGACAGTTGTTGAACCGACATCAAATGGCATTGGCAGCGATGCCTTTGCACTTGTATGGATGAAAGATGAGCTTTACGGCTTAAACGCTTCTGGACCTTCCGCAAAATCAATTTCAAAGGAAGCATTAACTGCGCGAGGTTTTGATCAAATTCCAATGCACGGAGTCATTCCAGTCACGGTTCCAGGAGCCCCTTCTGCATGGGTTGCACTGTCAAAACGTTTTGGAAAATTACCGTTAGCAGACGTACTAGCACCTGCCATTTCTTATGCAGAAGAAGGCTATCCAATTTCGGTGACGCTTGGACAAAACTGGCGAAATGCTTATAAAAAATATAAGAAAACACTCACAACAGAGGCATTCCAAGGTTGGTTTGATACATTTTCAATTGAGGGTCGTATGCCAGAAATCGGAGAAGTTTGGCATTCTCCTGGACATGCAGATACTTTACGTAAAATCGCTGATACTGCTGGTGATGTGTTTTATAAAGGCGAAATCGCAGACAAAATCGATGCCTTCATGAAAAAATATGATGGCTACATTACAAAAGAAGACCTAGCAAGCTATGAGCCAGAATGGGTTGACCCTATTAAAGTGAATTACAAAGGCTATGATGTATGGGAAATCCCACCAAACGGACAAGGCATTGTTGCACAAATGGCGTTAAATATCTTCCAACATGGCGAAGCAAAATGGCAGGACGCGGATACACTGCATCAACAAATTGAAGCGATGAAGCTTGCTTATACAGATGGCAAAGCATTTGTAACAGAACGCGGGCAGATGCCTATAGATATCGATACACTTTTATCAGGGGAATACGGTGAAGCACGGTTCGCAGAAATAACAGACACTGCACTGGCGCCAAAGCCTTTTGATATTCCAAAAGGAGGTACGGTGTATTTAGCGACTGCGGATGCGGATGGCAATATGGTGTCGTATATTCAAAGTAACTACATGGGCTTCGGTTCAGGTATCGTTATTCCAGAGACTGGCATTTCTCTGCAAAACCGTGGCTATGATTTTACACTTGATGAAACGCACCCGAACTTCTTACAACCTGGAAAACGGACATATCACACGATTATACCAGGCTTCCTAACTAAGGATGGGCAAGCAGTTGGTCCATTTGGTGTGATGGGTGGCTACATGCAACCACAAGGACATTTTCAA
>JAZUES010000275.1:0-11021 GCA_045640265.1 Solibacillus sp.
TTTAAACGTTCAAACCTTTTATGCAATTCTTCCATTGTTGTAGGATAACCTAAGTCTGCAAATAATGGTGTTAAAGAATTAATATCGCTCATTTTAAGTTGACGAATGATTAACTTCAATGTAGTTGACACCTCTTTTATCATCTATGGTTACTTCCAAATCATAACTTTTTCGTCCCATTTTACATCATTTCATAGGAACAACCTATTATTTTTAGAAAATAAGAATAAATATAGTTATTGCTATTTACTAATTTTATTCATCCACAAAAAGAGCTAATCGAATGCTACTTCAATTAGCTCAGTTTATTAATCTTCCTTTCGATACTCCAAAATATCCCCTGGCTGACAATTAAGCGCTTCACAAATTGCTTCTAACGTTGAAATCCGAATTGCTTTCGCTTTACCATTTTTTAAAATTGACATATTGGCTATCGTAATGCCGACTCGTTCTGACAGCTCGGTGACACTCATTTTTCGTTTTGCTAACATAACATCTATATTAATTATAATGGTCACTTCATCCACCTCATATCGTTAAATCATTCTCAGATTTAATAGCTAATGCATTCGCTAATAATTTTTGTAATACGGCCGCAAAAACAGCAATGACTGTCGACGCAAATATGATAATAAGTGAAAATAATACAATGCCAGGTGCATCATCTATATCTGCAATGCGAAATAAAAACGGCAGATCCACAATGAATAATACACTAATAACAATTGCACATAGTTTAATTTTTTTCAAAGTCTGAACGGATAACACCGAAAAAGCATTATTGCGATCAATATATCCTAATAATTTAAACGTTTGGAAAAGGGCAATAAAATATGGAATTGCTGAGACATAAAGTACGATTACCATGGGTACAAATAAAATAAATTCTTTCGTCTTAGGTACGGTCATTAAATCGTACGTTAAAAAAGTCAAAACGCCTGCAATGGGTAACCCGATAATGATAACTGCCAGTTTTAAAAATAATGTTTCACGTTTAATAAAAACACCTCACAGTTTGTTTATATATTGATATTAAATTAATATTTATCGTTTTACAATAAAATTATATCGAATATTAGAAACTTATTGTTGAGTTATGAGGAATGCCAGACCTGCTAGTATTTCACCTTATTTCATGAGAAAATTGTGGTAGCGAGAAAGGAGAGTGGAGCATGGATATACACCTATCACATAAAAAAATTAAAGATCTGTGCGGGACCATCTCTTTTAAAAAGGGGCAAACATTTTTTCAAACAGGGAAAGTTAAACTTCTAGAAGTTACAAATACGCATTGTGAAGCTACCGTAAAAAGTACAGAAGATTTTCATGTACGTGTGGAAGATGATGGCTTTGGTCATTTTGATACAACTTGTAGTTGTCCAACATTAGGTGATTTCAGTAAAAGCTGTCAGCATATTGCTGCTGTTTTAATTGCAATTTCTGAACAAAACAAACACAAGTCAACTTCAAAAGAAACGGCAAATGTCGATTTATCTATACATGAAATACAAAATAGCTTTCTTTCAATTTTTGAAGATAAGAAAATTAGAACAAGTGGGCATCAGCGTCATTTTGAAGAGCGACAAGTGTTGCCTATCGAATTTATGCTAACGCCAATTGAATTCACAAAAGAGGAAACTTTATTTGGAATTCAACTAAAAGTTAATGGTATTGCAATCGAGGCTATACGAGACTTTTTAATGAATGTGAAGAATGGTGAAGGTTATGCGTTACAACGAAACATTACCTACAATCCGCAGCAACATTGTTTTTCAATTGAACAAGATGCCGCATTGCAACAGTTGGTGAAAGTAGCACGTGATGAAGCCTTTTACTTGGAAACATCGTTTGAAAACGAGGCCTTTAAATTACCAGATGGCGTACTATTTATTCCGCCTTCAGCATGGGCTGGAATTGCACCGCTATTTATGGAAGTAGCGAATATTTCATTGTTTTACAATAATGATTTATATAACGAAATGAAATTTTTTCAAGATCCTCCACCACTTCATTTTTACGTAGAAGAAAAAAATCAAGAATATGTAATGCGTGTACAGGGCTTTGAACAATCGATAATCTTTCAAGGCTATCAAGCGGTACTTCTAGATGGCAAACTCTTTGAGCTCAGTAAACAAAGTACGAAGCAGTTTGCTGAATTAAAACAAATGCTTGAGCAAATTCAGGATTCGCAACTATCTATACCGAGTGGACAACTTGAGTACTTTTTAGAAACGGTTGTACCGAAGCTAAAGAAAATTGGCCATGTGGAACTGTCTAGCGCACTAAGAAAACAGCGCATGAAAACACCACTTGTTGCAAAGCTTTACTTGGATCGATTGAGAAATCGATTGTTGGCTGGCCTTGAATTTCATTACGATCAATTTGTTATCCAACCGCTTGAAGAATATGATGTTTCAAATGAAGTATTAATTATCCGTGATGTTGAAAAGGAAGCAGCCATTCTATCGATTATGGATGAATGTGGCTTTACGAAAACGGATGGCGGCTACTATATGCAAAACGAAGAGTTAGAATATCAGTTTTTATATCATGTTTTACCAAACCTCAAAGAACTTGCACAAATTTATGCAACTTCTTCAGTGAAACTTCGTATCGTCAAGGAAAATAATTTTCCTAAAATTCGTGTGAAGGTGCAAAAGGAGCGTACGAATTGGCTTGAGTTTAAATTTGAGATGGACGGCGTTTCGAATAAACAAATTAAAGAAATTTTAGCCGCATTAGAAGTGAAACAAAAATATTATCGTTTACCTGATGGGGCACTCCTGTCATTAGAAACACGTGAAATGGAAGAAATTCAACGATTCCTAAGAGCAATTCCAGCGCAAGATGATGAATACGATACGACATTTAATTTACCGATAATGGAAAGCTTACCTTTCTTAGAAAACTTTGAACATAGTGATATATTTACACCTGAGGAATCATTTAAGCAATTTAGTCAGCAGCTTACACAACCGCAAAATCTAACTTTTGACGTACCAGTTAGCTTACGAGATGTCCTGCGCGATTATCAAAAGCATGGCTATTATTGGTTCAAACAACTAGCAAATTTTGGTTTTGGCGGCGTACTTGCAGATGATATGGGGCTTGGAAAAACGATTCAAAGTATTGCTTTTATTGTGTCTGAACTTGAAATGATTCGAGCGCAAAAACAGCCTGTACTTATCGTTTGTCCATCTTCATTAGCGTACAATTGGCTATATGAATTGATGCAATTTGCTCCAGAAGTTGAGGCGATTGTAATCGACGGAAGTGTGTCGGAAAGAAGGGTGTTACTCAGTGAGTTGGAACAGCATGATGTGGTCATTACGACGTACCCATTATTGCGTCGTGACTTGCCTTTATATGAGAGCCAACTTTTCCATACCGTATTTTTTGATGAGGCACAGGCATTTAAAAATCCAGCCACACAAACTGCGCGCGCTGTCAAAAAAATACGAGCGAATAATCGTTTCGGCTTAACAGGAACGCCAATTGAAAATTCATTGTCCGAATTATGGTCAATTTACCGCGTTATTTTCCCACAACTTTTCCGTGAACTAGAGGAATTTAGCCATATGCAACGTAAAGATATTGCTCGTAGAGTGCGACCATTTTTACTACGCCGTATGAAAGAGCAAGTGTTAATGGAATTGCCAGGTAAAGAGGAAACGCTTGAATCATCTGAGTTATTCCCTGAGCAAAAAGCACTGTACGCAGCTTATTTAGCGAAGCTCCGTTTTGATGCACTTAAACATTTGGACAAGGAGACATTTCACAAAAATCGTATCCGAATATTGGCGGGGATTACGAGGTTACGTCAAATTTGTTGTCACCCAGCACTATTTGTTGAAGGCTATCAAGGGCGCTCAGCAAAATTTGAACAGTTGCTACACATACTAGAAGAGTCCAAAGCTTCTGGTAGAAGGGTTCTCATTTTTTCCCAGTTCACGCAAATGTTAAAACTCATTGCAACAGAGCTTTCAAAGCAGGGTGAATCGTATTTTTACCTCGATGGGCAAACGCCGTCCGAACAACGTGTTTTATTATGTAATCGGTTCAATGAAGGCGAGCATGATTTGTTTTTAATTTCGTTAAAAGCAGGGGGAACTGGTCTTAATTTAACTGGTGCCGATACCGTAATATTATATGATTTATGGTGGAATCCAGCGGTAGAAGAGCAAGCAGCAGACCGTGCACATCGTATGGGGCAAAAGCAGGTGGTTCAAGTGATTAAGCTAATTGCAAAGGGAACTATTGAAGAAAAAATGAATATTTTACAAGGGAAAAAGAAAGAGCTCATTTCAGATATTTTACAAGCCGATGAAAAATTAACTTCTACGCTAACAGAACAAGATATCCGTGAAATTTTAATGATTTAAAAGAAGGGTATGAGGATGTTGATTCCTCATACCCTTTACGCATAGCGTATCATTCTGGTGTACGGACAACTAATACGTCACATTTTGCATGGCGTACGATTGCTTCTGTATTGGAACCGATGAAAATTTGTTCCACTGCGTTTAAACCAGTAGCACCACAAACGATCAAGTCTACTTGAACAATTTCAGAAAGTTTTTTTGATAAAACTGTTTTTGGAACCCCTTTTGTCATAATGGTATTCACATTTTCTAAGCCTGCTTCATTCGCTTGCAATCTACAGCCTTCTAATAGAACTTCACCATGCTTGCGAATTAATTCAGCCATATTGTCGTAAAGCATATCAACGGAAGTTGCAATACTAGTATCGATCACGTGAATGATATGTAAAGTAGAGCCAACATTGCGTTTTGCAACATCGATTGATTTACGGAAGGCAAGTTCAGCTTCTTTAGAACCATCTACTGCTACTACAATATTTTGATAATGATTAGCCATTAGAAATTCCCCCTTTAAGATAAAATTATTATACCAAATAAAACTAAATTGGAAAAATAAAGGGTATGATAGTGCTGTGAAAAAGAAAAAAAGCCAGTCAAATGATGACTGGCTTTTTTAAAAATTATGCGGATAAACCGAATAAAATAGCAAATGGGACTGCGAATAAACATATTAGCCCAAAAAATGTATCAAATTCTTTGTTTTCTCTAATGCTGAAGTAAAGAATTGCAGCGCCCACAATTACGCCAAAAGCGGTAATACCATTAAAGCTTACAGCGAAAATAGATAAAAAACGTAATAAAGTGTAACTAATAAAAATAGCTAAAAGTGCTTGAATAACTGCTTTTACTTCGCCTTCGTTATGATGTGTCATAGGGCTATCCTCCTTGTTTGTTTTGAAATTGAGGTAACTGGTTAAAAATAATAACATATATTTTTTCAGTTCACAAAAAAAATTTTTTAGTCTATAATCAATACTTGTTTTAGCTACTGAATACTAGGAGTGGGAAATTTGGAAGAATATACACTAGTTGAGCATCTTACAGAATTAAGAAAACGTATTATCATAACGGCTATTGTCTTTATCATTACATTAGCGATTGGCTTTTATTATTCGCCTACCATTCTGAATGAATTGAAGTCACATGATGTTGCACGCGGCGTTGACTGGAATTTATTTAATTATACGGATGGTATCATCATTTATTTACAATGTGCCTTAATGATTTCAATTGCTTTGACACTACCCGTTGCGATGTTTCAAGCATGGAAATTTATGCAACCAGCACTAAGTGATCATGAGAAAAAGGGGACATTTATTTTTATACCAGCTGCATTTGCTTTGTTCATCATTGGCGTTGCTTTTGCGTATTTCGTATTGTTCCCCTTCATGATGGACTTTATGAAAAAAATTAATGATTCCATTGGTGCAACAGAAACCTACGGGATGAAACAATACTTTTCATTTATGTTTGGGATTATCATTCCGGTTGCAATCATTTTTGAATTACCCGTAATTATTGGCTTTTTAACAAAAATTGGGATTATAAATTCTGCATTATTAAAAAAATCTCGAAAATTAGCCTATATTATATTAGTTGTGATTGGTGTATCGATTACACCACCAGACTTTCTTTCGGATTTCTTAATTATTGCTCCAATGATTTTATTATTTGAATTTAGTATTATTATTGCGAAGTACATCGAACGAAAAGAATTAAAAAAACAAATGAGTTTAACGGAACAAGGTAGCTAACTTAGCTGCCTTGTTATTTTTTTATAATAATGTGTGAAAATTTCAATTAATTATTCTTCAGGGGACGTTTACCCAACAAAAGGAAAGAATATGTTGGGTAACCCTACAAATGAGTATAGTTTTAATGATTGAGAAGCGTTTGTAAAAAGTTTACTGTAAATAGGGAATCATTTCATTTATACCGTTTACCTACATAATTTACAGTTATTGAATGGGGGATAAAAATGGACGAAAACAAAAAAACAATGTTAGAAAAAAAATCTTCTAGACGAACATTCCTAAAGAATTCGAGTCTAGCAGTGGGTGGTTTAGTTCTTGGGGGATCACTTGGCTCATTATTTACAAAAAAAGGTGACGCACCTGCTGTTGTGACTGCATCAACTGCTGATCATCATGTTGATTACACGGAAGCATTACAGTTTTTCCGTCGTAAATCAGATTTCAATGCAATTTCTGCTGCTATGGATGTAATTTATCCAGAAGATTCAAATGGTCCTGGTGCAGTAACGCTTGGCGCACCATACTTTTTGGACAAACAACTTGCAGGACCTTGGGGCACAAATTCAGATGATTATCGTAAAGCGCCGTTCCAACCAGGTGAAATTCCATTGAACAACGGACAAATATTCATCGAAGGTGCTCGTAAATTAAACGAAGTTGCCAAAAAGGAACATGATGTAGAAGGATTCAGTAGTTTAGACGAAGAACAAAAAATTGCGATTTTAACAAAATTCGAAGCGGGAGAAATCGAAATGAACTTAGTCGCAGCACCAGCGTTCTTTGCTTTACTTCGATCAGCTACTTTACAAGGTTGCTTCTGTGATCCGCTTTACGGTGGTAACAAAAATATGGCTGGCTGGGAAATGAAAGAGTTCCCTGGCGCTCAAATGTCATATATCCAATATGCAGAAACTAAGGAATTCGTTAAAATTGCGCCAATTTCAGTAGGCGGACATTCACATTAATGTTGTAGGAGGAAAACCATGGTTACAGTATTACCGAAAGTAGACGTCGTGACAACAGGTATGGGTTGGACAGGCGGTATCGTTGCTGCTGAATTAACAAAAGCAGGCTATAATGTTGTTGGATTAGAGCGCGGTGAAGAACGTTCTGTTGAAGACTATTTAATGGGTCATGATGAGTTAAAATACAATATTCGCAAAGAGTTAATGCAAAAATTAAATAAAGACACACTTACATTCCGTAACACAACTGACGAAGTAGCACGTCCTGTTCGTGATGAAGGTGCCCTTGTATTAGGTACAGGTACCGGAGGCGGTGGTGCACACTGGGGAGCACAAACATATCGTTATTTCCCATATGATTTTGAAATTCGTAGCAAGACAGTAGAAAAATATGGAGAAAATAAAATTCCAGATAATATGTTAATTCAAGACTGGGGTCTTACATACGATGAAATCGAACCATATTACACTAAGTTCGAGCAAACTGCTGGTGTATCAGGTGAAGAAGATCCATTAGCGGGTCCGCGTTCTGCACCATATCCTACACCACCATTAAAAATGGCTCCTGCAATGAGTATGTTTCATGAGGCAGCTGAAAAATTAGGCTATCATCCATACCGTGTTCCAACCGGCAATGTTTCAGAACAATATACAAACCCAGATGGGGAAACATTAAATGCTTGCCAATATTGTTCATTCTGTGGGAATTATGGCTGTGAGTATGGGGCGAAATCGGATCCAATCGTAACGGTTATTCCAACCGCGAAAAAGACAGGTAAATTAGATTTACGTCCACATTCATTAGTTACACGTATATTAACAGACGGTAAAAAAGTAACAGGTGTACGTTATCGTGATGTGATAACAGGTGAAGAATTCGATCAGCCGGCTGATGTTGTCGCATTAACAAGCTACACGTTCAACAATGTGCGTTTATTACTTTTATCTAAAATTGGTGAACCATATGATCCAGCAACTGGCAAAGGAATTATCGGTCGTAACTATGTAGACCACCATACTATTTTAGGGGCTACTGGATATTTCGAAGAAAAGAAATTTAATAACTTTATCGGTACAGGCGCTTGGGGCTCAGCGTTTAATGACTTCAATGCAGATAACTTTGACCATAAAGATGTTGATTTCATTCACGGTGGTCAAATTGAGATGCACTTAATGGGTAACGAACCAATTGCTAACAACCCTGTACTTCCAGGTACGCCATCATGGGGGAAAGAGTTTAAAGAAAAATCGTTACATTACTTTAACCGTACGTTAACGGTAGTATCACAACGTGCATTCTTACCTTACAAAGAAAACTATTTAAGCTTAGACCCAACTTATAAAGATGATTATGGGGATCCATTAGTTCGAGTAACATTTGACTATCATGAAATGGATTTTAAACGTCAAGAGTTTTTATCTAAAAAATGTGTTGAGATGTTAGAAGCAATGGGAGCAGATACAGTCGTAGCTCACCCTATGGCAGAACACTTCAACGGTCGTTTTACTTTCCAACATGATGCTGGTGGTGCTATTATGGGTTCTAACCCAAGCGAATCTGCAGTAAATAATTATTTGCAAATGTGGGATTATGAAAATTTATTCGTTTGCGGAGCTTCAGCATTCCCGCATTTCGGACCAACAAACCCAACACCAACAATGGCTGCATTAACATACCGTGCTACAGAAGGTATGATTCAGTTCTTAAAAAATGGCGGCGGCGCATTAGTCCAACCAAAATAATAATGAATAATAGAAGGGAGTCCTTATAATGCCAAGTATTGGAGTACCAGGCTTAATCATTATTTTAGTAATCGCCTTAATTTTATTCGGCCCTGCAAAATTACCACAATTAGGTAAAGCGGTTGGTGAAACTTTACGTGAATTTAAATCATCTACAAAAGAACTAATGGAAGATGATGATTCCAAAAAAAATGACAAAGAAGAAAAAGACGGAAAATAAGAGTTTCTTCTATAATATAGTAAAAGGGTAAGGAAACCGCACAGGTTCCTTACCCTTTTTTACTAAAATGAAATGAATTAGATGATGTTTGAAATACTTTCAATAATTCAGCTGAAAATTGATTTGGATTTTCTTTGCATCCTTCTGAAATCCATTCAATAATAACTCCATAAGAACCATACATTTTATATGTATTATAATGATTGATTGTAATTGTATTATTCGACGTATCTAAATATCGAATTTTTAAAAACATCTCTTTGAACTGCTCTAAAAAGCGTTCTTTTAAGTTTGGAATTGAGTTTGAAATTGTAAGTAACTTATAAAAATGGCGATTTTCATAGATATGAAGGAAAAAGGTGTTTTGTGTGCGGTTTTCGATTTGTTCATATTGAACGGCGGTATTCACCGTAAAGGGTTCGTAAAATGATTTGCTGAGTAAACTCATCATCTCATCTATTAATTGATTTGCCAAATCTTCTTTGTCTAAATAATAGGCATAAAAAGTGCTACGATTATAATCAGCGTGTTCGACAATATCGGTAACTGTTACAGCACTGTATCCTTTTTCTTTCACTAATTTGATAAACTGCCTCTTCAATGCATTTTTAGTACGTCTTATTCTACGTTCTTCCACAATTTATTCACCCCACCATAAATTGTAACAACTTCGTGATGCGAAGAAAATAAGACTAAGTGATTAAATTGCCGGAATATTATCAAAATGTGGTAGTGAAATGTTCGATAATAGGTAATTTGAATTGGTAATAGTTATTAGAAATAAGTAATTTCACTTTAAAGGTAAAAATTTCAATGTTTTTTGAATACGATAGGCGAACAATCCTGCAAAAATGGTAAGTACAACGTCTTTTGGCATTGGTGGAAGCATCCATAGCCATGCGAGCTTGTACGAGAATCCTGTTGGTGCAGATGCCCATAATTTAAATGCAACATAAAGCCAAGTCGTACCTATAAAATAATTAATGGTAGTTGCGATTAAAGCTGCAATAACGTATGATTTTTTTGTTTTATACTTTTCAACAATTTTCCCCGCAACGAAAGCACTTAGTATAAAGGAAATGATAAATCCGAAGGTCGGCAATAATAATGAAGAAAAACCGCCAGTGAATTTAGAAAACACAGGGGCACCAGCAAGACCAATACATAAATAAACCGTACAAGCAATTGCCCCTTTTTTCCCGCCAAGCACTAAACCAGCTAAAACGGCAAAAAATGTTTGCATTGTAATCGGTACACCCCCAACCATTAAAAATGGAGCAAATGCGGTAATGTTGGCCCCAATCATAATAAGTGTCGCAAAGATTGAACTATGAATAAGATCAATTGTTTTAAACTTTTGGAAATTAGAAATGGCTTGCATAGTCACCCTCCATTAAGTTAACTTTTCAATTAATTAGGTTAACGTAAATATAAAATTGAATCATTTTTTTGTCAACTTATTTTTAAAAGAGGTTAACTAAAATAGAAAAGCCTTTCTTTGGTTAACATATTAGAATGCGTCTTTAATAAGGATATCTTAAAACGAAACGAGGCGAAAAATTTGACGGAGCAAAGAGACGATTTTGGTTTTGGATTTGAAAATAGTTATTTAACTTTACCAAGTGAATTTTACAAAGAAGTTGCACTCAATCATGTCAGCGCACCGGGGATTGTCATATTGAATCTCGCATTAGCGGAAGACTTAAATTTAAATGCAGATGAGCTTTCGAAGCATGGAGCAGCCATTTTAGCAGGAGATGAAATGCCAAATGGAGCAGCGCAAATTGCACAAGCCTATGCAGGTCATCAATTTGGTCACTTTAATATGCTAGGTGATGGTCGTGCACTATTGATTGGGGAGCATATAACAGATTCTGGTGAACGAGTGGATCTACAATTAAAAGGCTCGGGACTTACACCATTTTCACGCGGTGGAGATGGTCGTGCTGCATTAGGG
>JAZUES010000276.1:0-18071 GCA_045640265.1 Solibacillus sp.
GCGATTGCAGCACGAACGTATGCATTAAAACAAACAGAATATGGTACAAAAGAAATCAAGGCAACCACTGCACATCAAGTCTTTCAAACGACAGAAGTACGTCAACAAAAGTGGCAAACGGCTTTTCAAAAAAATGAAGATAAATTAGCAAAAGCCGTTCGCGAAACTACAAATCTAGTATTAACGTACAACAATCAACTTATTACAGCGATGTTCCATTCCGCCTCACAAACTATGACAGAATCTGCTGAAAATTATAGCGGTAATGGTATTCCTTATCTTCAAACAGTCTCCTCACCAGAAGCACAGCCAAAGCAGCCAACTCTCTTTTCATTTCAACAATTAAATAACCTTCTAAAGCAATCATTCGCCGCCAAAAGTTATAAAAAAATAGAGCTACTACGAAATAGTACAGGTAGAGTAGATGAGGTGCGATTAAATGGAAAGACGTGGACCGGTAGAGAATTTCGTGAGTTACTCAGTTTACGGTCAACAAATTTTGATTGGCAATGGTCAGA
Organism: Solibacillus sp.; assembly: GCA_045640265.1. Classification (GTDB taxonomy): domain Bacteria; phylum Bacillota; class Bacilli; order Bacillales_A; family Planococcaceae; genus Solibacillus. The sequence goes on from JAZUES010000276.1 coordinate 519, forward strand.
TAAGGGCGTAACAATTACAACATATGGTTATGGACACGGCGTAGGCATGAGTCAACACGGCGCAAATACGATGGGGGGGAGTGGGCAAACAGCCGAGCAAATTTTAGCGCATTATTATCCAGGAACAACACTGGAAGAAGTAGATTTTTGTGCGCGACAAGAAATTTCTGACTAACCATGTTTATTTTCACTAAAAAGGGTACAGACTTCCTTTTGAGGTGATGAAGATGAGAGAAGATAAACAAAGCCCTTCTCAAAAACCAATTATGCAAAGACCATGGTTTTGGCCGGTCATTTATAGCAGCATGGTTGTCATGATTGTAGCTGTTATTTTTAGTTTCAATGAATTGTACAAAAATCAGCAGGAAGAAAGTGTAGCAGAAAAAGCACCAGCGCAGGAGCAGAACTTAATATCAACATCGACAAAGCAAGAATCGTTAAAGTATCCATTCAAGGAGGAATATGCAGGTGAAGTGACGCTACTGCAAAATTTCTACGACATGAGTGCAGATGAAACAACACGAGAAAACTCATTACTCGTTTTCAATCAAGTGTTTACTACGTCTACAGGCGTTACCATTGCACTTAATAGCGAACCCTTTGAAGTAGTTGCCGCTATGAGTGGTACCGTCTCTAAAGTGAAAATGGACGCTTTCACGGGCAATATGATTACGATTGACCATCCAAACGGTATGCAAACTCGTTACAGTTCCGTTGCTGATATCCTTATTAAAGAAGGGGATCAAGTGTCACAAGGCGAGCAAATTGCTACATCGCAAGAAAATGAATCGAATCCAACAGCAGGAGTTCATTTACACTTTGAATTACTTGATCAAGGAGTCCTTGTGAATCCAGCAAAATATTTATCGTTTTAATTGACTCTTCATTTCATTCGAATAAAAGGAGCGCTTCAATCATAAGGTGAAGCATAACAAGAAGCTCTTTTTACATTCGATAGAGAGGGAGAGAACGTGCACGAACATATTCGGCAGCGCTGCGTTCGATTGGGAGAACTGTTGATTGAGACCGGAGAAACTGTGCGTGCACTTGCGATTAGGACTGGATTTTCAAAAAGTACCGTACACAAAGACTTAACAGAACGCTTAAAACAAGTAAATGAGCCACTCGCAAATCAAGTTCAGCAAGTGTTAGCGTACAATAAATCGATTCGTCATTTGCGGGGAGGAGAAGCGACTCGCAAAAAGTGGATGACTAAGCAATATCAAAAAAGCATTTAGATGTCTTAATTGAGCATCTGAATGCTTTTTCGACTTAAAATGTAAAAAGTTTTCCAAAAATAAAACATCGATAAAGGGAAATCCTTTCCATAAATATAGATGTAATTCACTATCCTTTATGATAAAATAAATTAGATTAAGATAAAATAGGATACGTATACATGTTGGAATAGTTGGAAGGAGAATATAACATGTTTTCGAAAGACATAGGGATTGACTTAGGTACTGCAAACGTACTAATTCACGTGAAGGGTAAGGGCATTGTACTAAATGAACCTTCAGTTGTGGCAATTGATAAAAAGTCAGGAAAAGTGCTTGCTGTAGGTGAAGAAGCGCGTCAAATGGTGGGACGTACACCAGGAAATATCGTAGCAATTCGTCCATTAAAAGATGGTGTTATTGCAGACTTTGATGTGACAGAGGCAATGTTAAAGCATTTCATTAATAAATTAGATGTAAAAGGCTTTTTATCAAAGCCACGTATTTTAATTTGCTGTCCAACAAATATTACAAGCGTGGAGCAAAAAGCAATTCGTGAAGCGGCAGAAAAATCAGGCGGCAAAAAAGTATATTTAGAAGAAGAGCCAAAAGTAGCGGCAATCGGAGCAGGAATGGACATTTTCCAACCGAGCGGCAATATGGTTGTTGATATCGGTGGCGGTACAACAGATGTAGCAGTGTTATCAATGGGCGATATTGTAACGAGTGAATCGATTAAAATCGCAGGAGACGTATTCGACAATGACATCTTGCAATACATAAAAAAAGAATACAAGCTACTAATCGGTGAGCGTACTTCAGAGAATATTAAAATAACAATCGGTACGGTATTCCCAGGTGGACGTAATGAATCGATGGAAATTCGTGGCCGTGATATGGTAACAGGCTTACCACGTACAATCGAAATCCACTCTGAAGAAATTGAACTTGCTTTAAGAGAATCAGTGAGCATGATTGTAGAAGCAGCGAAAAACGTATTAGAAAAAACACCACCAGAATTATCAGCGGACATTATTGATCGCGGGGTTATTATTACAGGTGGCGGTGCGTTATTACATGGCATGGACCAGTTATTAATCCAAGAGTTAAAAGTACCAGTATTCATCGCAGAAAATCCGATGAACTGTGTCGCTATTGGAACAGGGATTATGTTAGATAATATTGATCGCGCAGTAAGTCATAAATAGTTTGTGTTTTTTCCCGCAAGAACGGGCAGTACCTCCAAGAGTCAGTAGCCCGATTGGTGAAGGCTAACAATCAGTGGAAATGTACCCCAACTGATTGAAGGTCCACTTTAATAACTTTCTAACATTTAAGTCATTTTTACCGATATTATATAAACATAAAGTAATTCGAGGTGAAGCAAATGTTTAAAGGCTTATATACGGTTGCTACAGGAATGGTCGCTCAGCAACGTAAAACTGAAATTCTAACAAATAATATGGCAAATGCCAGTACACCAGGTTTTAAATCAGATCAAACGACAATTCGCTCATTTCCAGATATGTTAATGTCTGCAGTAAAGTCAACAACGATCCCAACTGAAAATGGCTTTGCAATGAAAAAGCTTTCGACAGTCGGCGCATTAAATGCAGGTGTCTATTTACAAGAAACGATGCCAGATCAAACCCAAGGAACAATTTACTCAACAGGCTTAACGACAGATGTGGCATTAATTAATAATTCAATGCCAACAGATGCAGCATCAGGCAATGCAGGCACAATTTTCTTCCGTTTGCAAAATGAAAACGGTACAGAAAGCTATACACGAAATGGTAACTTTACAATGGATGGACAAGGCAACTTAGTCAACCCACAAGGACTCTATGTATTAGGTGCAAATGGCGAACGTTTACAATTTAACAATGACAACATTCGCATTAGTTCTGAAGGTGCGATTTTTGATGAAAATGATGTACAAGTTGGCTCATTAGGTGTTGCGTTTTCTACAAACCCAGATGTACTTGTAAAGCAAGATAACGGACTTTACAACACAATTGACGGCGCAGCGTTACCAAGTGCTTATGGACAAGCAGGCGTACAATTTGCGATGCAACAGCAATACTTAGAAGGCTCTAACGTCGATGCTTCAAAAGCAATGACAGACCTTTTAACAGCTTACCGTGCATTTGAGGCGAACCAAAAAGTGTTACAAACATATGATAAGAGCATGGACAAAGCAGTCAACGAAATTGGCCGCGTTAACTAATTAGTTCACTCCTAATAGGCAGTGGCACGATTAACGAGTCTACATCTTCTTACACCATATAAAAGGAGGTACGCACGCGCATGCTACGTACAATGATGACAGCAACGAATACGCTATCAGAAGTTCAAAAGCAATTAGACAATATTAGTACAAATATCGCCAACAGTAACACACATGGCTATAAAGCCCAGCAAGCGAATTTTAATGAAATGCTGTATCAACAGTTCAATAACGATAAATACGATAAAACCGTACGTCAAACACCAGTGGGTATCCGCTATGGTGTTGGGGCACAAATTGGTCAAATTCAATCGAATCAATCACAAGGCTCTATTCAAAAGACGGATCGCGATCTAGACTTTGCGTTAACGACAAAAAATCAGTATTTCAACGTATTAATGACGGATGATTCTGGTGAAACAAAGACAGCCTATACACGTAACGGTGCTTTCTACGTAACACCAACAGAGCCAGGAATTGTATCACTTGTGAATAGTGACGGCTATCCAGTAGCAGATGCAAATGGTCAAGCTATTACCTTCCCAGATAACGTGAAAGAGTTTACGATGAATTCTGATGGTACATTAGTTGCGAATTATCCAAATGGCCAACAACAAAACTTCCAACTAGGAATTACATCATTGCAAAAACCGCAAGTGATGGAAAGTATTAACGGGGGTACATACATTGGGTTACCACAAAACCTTGATGAATTAGGCTATACACAGGCAGACATTTTAACGAATTTACAAGGGGCAAATCGTCAAGTGGGCATCCAAAAAGGGGCTCTTGAAATGTCGAATGTTGATTTATCACAAGAAATGACGAACTTAATTCAAGCACAGCGTTCTTATCAATTTAATGCGCGTGCGGTTACCATTGCAGATCAAATGCTTGGATTAATCAACGGCATTCGCTAACAGGCTTTTGATAAGGGAGAAAAGTTTATGACAAATGAGTTTGAACGAGCTGCACAACCAGAAACACCAGCTAAAAAAACGAGACGTAGATTAAGGGACCATCAGGACTCTGAACTTAAAACGGATCAGCCAATTCGCTGGGTTCAGCTCCGTATCATTCCCATTTGGCTCCGTGTTATACTTGTTGTTATTTTATGGATTGTTATGGCAGGAGTGGGACTAACAATTGGCTATAGCTTTATCGGGGATGGACAGGCTGATGATGCACTGAAATGGGGCACTTGGCAACATCTGTTAGATATCATGAATGGCAAATAAAAAAAGCGTCTTGTAAAAAGACGCTTTTACTCACTTTTAACATAGTCAATCTAACGCGTACATACGGATTAAACAGTTAAAATAAAGGGGGAGTTTTATGTTAAGCGCTGAACAAATTCAAGCAATTTTACCACATCGTTATCCATTTCTATTAGTCGATAGAATTTTAGAAATAGAAGAAGGAAAGCGAGCAGTTGGTTTAAAAAATGTTTCGATTAACGAACAGTTTTTTAATGGACACTTTCCAGGATATCCAGTTATGCCGGGTGTATTGATTGTCGAAGCACTTGCGCAAGTTGGTGGGGTAGCATTACTGAATGCACCAGAATATCAAGGACGTCTCGTATTTTTAACAGGCATTGATAATTGCCGATTTAAACGTCAAGTTGTACCTGGGGATCAATTGACGCTAGAAGTAGAATTTATGAAGCTACGCGGTCAAATGGGGAAAGGGCGCGGCACGGCAACAGTAGATGGCGAATTAGTATGTAGTTGTGAAATTTTATTTGCAATCGGTCCAAAACTACCAAAATAATGGAATTTGCAATTATTCGATAAAAAATATAAAATATAAAAGTTGAATAAAATCTTTCACTTCTTTTAGAAGAAGTGCCTTTGGCAAATCAAGCGATTCGGAACTGATTTCTTTGTACAAGCATAAAGCCGAATTTATATGCTAATTTCGCCGAGGTTAAATTGAATTATAAACAATGAGCGAATTTTGGCTTTAAACGTAGGAGGTTTTAAAATAGATGTATAAGCAACTGTCTTCAGGCGTAAAAATTAGTATTACACGATCAATTTCGACATCGTTTGAAGCATATTTAGCGAGCATTGATTGGAATGAAGATAAATTTTCAATGGAAGACTTTATGGCGTTCTGGCAAAATTATTTTAAAGATAATGCAGCTTGGATCGATAAAGTACCACAAGAGATTTTATTGAGCACAGAATTCCATGAAGAAATCGCAAAAAAAATTGATGAAGTAATCGCAAAAATGTTAAATGAAGAGCCAACAGAAAAACAAGAAAAAGAAATTGAAAAATTACAAAAACAACTTGGTACAGACTACAAATATGATTGCAAAGCAGAAGCCACATATGTAGAGCAACTTTTAAAAGATAAATTAAAATAACGTGGGTTTTAGTGGATAGAAATCATTGGATTTTAAAGAAAACCACATTAGATATGACATTATTTTGGGCAACTTTAGAGCAAAATATGTTAGGATAGATCCTTCCTTTCTCGGGCAATCTATGTACGATCACATATGTGATTGAACATATTGCACAAAAAAAAGGAGGGATTTTTTATGTGGAAATCAGTGCTTTTCGTAACGAGCATGTCTCTGGTCTTTTTAGCCGGGTGTAATGACGATGATAATAACGCCAACAACGACAATACACCGATGGAAGACGTAGAGAACGGGGCAAATGATGCCATGGATGATACGCGAGATGCCATTGACGATACAGCGGATACCGTTGACCCAAATGGGACGAATGGAACAAATGGGACAAATGGAACAAATGGGACTAATGGAACTGAGATACCAAATCAGCCTGGTAGGGCAGATGACGGTTCCGTAGATAATGGGGCCAACCCACCAAATGGTTCGAGTGGTCCTAATGGTGAAAATGGCGTAACCTCACCTGGTGCACCTAGCACAAACCAAGAAGGCATGATTGAAGATGGCAAAGATCGAGATGATCAGGATAAGGTAGATAATAATTAAAAAAAGAACTCAGCTGAGTAGCAATATTCAGCTGAGTTTTTGCTATTTCGTTATTTGATGATTTTCCAATTTGTCATTGCGTTGCTGTAAGGAAGGACGCTCACGCATACCTTGTTCGAAAGCTATGAGTAATTCGTCGTTGCGTAAGCCTTTTTCGAGTAGCTGTGAAAGTAATTGCTCGGCATATTTTTTACGCTGTGACCTTAATCGACCTTTTAACAGTACCGAAATATTGCCATCGATTTCTGTAATCGAATGGACGATAACTGAAAATGGGGCAGGGTCATTGTCTGGTAATGAAATAATGGCACGAGCATCAACCATTTCACCTTTGATAATCAAATTTTGGAAGAAATCACGGTACTCCGTAGATGTATAGAGCTCTAAAATCCATGTTTGATGACTATTCTCTTGGTTAATAATGATGCCATCGATTAGAGTAAATGGCTTGAATTCCCCTTCATAAAATAAATCAAAAGAAAGCATTTTAAAGGTTTTCAAAGTAACTGGGTCCCCCCTTTTTCATCCGTTAAGTAATTCAAGTATAACACACAAAAATAGTGAAACCGGTAATATTCGATCTATTCTATGACATGAAACAACGTTTTGACTTCACCACTCGTCCACATTTTCCGTAAAATGAAGGGCTTGAAAATCATTTTTTAAGTCGTTAAAACTGCTTAAATTGTCACTTTTCTACATTTGCCTTAAAAAACATGTTCCCATTACGATGAAAGTATCTTAAAGGAAGGGAGGTCATGGAAAGTGAATCAAGTCGGACTCGTCGGTAGAATCACAAAGGATCCCACACTTCGACAGCTGTCTGAAGAGCGAAGTCAAACGAGTTTTACGATTGCGATTAACCGAGGATTTAAAAATAGCCAGGGAATGGTCGATACAGATTTTATTTATTGTGTGGCGCATAGCCAACTAGCGGAGCGTATCGTGAAATATTGTGGGAAAGGCTCACTTATTGGTGTAAATGGTCGAATTCAAACCGGTTCCTATATCAATCGTGAAAATCAAAAAGTGTATACAACAGAAGTCGTTATTGAAGCTGTCCGATTTTACGCATTAAAATCCCCAAATCAAACAACTAGCACAGAACCCCTAGAAAGCCCTATGCAAACCCTTCCAACAGATTTTGTATTACCTGATCAAATGACTTAAAAAGTACTCGACCACTCGAGCAAAGGTAGTTTTTAGGTTACTTGCAAGACCGCATAGAAGTAAAATGATTTTCATTTGCTTTATGAACCGAGCGCATAAAGCAAACAACAGTCCTAAATCATTGAAAAAGTAGTGAAGTAAGCAAAAGAGTCTACTTCATGGCGTAAAGTAGACTCTTTCCTATTATTTTAGATTCGACGTATCCAATAGCATTAAATCCATTAGTTCTGAATCATCCAATTCCGTTAACCACTTACTCGATTGGATTAGCTCTTCTGATAATGCAGATTTCATCGTAATCATTTTATCAATTTTTTCTTCAACCGTACCGATTGTCACGAACTTATGCACTTGAACAAATTGCGTTTGTCCGATACGGTAAGCACGGTCTGTTGCTTGGTTTTCCACTGCAGGATTCCACCAACGATCGGCATGGAGTACATGATTAGCGGCTGTTAAGTTTAGTCCCGTACCACCTGCTTTAAGCGATAGTAAAAATACAGGGAATTCACCCGCCTGGAAGTCTTCAACTAATCGATCACGCTGATGCTTTGGCATGCTTCCTGTTAAAAATGGTACATCAATATCATAAAGCTCCGATAAACAATGCTGAATTAAATTTCCCATTCCAATGTACTGTGTGAAGATTAGACATTGCTCCTTGTTATCAATGATTTCCTTTGAAATTTCAATAATGCGTTTTAATTTCACGGAACGTTTTACCATGGAAGGAGCATCGCCAAATGGTTCTTTTAAATACAGTGCTGGATGATTACATAACTGCTTTAATTTATTGAGCATTTTTAAAATGCGTCCTTTTTTCTCGAAACCTGATAATTCTTCAAGTTGTGCTAATGTATCTTGAATATAGCCTTCATAAAGCGCAGCTTGCTCTGTAGTAAGAGCACAAAATTCGTGTGACTCCTGCTTATCAGGTAAGTTTAGCTGTAGCTCTGGATCGCGCTTCGAACGACGCAGTAAGAACGGCTGAATTTTCGCACGTAAAACTTGCTTATGTGATTCAGATTCATCGCGTTCAATCGGTGTGATATACTGCTCTGAAAACTTCCCAAAGCTGCCTAAATAGCCTTTATGAATAAAATCAAAAATCGCCCACAGTTCCGATAAACGGTTTTCTACAGGTGTCCCTGTTAATGCGATATGATGGATACCCTTTAACTTTCGAATGGAACGTGATTGCTGTGTTTGCATATTTTTAATGTTTTGCGCCTCATCAAGGGCAATGGTAGACCAGTTGATATGCTGGAGTTCATCCACATCCTGTGTGACCATCCCATATGTCGTTAAAATGATATGAGGGTGCTCCTTTGCTAAATAGCTTGTTAACTCCTCACCCTTATAGCGACGCGGGCCGTAATGTGTATAGACGGTTAAATCAGGAGCAAAACGTTCGAGTTCTTTTTGCCAGTTACCGACAACAGAAGTCGGACAGACGATGATTGACGGTTTTGTTTCCTGTAAGGCATAGGCTGTATGCAGTAAGTACGTAATAAGCTGTACCGTTTTCCCAAGTCCCATATCATCGGCTAAACAAGCGCCGAACTTTTGTTCACGCATAAAGACAAGCCATTCAAAACCTTCTTGTTGATAAGGACGAAGCTGTGCATGTAATTTCGGTGGTACCGGTACAGTTGGTAAGCCTTTTTTGTTTTGAAGCTGTTCGATATATACTTTGAGCGATTGCTGCATTTCAAATGCAAATAACGGATCATCACGCTGTGCATCATCAAGATCATCTTCCTCTAAAGGCGCTGTCAACGTCTCAGGCAACTCACGGAATAGAAGATCCTTCACCGTCCAGTTTTCCTCTTCGGCCTGCTCCATTAATTCCTTCATGTCATGTAACCAGTCAGCATCGATGCGGAACCATTCTGTGCCAATGCGGACAAACTCACGCTTTTCTTCCACGAGTTTTTTGAATGCTTCCGCAGAAATGTTTTCACCATTCATAGAAAACTGCCATTTGAAAGTTAAAATATCATCGAGGCCTGCTACACTACGCGCTGATTGGTTGTTGGCGCTCACACGGACCTTCATTTTTGATTGCTTTAATTCCTTTAACCAAGCAGGCAAAATGACTTCAAAGCCCATTGCCTGAAGCTTCGCTAGATCGTTACGTAAAAATGAACGTACCGTATCATCTGAAAATTCCACACGAATAAATTGCGAGCCATTTGCATCTAATTGAATTAAATCGACTATTTGAAGTTGTGCTTGCTCGATTTGATTCGCAGCAGATAACCATTTTTTCGGTAACGCATCTGCAATCCCGAGCTTTCGCTTACTAATAGCAGGTGTCCAGTGTTTTATCGAGCCTGTTCCTGTTAAGACCGTTTCTAAAATCCAGTTTTCTTGTTCTTCATCTGGCTCGCTTAAACGAAGTGCCATTTTCACGCCATCAAAAGAACGTGACGTTTGCATGGGCCAACCACCATTTTGAAAAAACGGAATGAGCGATAGTGCTTCTAATTTAGATAGCCCAGCATTTGCTAACTTTTGTTCAGCTGCTTGTTGTAAAAGCGGACGCCCTAACGAGAAGCCATCCTCCGTAACCGTTGCTTGTTGCCATAAAGTCGGATCATTCCATCGTGGTAAAGCATCTCGAAGATCATCAAATAGCTGTGTCGTTTCGCCGTTAACCGCTTCAAAATCTAAAAATGGATGCTTAAATGAAGGGGACAGTACATCCAATAAATCCGAGCTTGAAATGATCAAATCACGTTCTTCCAGATTGGTCATTAGCCCATAAAAATTCGGTTCAAAGTTAAAGAACAAAGTAGGGACCCAAGCAGCAGTTGGTACGATTAAGTCCTGCTGGTTGTACGCAGTCAAGCGGTAAAACCCAAGTCGATGCTCTGAAATTTGAACGCGAATGACTTTTAGAAAAGGGGATTTCGTTTGAAATAATGTTTGCATCAAATTTTTGCGTAAAAACGCAAATTCACCTCCTACTCATTTTTTATTTATAGCTAAACGAGTAAATTACTCTTATTAATTTCTTCTTGTAACGCGCGGAGTCGTTTGTAGTGCTGTTGTACGGTTTCCATATAAGACGCGAAATAATCGAGCTTGCCGGATTTTTTCGCAGCAGATTTCATGGAACGCCAAATGCGCACCGCTTGTTTATAGTTTTGACGAGATTTTTGCTTAATTTCATCCATCGCATAAAAATGATATAACGGTAACGCTGCTTCAGGGACACTTGCTACGACATCCTTTAGTCCACGCTGATCTAAATAAGAAATTGAGGAAGGATATAGCTGGTGCAGTGCCACCCATTCATAGTAGCGTTCATTTCTTAGTAGGTAATCAGAAAATGAATCAATGCCGTATTTTCCAAATGCCACATATAAAGTCATTTCGTCCGTTTCCGTTAACGGAATTTGTGCATATAATGTATGAAGCAGACGTGTATAGTTTTGACGACGAACAGGGGAAAGATTTTCTTGAATAAACGCCGGAAGTATCGGCAACACTTTTTTCAAAATATCTTCCGCATACAGCAAATAGCCATGCATCAATGCAAACTGAGCAATTTCAATATAGGCCTCCACATTTTGAAGTGTCATCTCTCCAAGTGCCTGTTTAAACGCAGCTGTGTCATCTAATAACAAGTAATGCACAATTTTAACCGTCGTCAAATCAATATCCGACTGCAGTTCACCAATCGAGTCTAACAGTTCTAACTCTTTTGTCGCACGTTTTGGATCATTTAATAACTCCATCCAAAACTTCACGTAAAATGTCAGACGGTGATGTGGTGAACCCTTTTCCATAAGCACAATAGCACGCACATTATCCTGCAATGCATCGATAAATGGTTCTGCAGCATATAAACGCTTCGTATTGTTTAACTCATCCATTGACTGCCAAATGCGATTGAGTGTGTTGTCTAAATAGTAACCGAAATAGTTGCCATCAAGCGGCATTTTCGTCTGAATCGAATGCGCGAACAAACGCTTTAGCATGGCGACTTCGATAAACAAATCAAACAGATCCTGCCATTCACGCTCAAAAGGACGTTGACGCTGTAATTTTAATCTTGAATTGTCCATGAACGAAGCAATTAAAAATCCTTCGATTGGACGATTATCTTTAAATGTATAGTTCATCACTTCGTCAACCATACGCTGCCAATTTTCTGGACTGCGATTAGCGGCTAATGACTGAAGTGGAATTGTTTTTTTCGAACGCCATTTCGTTGCCCAATCCTGTAAGGAAAGGAAGTACTGTGAAAGCTTAAAGATGACCGCTAGTTGATGACGGCACAACTTCGAATGCGGACAGCTGCAGCTAATTTGCTTACTCGTGAAGTTGATTGTCACTTCCGCGAGGCGAACGTCTTGTATTTGACAAGTTAAAAGCTGGGTGAACGCTGAATAATTACGCATTCTGACTGCTTGATTGCGCACCGAAAACATCGCACGTGTCACAAGCTCAGCATCTTCCTTTGAAGAAGGATGCAGCTGCTGTTCAAATGCATTCAACGTATTTTGTATAAATTCCTGATGGGAGCGGCTCACTTCCGCAAACGTTAAACTCACCATGATCCCTCCTAGAAAAAAGTCGTTCTCTCCATTATAATATGAAATCATTTAAATGAAACGTATAATGCAATGCCAATTATTTATTTACCCATTGTAAGGATTTATTTCTAACTTGAAATGGATGCATTTGGGAGTTTTAAATATTGAAAGTATGGGGAAACTATTATTAATTAAAAATTAAATGTAATTGGCACAATTATCTTACGTGATGCGAGAAAATTCACTTTTGACGATCAATGTAATTGGAACTTTTGGTATATTTCCGGTGTAGACCGAAAGAATCGAAAGCTAACAAAGGAGGAATTAACATGATCCAAGTTCAATTTATGAAACCATTTTATACAAAAATTTCAGGGACGAAATTACGTTTAGTCTTTGCTTATCAATATTTTTCAATTACAAAGGATGAAGAAATTTTCCACTTCATTCCGATTGAAGGCAAAGAAATGATTGTGGATTTAAATTCAATGCAAGTCGAAAATTTATCTGAGGTGTTTGTATTCCAACGCGGTAATCGTTTTGTTCGCTTACCATTATACCAATTGCTATTAGTATCGAACGTGCATGAGCATTTAATGCCACTTATCGAAAATGTTTCACCACATGTGAAGACAACACTGAAACAGGAAGTGTATGAATTCAACGAGGAAGTAGAAGGCATTATTCACGAGCTAGAGAAAACAAACTTGGCGCATCTAATTGATGTCGCATTAGCAAGCCGCAATGAGGAATTATTCCAGCACTTAATGATAGCGAAGGCGAAACTCACAGGAGGCTACGCATCGTGATTGTTGGCCATATGGCACTTAGTCGGTATGGACATTATAAATGGATGTTCATAACAACAAAAAGATAGCCCACAACGAATTGAAAACCGTTGTAGGCTATTTTTTTTATTTTATGTCTAGGCTAAGCGCCCGGACCTTTAGCGCTTTTGTCCTTTAAATGTCTGTAACGCCAGTGTCGCTGTATTTTGAGCTTCAATTTGTAATTGTGTTACTTGAACGCGGAGTGCTTGTTCAATATCAACATGGTCACGAAGCATATCAACAGCTTTTTCAAATAGCTGTACGCCGTTCCAATCATCTTTTTCAACATGGCCAATATTCGGTTGGTTGGCAATGGTAGCAAACGCATCGATTTTTGGATCATAAGAAATCGCGATGAACGGAGTTGCTTGAATCGCTGAGAAAATAAGTGAGTGCAATCGCATCCCAATCAGTAAATCCGACTGGCCAATAATCGTTACTTTTTCCTCAATCGATAAATTACCAGGAGCAACGGCAGCTTTTGCTTTCATCTTATGCATAAGTTCGAATGACGTTTTTTCGTCATGCTCATCATGCATAGGGATGAATACAATTTGGTGTCCTTCTGCTGCAAGTAAATCTAAGCTATCCACAATTTTTTGTTTATAGTTCACTTCAGAAGGCCAATCACGCACGCTGACTGTAATATAGCCACCTTCAAACGCTTGACGCGTTAACCAGTCACTATGGAACGAAGAAGCATCTAGCCCAATAACTGGGTCAGGGACAATTGCCATTTGTTTCTTCACGCCGATTTCCTCAAGTAGCTGCTTGGAAGCTTCATCACGCAGTGTAATTTGTGCGACCTTATTCAATGTGCTTTTTGTAATGAAACGGCTCATCGGATGATTAATTGGTCCCATCCCTTGCGCATACACAAAGACCGGTGTACGCATAAACTTCGCCACACGCATAATGATGCAGTAGTAGGGAATCGTTTTCATGCCGGTTTGATCTTGGAGTAAACTACCGCCACCACTAATCAGCCCATCTGCTTTTTTTAACACACGAGCCACTTCTTTGAGTTGCCAGCGGTTAATGGCCTTCACATCGTACGTTTTGGCCGTTTTTTCAGGATTGTTTGAAAGTACGGTTAACTCGATATCAGGCTGTTGTTTACGAAGCGCAGTGATGATAGACAGTAAAATCGCCTCATCACCCACATTATCAAAGCCGTAATAGCCAGAAAGTACGATATGCATTATGACCACCTCGCGATAAATTTTTTCCCATATTTATAAAGAATTTTAAAGATCACGATAAATACTAACCCAACAACAAAGCCAAGCACAACACTATACGCCGAACGTAAAAGTGATACGCCTACAGGAATGTGTAAGTGGGTGAACGTATTCATGATCGATAGGAAGCCAATAACCCCAGGGATTAATAAAATGCTACCTAATTTACGATTGATTCCCATTGCATATAAAGCCGTTACAAAGATAGGGAAACCGATTAAAAATTCCTTCGTACGTGGGCGAATATACAGTGTATCTTCTAACCATTGACGAAGTGCTAACTCAGTTGCAGTCGTTGTACCGGAGTTACCAGTACGACCAATGTAGAATAAGCCAATTGCTCCGATAATCGCGAACAGGATTAAATGCCAGTAACGAACTTCTTTATTTGAAATTTTCACCGTGCGTGTAAGGGCATTTTTGTAGCCATTATCAAAAATGCGATAAATAGACATAATGACCATCACAATCACACCGGCAATAGGTACAACATACACAAGCTTAACGCCACGGAATGTTTCAAAGCCTGTTAAGAATCCATTGCCGTTTAATAAACCAATAACAATGAAAATCCCGATAAAGCTAATCGCCACAGCCTTCAAGTATTGCAACGCGATTTTCCCGATTTGACGAGTCCCTTTTGCAGAAGACATGACTGCATAAACCGGTGTAAACACTGCGATAATTAATGCGAATGCTTGAATGAATAAAATGCGATCAAGTAAGAAGTAAGCTGCTGCTAAGACAAGCATACCCGCTGCTGCCACATATTGAAGTGGCTTGCATTTTAAGAGACCGAACATCAAGTAAGTAAATAGAACACCCGCTATTAAAATCAGTAATTTCGACCAAGCAGGTACGTCGATCTTTTCAAACGGTGTAGGAATACCGATTTCAAATGAAGCCGGCATACGATTTGGTACATCATTTAAATAATCAACCGCTAACTCTAAGTTTTCAGTAGAATCGCCAGTTGTTTTAATGTGATAGAAAATCGATTTAATGTTACGTTCTTTTACAGCACGAACGGAAGCATCAAGCATCATATGTTTCGATGTATATTTTGAGTTTTTGTTAATGTCGATACTAATTAAACGAACGAAATTATAGTTGTTTTGACGAGCAATAGCCTGTTCACCTTTTAACTTGCTACCTTCGATTAAGTAGAAGAAGTAGCCGGCATCATCAAGTTCTTTAATAAATTTTGGTTGAGATACTTGTCCAAAGCCAAGTGCTTCCATACCAGATCCTAAAAGACCTGCTGTTGTATCTGATTTTAAAGCCACTAACTGATCAACCAATTTACCATTTACTTCATCTGTCATCGCATTTGTCACACGGAACACATGGAGCAAATCATGGCTCTTTAAATTAGCTAATGCTTGTTCATCATAGCCAATCGCTGTCGATGTATCATATAATTCATCGGAACTTGCTAAGAAGTAGAAAGGTTCATCACCAATCATGACATCTTCAACATCCATTGCCTCTGTGATGAAGCGTTGGTAATATTCGTCCTCAGGAACAGAAATATAATAGCCTGTTTTCTTCACATCAACCGCATCACGGTAATCGGTAAAGTGAAGCAGTGCAGCTAACTCACTTTCTTCATAAATTGTAACCACGTTTTGCGTTTCTAAATCTGTCAATGATAGGGGACTTAAGCTGACGGTTGTTAAACCAGCATCCTCTAATTGTGTCAGTACCTCATCCACGGATAAGCCACTTTCTTGTGAAGTCGTTAAAATTTCTTCATACGGAATAATGACCTCGTACGTTTTGTTGTCTTGCTCAACCTTCCATCGATTGATGATGCCAATAGAAGAGGCGAGTAGTAGTACGACAATTACTGCCCATAGCCATGATTGTTTCTTTTTCATAGGTTGTCTCGTCTCCCTTTCTCTCTCTTTAAGTTGTAGTTTTTTCCCGATAACAGGAATACGTTTTAAATCTTCTGGATAAATGGCGTGTGTGAACCATAGTAAAGCGAAGTACACAACAGCCCCAAACGCGATTGCCACAAAGGAATAGCCAAGAGCTACTAGTCGACCCCAGTTTGATACATCAAAGAGTAGGGTAGGGGCTCCGACAATAATCGCCATTATAATAGAAGAAACTATAATTTTAAATGTCGCGCTATTAAATGCTGAGAAGCGGATTGAACGTATGATGAAGAGCGTATTGACGATAAAGACAACCGCATAAACGATCAATGTCGACCAAGCAGCACCTTCTAATCCGAATTGCTGGATAAGGAAAATGTTGAGCACGATTTTTAGAACGACTCCACCAACAATGATGTAAGCGCCTAAACGTGCTAAGTTCATCCCTTGCAAGACACCGGTACTTACTAATGTTAAGGAAGTAAACACTGCACTCGCATTAATAACCGCGAGCATCATACTACCTTCTAAGTTTGTATAAAGTGCTAAGTTTAATGGCAATGTCAGTGCAAGTAAGCCCATTGCAGCCGGCCATGTAATTAAATGCGTCATGCGGTACGTTTGCTCAATAACTGAACGCGTACCTGTTTCGTCTTTTTGCGCCAGTTTCGATGTAATTAACGGAACAAGAGGCAAAATGATCGAAGACGCGAAGACGGTCGTAATTTGTACAAGCGTGACACCACGGCCATATAGCCCGTACAAATAGTTAATTTCTTTTTGCGCGGTTATACCCGCTTCTTTTAGCGCATAGGTCGCGGTAAACGAATCGACAAAGTTGAACAGTGCCATTGTTACCGAACCAATCGCAATCGGAATCGAAATTTTTAAAATCGTGCCACTCCATTTAGAGAAGTCACTTTTCGTATAAGGCACATCCGATACAACCTTGAGTGAAGAACGGCGGTATTTCAATCGTAAGAAGATTAACGAAGCAAGTGCTCCTAATACCGAACCAATCATCACACCACCAGCGATGATTTCTGTAGATAATTCCATTTTCACAAGGACATATGCTGCCGCGATAATGAGTACAGCACGGATTAGTTGCTCGAGTACTTGTGAAATAGCAGTGGGGCGCATATCCCCAAATCCTTGGAAGAACCCACGATATACCGCCATATACGGTGCTACGAGTAATGTCAGTGCCACGATGATTAACGCAAAGCGCGCCTCTGGTCCACCGAGCGCATTGGCTAGCATGTGTGAGAAGCCAAATATAATGGCAAAGCTGAATATGCCGAAGCAAATGGCTAAGATACTAGCCGTTAGATAAATTTTCTTAATGCGTTGCGGCTTGTCCTGGGAAGTAGCTTCTGCGATGAGTTTCGAAATCGCGAGTGGAATCCCCGCTACGGATAAATACAGTGCGACCATATAGACTGGATAAACAAGGCTGAA
>JAZUES010000277.1:0-6783 GCA_045640265.1 Solibacillus sp.
CGGAGAATGTAGAAATGCATCCATATACAATGGAAGCGGTGCAACGAACGCTCTTTTTGAATAAAGTAATTGGTGAAATTTCACCGCCAAAAGAATGGACGAGTGAACGTTTAGAATGGATAGAATCAAATAAAAATCAAAATCGTACGATGCAGCCAAATAAAGGATATGAACTACTCCAAGGAACAGGGAAAGTTCAAGGACGTTTAATAGGAGGTTGTATTGAGGTACTTGAATTTGCAAAAGGAACAGAGCTTTGGCCACATGAAAACTATTGGGAAAATAGCATATTGTTCTTTGATACATCTGAAGAAAAACCACAACCGAGTTATTTAAGATATTGGCTACGAAACTATGCAATCCAAGGTATTTTAAATAAAACGAAGGGAATTATCTTTGCTAAACCACAAGATGAATGCTACTACGAGGAATATAAGAAAGAAATTTTAACTGTTATGAAGGAATTTCATTTACAGTCGTTACCGATTCTTTATAATGCGAGTTTTGGTCATACAGAACCGAAGTTTATTTTACCATTTGGCGCATTAGCAGAAATTAATTGCGATACAAGTAAGTTTACCATTTTAGAAAGTGGTGTAGAGTAATTAGATTATTTAGTACCTTAATTGTTCAAAACGCCCTAAGAGCTTGAATTGGACTCTTAGGGCGCTTTTCATAAGTCATGTTAGGTGGAAGCTTTACGTCATTTAAACAACTTTCCAAACAAACTTTTCTCTTGTTTTTCAGGTTCTAATTGGGTAGTAGCAACGATTTCTTGTTGCGTGACACTCAGTTTATTTAATACACTCATAATCGCACTGTTTTGTTGTTCGACGCGTTCAAGCTGGCGTTGCTGTATGGTATTTGGTACGTTTGCTTGATCTAAAATATGTTGCATCATAACACCAAACTGTTGTTTTAATGTTTGGTTTTGCTCAATTAACAGCTCGTTTTGTGTACGTTGCTCTTCGATGAGAGTTAATAATTGCATGTTCTGTTGCTCAATGCCGTGGACGTGCGTTGATAACAGTTGCATCGAATTTGACAAATCTTCAAATTGTGATACTTGATAAGATGCTGGAATAATATCATGCTTTAATATTTCTGCTGGCTCAAATTCTGGATTCGTTACGGTTTGCGCAGCTTCTGCTAACTTTAAACCGCGGTGTTTATTTAACGTTAAAAAAGCACGTAGAACCATCAAATCTTCGTTCGAAAATTGTCGATGCATGCGGCTATTGCGTCGTACTTCATAGCCGTGCTTTTCTAAAATTGTTATGTAATGTTGTAGTGATGCTTTACTAATGCCGAGTTGCTCAGCAAATGCACCAGTCGCATATAGTGCGGCCATAGTCCAAACCCCTTTTATGTCAAAAAAATATTATGTTCAATGAAATTATACGCCTAAAGTAATGATGGTGTGAAGTAAAAGTTCAACAGGTAGGGCATTTCGAGTTGAGAGTATTGGGTTAGTTTTTCATGATGTTGAGTCATAGCGAAGTGGATCTTTTTAAAATATTGTATTATATTAAGTGATTTTCATAAAAACAGCACATGAAATTGTAGTATTCATGTGCTGTTTATATTTTTATAAAATGTTGATCGATTTATAAATAGTTTTATTGTGTTACTTGGTCTCTTCCGCTAATGCTGTGAATATCACGCCTAGTCCGTATGCACCAGCGTCTGGATAACCTAAGCTGCGTTCTCCGACAGTGCCCGCGCGTCCCATACGTGCAACGATTTGTTTTGTCGCCTCGGCACCTTTTACTGCTGCTTCTGCACCACGTGTAAAACTTTCGACAAATGTAGTCCCGTTGTTTGCTGCTTCAGTCCAAACATTCGCACATGGTAGGAACGCATCGATTAATGTTTTATCACCGACAACAGCACCACGTCCAAATGAACGTTCGCCCGTTGTTTGAATCCCTTTAACAGCCGCTTGAAGCATCGATGCAAAATCATGTACCGTTAAAAATTCTTTTCCTTCAACCGCTTTACCAGCTGCGCGGAAGGCAGAACCCCAAATTGGACCTGATGCACCACCACAGTGTTCCATGATGATCATTGAACAATTCGTTAAAAATTCATTCATCGAAGTGGCTTGCACGAGTTCAGCCCATTCACGTTTTAATTGTTTAAAGCCTTTTGCGACACTCATACCAAAGTCGCCATCACCTGCATGGGCATCAAGCTCACAGAAAGGCACTTCGTTTTCAATAATGATTTCACTCATTTTATCGATGTAATAGTGCATGTTTGCTAATGTAAATTGCTCACCCACGATGTTGGCAAACTGTTCATTCGTCTCAACTTTAAAAGAAGAGTCAGCTTTGATAGTCATTTGTTTTGATTTAATCATTTGAATCGGTGCAGGATCTCCGTCAACTTTGAAAGCAGGTGTAGAAGCAGGGGTATTTACATATTGTTTTAGTTCATCATCTAGTTTTAAAATAGATAATGATGCACCTGCCATATCGATGCTCGTCATATAATTGCCTACAAATGTACGGTGAACGTTAACACCACGCGCGTCAAGTGCACGAATGACGTCATTATTAAAAACGTAAAGCTCTTGAAGTGGTGTTGCACCAAAGCCGTTGACTAAAATAGCTACTTCGTTTACTTCACCTATGTCGTTCAATAAATCACCCACCATACGTTCAGCTAATACGTTAGAATCCATCATTTTTTCACGACGAATACCAGGTTCACCATGAATACCAACGCCGTACTCCATTTCGTCTTCACCTAATGTAAACGTAGGTGTACCTTTTGCTGGAACTGTACAAGACGTAAAAGCAAAGCCAATGCTTCGAACTTGCGCTGCTGCTTTTTCAGCAATTCTTTTAACCGTCGAAAGATCAAATCCAAGCTCAGCTGCAGCACCTGCGATTTTATGTACAAACACTGTACCTGCAACACCGCGGCGCCCCACTGTATATAAGCTATCTTCAACAGCAATGTCGTCGTCAACCTTTACGTAGTCTACTAAAATGCCGTCTTCTAAAGCCAAAGCAGCACCGTTTTTAAAATTCATCATGTCACCTGAATAGTTTTTAATAATCATTAACACACCTTGCTCAGTCGCCACTTGTTTAATCGCTTGATACACTTGGATTTGAGAAGGAGAAGCAAAGACATCTCCGCAAACTGCCGCATCGAGCATCCCAGCACCTACAAACCCAGCATGAGTTGGCTCGTGACCGCTCCCGCCACCACTAATTAAGCTCACTTTGCCTTTTTTCATCGTACGACGTGAAATGATTTTATATTTTTCGTTTAATTGAAGTTCTGGGTGTGCAAGGACAATACCATGGCACATTTCCATTACTAAGTTATCTGCTTGATTCATAAGTTTTTTCATCTGCGAAAACTCCTTAAATTATAAAGTTTATGTAGGACAAAATTTGTCCCTCTCATCATACATAAATATCACCTAAAAGTATGACTTTTGTTGGAATTTAGTCATTTTATTTAGAAAAAGGGATAGAATTTGTTGATTGTAAGAGATTGTCATACAATATCTTTCTTCCATATTTATTAACGAATGTTCATGGAGAAAGTTCTAAAAATTTAAATGAATATGGGATATATGCTTATGTTTATGAAGGGGAACTCGAAATAATGTGTGAATTATTTTTTGTCATTAATGATACGCATAGTAAGAAAAATTAAGAGAGAACATTTATTATCATGGTATGAATTATGTTGCTACTTTTGATGACTATATTCTAAAAATATAGATGTACCAGCTAAAAAAGACATGCGAAATCATTTGCGATTTTTCATGTCCTTTTGTGTCTTATTTTGTGTTTTTTGCTCAATTTTAGAACGCCTTATTGGATTTCATTTTTTAGAAAACCTTTTAGAATTCCTTTTATTTGCTCAAATTGTTCTTTTGATATATCCATGTCTAGAGCGATTTTTTCAGATACACAAGGAAGCTCTTGACGGATATCACGACCTAGTGCTGTTAATGAAACATTCATTTGTCGCTCATCTTGTGTTGAGCGTTCACGCAGGATATAGCCTTTTTCCTCTAATTTTTTTAATAGCGGTGTGAGTGTACCTGAATCTAAATAAAGACGACTGCCTAAATCTTTCACTGTAAGCTGTTCATCTTCTTCGATGGCAAGCATCGTTATAAAACCAGTATAAGTTAGTTTATATGGTTTTAGTAATGACGTGTATTTTCGAATGATTTCCTTTGAGGTCACATATAGTAAAAAGCATAATTGATTCTCTAAATAATTAGTCATCGTTATCTCCTTTATAACGGTGATTTTTTCTTTTTATGATAGTGATTAAAACGATACTTGTCAAACACAACTGAATTGTATACAATGTAATCACCGGATTAGATTGTGTACAATTTAATTGGATAAAATATTGTGGAGGTAGGTTTATGAAAACTTTATTTACAACAAAAATGATTAATGTTGGTGGTCGCAAAGGGAAATCTTATGCAGAAGATAATTCATTATCATTAAAAATTGCCCCACCTGGATCAAATGTTGCAGAGGCGACAAATCCTGAACAACTATTCGCAGCAGGGTATAGTGCATGCTTTAATAGCGCATTAGATATTTTAAAACGTAAAGAAAAAATTACAGGTGAATCAACAATAGCAGCTACTGTAAATTTAGTAGAACAAGCGCCATTAGATTTCATACTTGAAGTTGTATTAGAAGGTCATATCGAAGGACTTTCACTAGAAGAGACACAAAAATTATTAGAACTTACACATACGGTTTGCCCTTACTCAAAAGCAACAAAAGGCAATATTAACGTAACGATTCAAGCAGTATAATTGATTCATTAATAAAACGGCAATGTTAAATTAGCCGTTTTATTAAATGGATAATAATCATATACTTCGCATATTTCAAGATAAAAACATACTAAGGAGAATAATGATGAGTATTTATAATTATTTAGTGGAAAAACCGAATGGTGAAATTTTATCGATGGAAACTTATCGAAATGAAGTGATGCTAATCGTTAACACAGCGAGCCATTGCGAATTTACATATCAATATGAAGACTTACAAAAGCTGTATGAACGATATGCTGCAAAAGGATTCACTGTGCTGTCATTCCCGTGCAACCAATTTGGGGAACAAAATCCTGAAGATGGTGAAACAACTGCTAAGCAATGTAAGCTTCAATATGGTGTTAAGTATCCAGTATTTGAAAAGGTCAATGTTAATGGGAAAATGACGCACCCATTATTCAATTACTTAAAGCATGAGGTAGATTGTCCAGAATTTGTGCGTGAAACGTTGCAGCAAAAGATGATGTACAACGGCATACAAGAACATTATCCAGATTATTTAATCGGTCGTAATATTCGTTGGAATTTCACTAAGTTTTTAGTTGACCGAAATGGTCGTATCCTTCAACGCTTTGAGCCGGATAGTTCGTTTTTAGATATAGAGAAGGCGATAGAAGCGGTGTTGTAAGAATATATAGCAGCTATTTATAAAATTTACCACTGCAGGGAGAGCAGTGGTTTTTTGTTGGATATTTGTTTTATAAGTTTTCCTTCGTGCATTTAGGAGACATTATAGTGCGGGAGTTTTACGAGTCGTGTTTGTCTATGGTACAGTATGAAGACTAACCGCCTATTGTTTAGCGGATTTGGAGGGTATTATGACAAATACAGTAGATGAATTTATTGAATCGCTAGTAGCGGCAACAATTAATAACGAAGTGCAGTGGAACGCGGGAACAACTGAAATTCAGGATATTTTAGAGGAAGTATACGGAAATTCAGAAAAGATTTATTCTTTTTTAGATGAAGAAGCAGGCGCATATGTAGTGTTAGTAAGCTATCAGTACTATGAAGGCGAAGTCGAAGCTGAAGAATTCATTAAAGACGGTATGAGTATTTTATTAATCGACGATGAAGACTTTGAAATTTTAAATGAAGTGACAGATGAAGATGTTGAAAATGCAGCATTGTTTTCAACATTAATCGAAGCAATTGAGGAAGCAAAGTAAGATTATAACATTGCATTCGGTCAAAAAATATTATAAATGAGATACGATTTTTTCATTGTTGAGATTAAATTGTGTTTTGAGAATGAACCTTTTATCCAATGGATGAAAGGTTCTTTTTTCGGATAAGTGGTTTATGTCGTAATTGTGTATGCACCCGGTGAATGGGTAAGTGCACGGGTAATTAGCAACTTATTTAGAGGAGTATCAACAATATACGGAGAAATAAACCTTATAGAATTATAGTTATAAAGTAAAACTAATTTAGGAGTGATCCAGAATGAAATTCGATAAAATGAATTATTCAATTCATACTGACAGATTGTATTTGAGGCTTTTTAAAAAGAATGATGCAGAAACGGTTAAAGAACTTTGTAATAATATTAATATTTATAAAACTACGCTATACATACCATATCCATATACTATAAATGATGCATTAGTTTGGATGGAAAACCACAAGAAAAATTTCGATGAAGATCGTTCATATGAGTTTGCCATCACCGATAAAGAAAGTGGCGATTTATTAGGAGCTATTTCATTATCTAACAATCAAAAGTTTAAAAATGGAGAAATTGCTTATTGGGTTGGCGAAAAATATTGGGGTAAGGGTTATGGTACGGAAGCTGCAAAAGCTTTAATAGATTTTGCATTTGTAGAAAAGAAGTTACATAAAGTATTCGCACGTTATTTTAAGTCCAATCCAGCTTCAGGGAAAATAATGGAGAAGATAGGTATGGAACAAGAAGGGTTATTAAAAGACCAAGTAATAAAAGATGG
>JAZUES010000278.1:0-6813 GCA_045640265.1 Solibacillus sp.
AGCGTGACGCCTGAGACTACAGGCTCAGGCCACGCCCCCGGAAAGCGTACCCGGAATGGAAATCAATTTTCTTACGCCGAAAAAATAGCATTTTTCTCACAGAGAAAAATGCTATTTTTGGGTTTTGTCCCAGCCTCTTTATTTTTTATCCCAATACCGGGTAGTAATTTATTGATATCGAAGGTGATGCGACAGATACAAGACGCCCACCAAGGTTCGATTTATAAATTATAGGGAATTAAATTTTCTTTAGAACGCTCTAACTTATCAATAATCTCTTTACCATCAGTACCCCACTGAATCATACGGTAATAAGCATCATGATAAAAAATAAAGCGGTAGCTATTTTCAAGTGCTTCTTTTAATAGCTTCTCTTTTGCAAAAATACTTGTCATTGGATAATCATCATATGCAAGTACCCATAGCGGATTTTGGTGTGCATGTGTTGGCATAATATCTGCCATATGTAGCAACACTTCTCCGTTTTGCTCGATACGAATAACCGCATGACCGTCACTATGACCACCTGTATGAATCATTTTCAAACCAGGTGCCACCTCTAGCTCACCTGCAAAAGGTTTTACTAAATGTTGAATTGGCTCCCAGTTCTCTTTCCAATACGTATTTTTTGAACGGATGTTTGGCTTTTGCATTTCATCCCACTCAACTTTTGTTGTGTAAATGACTGCCTTTGGGAACACTGGCACAAGTTTATCATTTTGCCACTTTGTTAACCCACCCGCATGATCAAAATGCAGATGCGTCATTAAAATCGCATCGATATCACTTGGCGTAAGCCCCAGTTCAGCTAAGCTTTTTTCGATTGTTGATTGTTCGGATACTCCAAAATTCCGAAGTTGCTTTTCATTTAATTTTCCAGCTCCCACACCAGAATCGATTAAATAATTTTTACCTTCGTATTGAACTAGAATCGGCTCACATGGTAGCTCAATTTGATTGAACTCATTGACTGGATATTTCCGTGACCACAGTGCTTTTGGCACTACCCCAAACATTGCCCCGCCATCGAGTGCTGTGATGCCTCCATCTAACCAAGTTAAAGTCATGTTGTGAAATAAGTAACGATCCATCCCAAATCTCCCCTTCACCACAAGTTATTTTGATTTAGAAAGTCACAACTTGCACCAAATAGTGCGAGTTGATTTCTTTCTTATGCGTAATTGGAAAGAATCACTTTCCTATCCGCGATACTGACATTCTAATCGATAAATCGGTTGACCTAACTTTGAAAATCTCTCTTCGTACTCGGTCATGATATTATCTTCTGGCATGTTTACATGTAAATCAAGAGATACATAGTTTAATGCCATACCGTATTCATTCATGCTTACTAACGAATATTCGAATAGGCCACGGTTATCCGTTTTGAAATGAATTTCGCCGTTATCGACTAAAACATTTTCATATACTTTCAAGAAGCCACCATGTGTTAAGCGACGTTTTGCGTGACGTGATTTAGGCCATGGATCTGAAAAGTTCAAATACACACGATTTACGTCACCTTTCGCAAAATACTCTTCTAATTTTGCGCCGTTAATTTTTAATAGACGTAAATTTGCAGGCTTATTTGCTGCTTCAATTTTTTCTAATGCGCAAACGATAACGCTATCAAATAATTCAATACCGATATAATTAATATCTGGATTTTGCAAAGCCATCCCAATAACGAATTGTCCTTTACCGGTACCTACTTCAATATGAACTGGATTGTCGTTACCAAAAACTTCATTCCATTTGCCTTTATAATTTTCTGGGTTTGGAATAATGACATCAGGATGTGCCTCGATGTATTCTGCTGCCCAAGGTTTATGTTTTAATCTCACTACTATATCCTCATTTCTTTTGTGTACATTCCCCATATTATAGCGTAAACTAGAGCGTTTTGCTTTTATTTTGCTAATTTCCAGCCGTTTCTTTTCGTTGTTAAATAAATTTCAGTTTGCTTTTCATTGACCAGTTGCTTTTCGCCATCCGCATGAGCCGCCATTCGTTCTTCGAGAATAAGTGTAATGTCTTTGCAGGAAAATTGATTTACTTCTTTAATTTTCGTATGCTTCGCGAAAAAAACACTACCAAATAAAAATAACAACTTCCACTTTGATAAATTTGATACCACTGTTACCTCTAACTCCCCGTCTGATGTATTCGAGGTTGGTGATAAATTCATGCCACCGCCAAAATAAGGCTGATTACTAATTGTT
Source organism: Solibacillus sp. (assembly GCA_045640265.1). GTDB lineage: Bacteria > Bacillota > Bacilli > Bacillales_A > Planococcaceae > Solibacillus. Next base: position 2,223 of record JAZUES010000278.1, read on the forward strand.
ACAAACCATACATTATCGACTACCCTTTGTTGACCATCTTGCATAACCGTTAAACGGAACGGTTTAAATTTAAAAAGTGCAGAAATAACAAAGTATGGATAACTTAATTTTCCCAACTTAAAACGATTTAATGATTTTTTTAATTTAGATTCATTCGCTGTAATCGCTACTAATGCATCAAAGCCTACACCAAAGTTATTAACAAAAAGTTTCGTCTGATTGTTAAACTGTGCGATACCATAATCATGTGATGTGGCATTAATAAGCGTGAAAAACTGCTCAATTTGCTTTGCATTTTCAAAAGTTGTAAACCCTCTTTTAAAATCGTTACCAGATCCCGCTGATATTGCTCCAATATATACATTTTCATAAAGTGCTGCGCCATTTACCACTTCATGAATCGTACCATCCCCACCAATTGCGATGAGACAAGCTGGATTTTTTTCAGTTGTTTGATGTGCAATTTGCTGTGCGATTTCTATTGTATGGCCAGCATATTCTGTCCAATGTACTTCATATGGAATTGTTAATTGTTGTTCAAATTGTCGCCAAATCTTTTTACCGCGTCCATTTCCCGCAGATGGATTAATGATAAAATGTAGTTTCAAAAATTAATCTTCCTTCTTTTCCATCTCGGTATTCCAGATATCACGATGGAATGATGTCGTTTGTACATTACTTAACACCACTTCTGCAGCTCGAATTTGCATATGTTTCATTGGCGATACAGAGTGTTTTAGTTGTTGCATCCATTCTGGGAATTTTCGTTTATCGACAAATTGAACACCATACATATTGCCAGGATAATCAATATAGCCGTTTCGTGTTAATAAGACTTTGCGGATTGGCATTTCAATTCCATTTTGAGTAAATAATTGTTCAATCACTTTTTCCATACGGTTGAGTTGAATAAGTGGACTAAGTACTTTTTTCTCAGCCTTCCCTACTTTTTTCACCCAAAATCGATCGCTAGTCGCAATATAAACTGCTTGATCTTCTTGTTCTAAAACGGTAATACATAGACATTCTGTTGGCGTCATAACCATAATATCTATTTCGATTGGTGCCTTTTTGACACGAATAATTGGATAGTAAAAAATCAAATAATTGTCCGGCAATGTTTGAAGAATTGCTCGAAGGAATGTATCACGCATATATTTTGGATCGACATACGATCTTTCACGAAGCGTTGAACTTGCCCACTTCATTTGGAAGTGAAAAAATTGATCGATAAACATTCTCTTTAGCTCTTCCATTGTTTTTGGAGCGTATACTATATTGGGTTCAAAAAAGAGAGTTGTTTCTTCTTCTGGAATCAATTCCTCTGATGCCCAATCGTTTGTAATTTTTACTTGTTCAATATCTTCAAATTCTTCTACGATTTCTTCCTTTTCTTTCTTAAACGAGAATAGCTTTTGAAAAATTGACGGTTTTTTATCCTCTTGAATCTCGTCTTCTTCTAAGTGCTCCCATTGTTCAATTACTTCTCCGGTTTGCCATTGATGTTTTACGCGTTCCCACTGATTTTGCTTTAAACGTATAAATTGTGTAGGATAGCGTGCTAAATCTATCTGATAGCGTGAAATATAATCTTGTATTTTTACGAGCTGAGCCATGTTATCTTCTCCCTAAACTAATTCCTAGTTGTCTTACATTCTATTTTACAGGTTATTATCTAAAAAAAATAGAGAAGGAATTACTGCATAAATCTTAATTGAATACAAAAAGATGCGTTGTAAGTAAAAACATACAACACATCTTTTCAAAGAGTATACTGTTAATGATGTTAAGCACGAATCCCTTTAGGAATTTTTGTTTCGAATTGTGCCTGTAATTTACGTGTCCATTCACCTGGTGTACCGTTACCAATTTTTGTACCGTCTATATCAATAATTGGTGTCACTTCAGATGTCGTCGAAGAAACAATCGCTTCATCCATCAATAGGAGCTGTGCTTTTGTAAATGCTTCTTCTTTTACAGGTAGACCAATTTCAGCAGCACACTTTAAAATCACTTGACGTGTAATCCCATTTAAAATGAAATTGTCTGCTGGATGCGTATATAAAATGCCATTTTTAATACCATAAATATTAGAAGCTGAGCCTTCTGTCACTGTTTCCGCACGATGTAGAATTGCTTCATAGCAACCTTTCTCATGTGCCTCTTGTTTTGCTAAAACTGCACCTAGTAAATTTAATGATTTAATATCGCAACGTAACCAACGAATATCTTCAACGAATGTTGCCTTTACACCGTTTTCAAAATTTTGTACTGGACGTGGATTTTCTTTCGTATTTCCTGTTAATACAGGTAAAACATCATCCCCAGGGAAAATGTGATTACGAGGTGAAGCACCGCGTGTAATTTGGAAATATACATGTCCTGTGTCTACTCGATTTGCTTCCACTAATCGATAAATTAATTGATGTAATTTATCTTTCGTATAAGGGATCGTAATTCGTATTTTTTCAGCACTCGCATAAAAACGATTGATATGTTCTTCAGCTGTAAATAATTCACCATTGTATACTTTAACAACTTCGTATACGCCATCACCAAACTGATAACCACGGTCTTCTTTATCTATAACGATTTCTTCATCTTTTACGATTTGATCATTTAATAAACTATAGCCCATTTCAACCATCCTTTATGTGTTATTTACTTGCTAATTTTACAATTGCTTCAGCATAAATAGCAGCTGCTTTTACTAAATTTTCAATTACGACAAATTCATCTGCTTGGTGTGCAACATCTGGCTCACCTGGAAATAACATACCGAAAGCAACACCTTTTTTCATGACACGTGCATACGTACCGCCACCTGTTGATAAAGGTTTTGAGAAGTCTCCACTATATTTACGGTAAACTTCAAGTAATGTTTGAATAAGCTCATCTTCTTCACTTACATAGTGTGGTGTCGAATTACCGGCTACATCTAAAGTAAACGAATGATTTTGTAGTTCAGTTTGTGCCAATGTTATCTTTTCTTCAAATGGATAGGTTACTGAGTAGCGCATGCTCACTTCAATAGAAGCACCATTTACATCAAAATTCATAATACCAGGATTTAAAGTAGTGGGTCCTGACATTTCATCTTCAAAGTTAAGCTTCAATGCCGAACCATAGTGATCACCATCAAAAACAGTTACCACAAAATCAACAAATTGTTTATCCTGTCCGCTTGTTAATACCGTTTGTAAAAACTTCGCTAAATAAACAGCTGCATTACGTCCTTTTTCAGGTTCCATTGCATGGGCAGATTTGCCTTTAATTGTAATTATAAGTCCTTCTTCTGCTACAATAATAGACCCTGTAACGTTATTTTCCAATAAAAATTTCTGAAGATTCTCATTTAAATTTGTTTCGACAAATTTCAATGTAGCTACCGCTTCTTCCGGTACCATATTTGTACGTTTCCCAGCTTTGAATGAAACGAGTTGTTCCTCACCAGTTGGTTTTGCACTACTAAATACTAAATGTGCAATTCCCTTTTCCGCATTGATTAATGGAAAATCCGCATCTGGTGCAAAGCCAATCGATGGCATTTCTTCTTTTTCAAAATAACGATCCACACAACGGAAGCCACTTTCTTCGTCTGATCCAATAATCATACGTACACGTTTGTTTAACTCGATGCCTTCATCTTTAATCATTTTCATCGCTAACCATGCTGCCATTGTCGGACCTTTATCATCAATTGCCCCTCGACCAATGACTTTACCATCAACAATGCGTCCTTCAAACGGTGGGTATGTCCACGTTGCAGGATTTCCTGTTGGAACAACGTCTACATGGCAAAGTAAGCCAACTAGCTCCTCGCCTTTACCCATTTCAATATGACCAGCCATATTATCTACATTTTTTACATGCATACCTTGTGCTTCGCCTTTTGCTAGCATAAATTCTAAGGCTGCTTTCGGACCAGGTCCAAATGGCATCTCTGATGATGTATTTTGTTCATCGAGTACACTTTCAATTTGAATTAGCTGTTGTAATTCCTCTAATAATTCCGATTTTCTTTTTTCTGCAATTTCTAACCAATTCATTTAAGTACACCTCTATTTTTTAATATCGTTAATTTTACCCTATAATAGCAAAAATACAATAAAAAATGCCTCTGTTACTCAGCAACCTCTCGACATAAATTTTAAGTATATGAATTTTCAGTAAAATTATGAACAATTCGGTTGAAGTTATGGAAATATACTTAATTTTTCGCTATAATGTATGTGTCGGAACATTAATTCTGGCCAAACCTTCAGAAAAGGGGATGTCTAAGGCAAACTAATGAAGCCTAAGTGCACTCCGCACATAACTTGTCGTCCGCTAGTCTTATGCCATGAGAATTTAAGATCGAAGGAGTGGTTTTTAAATGAAACCAACTACTGATAGAATGCTTAATCGTATTAAAGACGTGTATATGTTTATCCTGAATAAAGGAGAAGTGACTACACAGGATTTAGTCGAAGAGTTCAACATCACTCCTCGCACCATTCAAAGAGATTTGAATGTGTTAGCCTTCAATGACTTGGTAATGAGCCCAAGTCGAGGTAAATGGACAACGACGAAGAAAAAAGTAAAAATGACA
>JAZUES010000279.1:0-15076 GCA_045640265.1 Solibacillus sp.
TGAAACATCTGCTTCAGCCTTTCATGACAGATCGTACCCACAGAGGCTCCAAGTCAAGTTCTTAACAGTTATCTACGGTTACATGCAAACAATGATAAAAGGTGCAACACATCAACGTTTTATTGTTGATACTATATATAAGGGGCATTTCCTGGAATAAAAGGAATGGCTCTTTTTGCGTTTTAGAGCCATATTAATGAATAACATTCATTTATAAATGTTACCTATACGATGTTTGGGTATACAGTAAATTTGAATAAGGGAACAGTGGACTTTAAAAATAAAGTTATCCCAATATTTTGCACTTCCCTTTTACAATTTTTCGATTAGTTATATAATTACTTATGCAACATTAGATTATACATAAGTAATAGGAGATGTTTTTATGGTGAAAGGCGATTATTCAATGAGTGTTGATTCAATTAAAAAAGAAATGAAAATTAAAGTTGTAGGAAATTTTACTCCACAACAAGCAGAACAATTTATTAATGATTATAATAAGCATATAGCTTCAATAAACGCTGCATTATATGTTTTACGTTTAGATTGTACAGACATTAATGTTGTAACTCCGGAGCTTATTCCGGCTTTAGAAGCGTGCTACCAATTATATAAAATATCTGGCTTCAAGGAAATTATTTGTGAGGTTAGAAACGCTGCAGTTATTAAAATGCAGTTATACCGAATTTCACGTAAAGTTGGCTTAGAAGTTAAAGTTATTGAAGTTGCATAATCTCAATAAGTTAAAAAAGCCTAATTTGGTCTTTAAATGACCGGTTAGGCTTTCTTACTTTTATATAATTTGGAATATATAATTGCTGTAAATAAAGCTGTTAAAAAGGTTAAATAAATTGATTGAAAGTAAATTATTATTTATTTGGTATTCATAAACTTGTAGACACATAAAACTAATAGCATTCGTTATTCCACAATCGGGGCTATTGTTGAATAAGATTCACTTTTTTATCGAACTTATTGTACTAACGGGGCAGATTAATGAAATAATGGAATTAAGCAATTAAAAATTACCAAATTCAATTTTAGTATCGAGGAATTACGCTGTATGTGTAAAATATCGCTTAAAAAAGTGCAAAATACCTCCTGAAGCAACCCGTCCTAGAACGGGTTAGCTTTACTGAGATTTTAAAATTTAATAGCTATATTGCCACTTTATATTACTTCATCTGTTAGCTAGGTTGTGTCTTTCTCCACCCATAAAACTGCATGACCTCTTTTGATCATATAAATCATTTCAATTCCCACCTTTCATGTTTTTTAATCAACAAAATTAATATTGACGAATACGAATATAATTTTCTACTTTTCTTTGGTTCTCTTCAAAGATTTTTTTCACATTTTCATTATGAAGTGTTTTCTCAAGAGAAATCTCACGTTTTGTAATAGTTATCGTGAGAGCAAAAATATTTAACATCATTTATTATCACCTCCTTAAATTACCCTGAAAAATGAAAAAAACCGTAGAGAGACTCCTCTACGGTAAAAAAAGGCACAAAAATACCGCAGGGGCACATTTCTCCCTGCGGTATGGGTATGCTTAATTATAAAAAAACTTAAGCGATCCATTCCGATCTGGTCAAATGTGTGATTTTCATTTTAAATGAAGTTGTAACTACTAATGACATCAATTTAACGATAACGATCATTTCATTCGACCTCCTTAAGAATTTTTTTTACTTTGTAAGTATATCTATCTTTAAATTGTTTGTAAACACTTTTTACTAAACTTTCCTTATTATGTTAATCACGAGAAAAACTCTTTGCTGCTTTACATTGTTAGTTACCTGATTTTTTTAGGGAGGGTAATATCTAAAATTAGTGGGTAAATAACCAATAAAGTACTGATTATAAGCTAAAAGGAGTGTTTAAATGGAGTTAGTGTTTATTCGCCACGGTGAAGGAGAACATACATTAGATATACCTAGCAGCCTACATATTGAAGACCCTGCATTAACTGCTAAAGGTATTGAGCAGGCAAAACTTTTAAGAAATCAAATTCCTTTAAATAATAAAGATATTATTTTTATAAGCCCTATTAGAAGAACGTTAGAAACTGCATACATTTGGAGTGAAAATATAGACTGTCGTAAGATTGTAAGCCCATTAGTGTCTCCTAGAATATTTCCTATTCGTCCAAGTTGTAGCACATTACCTTGTGATAAAATAATTGATTTAGAATTAATTTTTAATTTTTATCCAACATTTGAAATTGATCGTAAAGCCCCTCAAAATTTATGGACAGAGGGAATAAATACATTACCTGAAAAACAATTCACAAAACTTGCTGAAAAATTCATAGTGAATTGTAAGCGACTACAAAAAGAAAAGATATATATCGTGTCACACGATGGTACAATTACTTCCTATCGCCAAATGATTTCTGGTCAAAGACTCACAAGAAAAGATTTCCTGCAAGAAACGGATTGGTTTCAAATTACTTGTTAACCAATGAGGTAATACACCAAAAAGGTACGAAGTCCAGGTGAAGATACTTTTACGAGGGCAATTGGATTAAATTCACAAGAATATATAAAAGGGAAGACCCCTAGTCGTTACGAACGATTTTGGGGTCTCCTTATTTTTTATTACGGTGTTTCCGTTAAGTCTTCATCTTTAGAAGATTGTTCATTAGTATCGGAATTGTTAGAATCTGCTGTAGGTGCTGGTACATTAATGAATAATTTACCGGCAGCTTTTTGACGAGTTTCATTATTAAAGTCATCGATTGCAATTACTTCAATAACTGCACCGTTTGCAACAGTATCAGCAGGAACAGTCCAATAGCCAACATAATGACCATTTCCTTGTTCAATCATTGGTAATTCAGTTGCATTTTGAACTAAATTTGTTAATGGCATATGGATCACGAAAGTAGGTTTTAATCCTGGCTCACTATCAAACTCAATTTTAACTGTTCTACCAGTTGTAATTGTAATGTCTGTATCTGGTTTTAAGTTAGAAATGATTGGTGCATCGAAATCTGCAGTAACAGTAACGGCCTTAGAAACACTGTTGCCAGCTTTGTCTGTAGCTACTACTGTGATTTCATTAGTTCCACTATCAAGAATAATACGTTTTGAATATTTTCCGTTGCTAATAGTTGCGTTTAAGCCATTAACAGTAACTGTGTCAATATTTGCATCTGTAATTAAACCTTCTACAGTTACTGTTTCGCGATTTACTTTTTCACCATTAGATGGCTGGTCGATCGTTAGTTCAGGAGTCAAAGTGTCTAAAGTAACTAAAACAGGAGTTGATTCACCTGTTACTCGACCATCTAATTTTGAAAGGACAGAAAATTCATTAGCCCCTTCAATTAAGTTTGCTTTAATTGCAAACTTGCCATCGTCTCCAACTACTTCTGTTGTAGCTACTTTTCCATTTTGTTTTAACTCAATTGTTGTTGTTGGAGATGCTGTTCCAGTAACTGTTGTTACAGCTTCATTTGTGATTGAGTTTGTAACTGGAGAAGTGATTACTGGACCGACTACTTCATAGCTAACGCGTGCGCGAATCATATAGTTACCTTCGCTGGCAGGTGATGTAGACCAAGCATCTGATACATGTTGATAGCTTCTTCCTGCATTAGTACCATTTTCATCAGTTGCAAGTCCTGGAGTATTCGGGTTTGCAACTGTTTGGCGGTAAACCATATAGAAGTCATCATTGACAACAATATTGTGCTCTGTTAGGTCTACTACTGTCCATTGACCATTTCGAAGAGCAGTTGCATTAATCGGGCCTGCTAATTTTTTGCCAGGCGTACCGTCTGCTCCGGTAGCATCCCAAACTTCAACTGCAAATGCAGTTCCACCTGGGTTAGGCCATTCAGTTGACCAGAAGCGGAATACACCATCTGTTACAATTCCGTTTTCTTTTCCTTCAGGAAGAGACATTTTTACTGCCCATGCATTGCCAGCAGCGTTGAATGCACGAGCATTTTCAGCAGTGCCATCATCATAGCCGATTTCTCCACCTGGATATGTGTAGAATGGTTCAAGTGAAATGTTTTGTGGTGATAGTTCACCTGTAAGAGATACAGGGATTTCTTTTCCATGGTAGCCACGAGCAATTACTTTTAATGTGTACGTACCCACATATGCTGTAAGGGCAAAGTTACCGTTAGCATCTGTTAGGACAGGAGTGATATTTGCGTCTTCAACTAGAATAACTGTTGCACCTTCGATCGCTTCTCCTGTTGATTGGTCAGTAATTGTACCGCTTATTGTATTTTGTTCAATTTCATCTAATGTGAAATTCGCAGTAGAAGCGCCATCTGCCTCAATTGTGACTAATTGTACTTCAGATGTGAAACCGTAAGCCTCTGCTTTTACATTAAATGTTCCAGTACCATGTGTGAGTTTGTATGAACCGTCCGCTGGGCTTGAATAAACCGAACGTCCTGATTCTAGGACACTTACTTGAGCTCCTAATGGAAGAAGTGTTGGATTGTTGATTACTTCAATCTCAGGTGCTCCATCTTTTGAAAGTGCATCAGGTTTAATTGTCTTTGGATCTACAGCTTCTTTTAGTTCATCTTTATCTTTCCCGTTTCCTTTATTGCCATTGTTATTTCCTTTATTTCCATTATCGTTTCCTTTACCATTCGCGTTTCCATTATTATTGTTTTTCCCTTTAGAGACTTTACCAGTTTGAGATACGCTAGTTAATGCCACATCATCAATATACCAGCCATCTCGTTGTACACTAGAATCTGAGAATGCATTGAAACCGATATAGATACGTTGGCCAGCATAGTCTGATAAATCAACCTCTGCATCTAACCAACCATTTGATTGACCTTGAACTACTAATAATTGTGTCCAGTTTTCTTGGTCTGTTGAAACAAATACATGTCCATAATCATACGCTCTACCAGAACTAGCTTGTTCGAAGTTATGCCAGTGTTTAAATTGTAGGTAAGAGTTTCCTTCAGGTAGATCAATTGGAGGTGCAACAAGTGTCGCATTCATACTGTTTGCATATGTGCCAGATAAGTTTGTTGCATACACCTTTTCACCTGAAGCTGCATTTCCTGGGCCAGATGTTGGTACACCCCAATCCCAGCTATCATTAGTACCAAATGAGTACCAGCCAATTGGTTGTTTTTCAAAGTTTTCGGAATAACCAACAGTGATGCCTGGTTTTACTGCTACAACGTACTCGTTGCTGATTACTTCATTGTTACCAAAGTCATTAATTGTCCATTTATACGTAAATGAGTTACCAGCGATTAATTCACCCGGAATAACTACAGCGAATTCACCAGCTTTATAGTCTCCAGATTTACGTCCAGCCTGAATTTGTTGCCATGTGTTATTTTCATCTTTGTAGTTAAGTACTACTGATGAAACACTAATGTTATCACTAACTGAAACAGTTAAATTTAAATCCATTCCGGCATACGTTTCAAGCGGAGCAGTATGCTCAAAAGTAGGAGCTTCAGTATCCGTTCCTTCTTTTGTAACTTGGCCCTCTAGTGTACCAAGTCCAGAAATGATAGAAGAAACTGCTTCATAAGCATCCACTAATCCATAACCATAAGCATGATTAGGGGTAGTAGGGTATTGAGTGTCTGTTAATGGATTCGCAGTGTCTAGTAGAATTTGTTCCATTTCATCTACTGTTAAATTTGCATTCACTTGTCGAAGGAGAGCAGCTACGCCTGATACAGCTGGACCTGCCATCGATGTACCATTCCAACCACCTTCATAACCTCCTCCAGGAACAGATGAACGAATGTTTACACCTGGAGCAGAAATGTCTGGTTTAATTTCAGTGTAAGGTGATGGGCCACGGAGAGAGAAACTTCCAACTGAGTTATTGATGTCTGTTGCTCCTGTAGCAAAAGACTCTGGATAGTTTGCTGGTGCAGCAACAGATCCAGCACCACCTGGGTTAGTTAAAGTTGTATTACCTGCAGAGAATTCAGGGAAGATTTCTGCTGCACGCCAGTTAATAACAACATCACGATACCATTCGTCTAATCCAGGACCACCGCCCCAAGAGTTATTCACGACATCTGGTGCCATATCAACACGCGGGTTTCCGTTAGCATCTGTTGGTGCCAAAATCCACTGAGCTGCCTCTAATAGGTCAACATCTGATCCTCCGTTAGCAGTAAATGCTTTTACAGCAATATACTTAGCTCCAGGTGCAACACCTATTTGATTTGAGCCATTTGGTTCACTACCGACCATTGTACCTGTAACGTGGGTTCCGTGATCTTGATCATCATATGGAGTAGCTCGTCCAGCAGAAGTTGAATCATACCAGTTATAATCATGAGAAACTTGTCCAGTTGCTGGATTATAGCCACGGTATTTTTCTTTTAAAGCTGGGTGATCCCATTGAACGCCGGTATCGATACTTGCAACTACTGTACCTGAACCATCAATGCCCATCTCCCAAGCTTCTGGTGCATTAACGCGTTCGATATTCCACTCAACGTTTGCAACTTCCGCACTTGGTGTTACGGCATTTTCAGTTTTGGTTGTAAAGAGTTGACGTGTTTCATTTGGTAAAACTTTCTCTACTTCTTCGAATGTGGCGATTTTTTCCGCAACTTCTTGAGTTGCTGTGACGGCAATTGCATTTACGATATAAAAGGATGTAATATCTGTTGCATTGCCAACCGCCGCTTCTTTATCAAGGAATTGCATTACTGATTGTTGAGATTCAATAGATGTTGCCTTTAATTCAGAGACAACAGCAGAACGTTGAATCAACTTTGCGTTTTGAGCGGATAAGTTTGAATCTACTGCTTTTTGACGAGCAGCCGTAGCAACTTGAGTAGAATTCGCTTTATCTTTAAATTTCACTAAAAATGTTACTTTGTTATCCTCTTTGAAACTTTCAAGTAAGCGCGTATTCAATTTTTCGCGTGCAGAACTAAAAGTACTACTAGAATTGGAATCTCTAAAAGATTCATAGAGTTGATTGGAAGTTGTTTGTGCGCTTACACCTGGCGTAAATAAAGAAAATGTCATCACTGCAGTAGCGACTATACTAAGTGCTTTTCTAGAAGTTTTTTTCTTCTTCATTTTCATTCCCCTTTCGATTTTTAATTCACTTTTCACCTTTAATTGTAAATTTGAAGCTTGTAGGTTGGACTTTAAAAACATCCTTACCTCCTTCCTTTATGTTTTTTAGGTAGAAATGATTAATTTATGAATTTAAAATCTCTAGATGTAAGTACTATATTAGATTGTGGGAAATGGTTTGTATGTCGTAATACGTCGGGTTAATTAGCAAAAAACATTTTGGGTATTAGTTACCTACTTTAGGTAGGTAAATAGAGTAATGAGACATAGTTGAATATATGTGGAAGTTGTTGTGCTACTAGGGTTTTGCTGATATTTTGGATTTAGCAAATGAATTGAACTTATCTCTCCTATTCAAAAAAAGATTAATTTAACCTATAAAAAGAGTGATAGGGCTAAAGGGTGTTTGATTTATTAAGATAAAAAAGGGACTTTTTATTCACCTGTCTAATTTGTAATTAATATTCTTAATTTAGAAAAGTAGTAAGTATTCTTAGATATAATTTAGTTAGAAAATTCAGTAAATTAACGAGAGATAGAGAATCGGTGGTTTTTGCAAATAAATAATTGGGCATTCATATTGTTATTTTTAACTAAACTTATTAATAAATTTGAATGGTAAAAAAGCTTATTAGATTCCTATGTATATTTAACTAGTGAACAAGTTTTTATTTAACTTTCGCTCTTTCTTAATAAAGCTATTTTTTGAGGATGTCGAAATTCGTCTTAATTCTTAGGCATTGTGAAAATTATTAGATATTTGAAATAAGACTGCTTAAAGCTGACATAATAAAAGTAATGTTAAAAATTAAAGGTGTGATTGGATTGAAAAGGGCAGTTTTTTTAGATCGAGATGGCGTAATAAATGAAGTGCTAACGGATCGAGTGAAATTTGTAAACGAACCGAATCAATTTTATTTTTTACCTGGTGTAGAAGAAGCAATTAAAAGTTTAAATGAGTATTTTGATTATGTGTTTGTCGTAACAAATCAAGGTGGAATTGGATTAGGTTATATGAAGGAAAAGCAGTTACATAAAGTTCATGACTATATGGTAGCTGAACTGGAGAAAAGGGGAGCGACGATTCATGAGGTTGCCTATTGTCCGCATAAACCAAAGGCTGGGTGTGAATGTAGAAAACCAAATAGCAAAATGATTTTAGATTTAGGAGAAAAATACAAAATTGAACTTGAAGAATCATATATGGTTGGAGATACTGATACGGATATTCAGGCAGGTAAAAAAGCAGGTACAAGAACCGTTTTTATTGGTGAGAGTGATCCATTAGCAGATGCAGTGTGTCCAAATTTAAAAGAGGCAGCACAATGGATTATTCGTGATATTAAAAATGATAAGAAATAACCCACTGTGGAAGATAAATAAAACAAATTTGCTAAATAAAGCAATTGCGATGCAGTGATAATACCTTAACTATTTACAAAGGAAGGGCTATTTATATTAGAAACCCGGCGCCTTGCGATAGCATAGCGCCTATGATATTTAAAAAGGTAGGTAACGATACACTTTGTATTGGCGGGCCTTACACACAGCACAAAGAACATTCGCGAAAGACTCTTGCAAAGAGGCTTTGTGAATGTGTGCTGAGCCCGCCAAATTATTACCCCAACTCCACTTTATCAGAAGAAAGACTGACTTCGACAGAAGCTTTATGACGGTACACTCTATAGTGAAAAACGCAAAAACAAAAAGAGGCACACTCGATTGAGTATGCCTCTTTGCAGCTAACTATCTGAACTTAATCCGTTAGAATTAAAGTTTTGTTACGTTAGTAGCTTGTGGTCCACGGTTACCGTCTTCCACTTCGAATTCAACTTTTTGACCTTCGTCTAAAGATTTGAATCCTTCACCTTGGATAGCTGAGAAGTGAACGAATACGTCGTTACCGCCTTCAACTTCGATGAAACCGAAACCTTTTTCTGAGTTAAACCATTTTACTGTACCTTGTTGCATGAGAGAAAACCTCCAAAAATAAATTAAATTAATTAAATTGCTAAATGTATAAAAAATTCACACATTAAAAAAGGGAGCGTAGACGTTCACTTTTTTAATATGTGAATTAATCGTTACCAGCTTAAGCAATTTAATTACCCTTATTGTATAACAAATTTAACTAACTGTCTACAAAATTTTCAAGGAAAAGTAAGAAAATTTTTGATTTTTCGTACAATGAGTGAACCGACGAAAAAAATTTTTTTATTGAATTGTTGCTTTTATTGTACCACCGGATTTTATTATTTATACACCTTAATTAGCTTATTTCTACATTTTCTAGATATTTAAGGCATAGTAAGAAAGGTTGAAAAGACTTTTTGAAAATTGTGATGACTTATTGACCATAGAAAGCGTATAATTTTATAGTGTTTAAATTCCAAATTTATTTATAGGAGGTATATTTAGTGAAATTTTCTATTTCAAAAAAATTGTGGCTATCATTTTCAATTACAATTGTATTAATGTTTATTGTTAGTGTTGTGGGTTCACAAACGATGACTAAAGTGGGAGATCGATATGAAGAAATATTAGATCGAGACGTTGCACGTATTAACTATGCACGTGATTTAGAAGTCGCACAAAAAGATTTAGCAACGAGATTACTAGAATTTGTGACGATTAATAAAGCAACAGCAAAGAAAGAAATGGAAAAAGAAGTTGAGAACGGTACAGTTGCTGCAAAAGGATTGATTGAATTAAGCACTGACAAAGCTTCTCTTAAGCTTTTAGATGATTTAAAAGAAAAAACATTACTATTATTTGATTCGAATAACAAAATAGTGGAGTTAAAGGAAAGTCAAAAAGATATGTCTGCCGCTCAAGTGACTTCAATGACTTTGAATGGTGAAGTACTAAAGATTATTGATCAGATCATTGAAGTTCAACAGCAAAATATTGAAAAAACACGTGCTGAGATCAGCGACTTCCAAAATAAAGTGATGATATTAATGGGTATTTTACTTGCTTTTGCGATTATTTTAGCAATTGTTATCTCATATACCATGAGCAGAATTATATCGAAACCAGTTGGCAAAGTGACAGCAGCTCTTGGTGATATTGCAAAAGGTAACTTAACAATTGAGCCACTCCAAATTAAAAACCGTGATGAGATTGGTGTCATGGCTAATAGCTTTAATGTGATGTTAAAGGACTTACGAAATATTGTTTCTAGTGTAAGTGATTCATCGATGCAAGTAGCAGCAAACGCAGAGGAACTTTCGGCAAGTTCTCAAGAAAGCTTAGCTTCTTCTCAAATGGTTGCAAAATCGGCCGAAGATCAATTACATACAAGTACTGAACAAGCTCGTTATATGAATTCTTCAATAGAAGCAATGAATGAATTACGTACAAGTATCGATCAAATTTCAGGTGACAATGAGCAAATGCTTCAATCAACAAATGAAGTGAAAACGCTAATTGATAAAGGGGCAACATCAATTAAAAATGTTGTTGATCAAATGGAGACAATCCATGATACGTTCACCGAAACATCTGAAATGATGCATGCAATGGAACAACATTCTAACAATATTCAAAATATTACAGGATTAATTACAGATATCGCAGATCAAACAAACTTACTGGCATTAAATGCAGCAATTGAAGCAGCACGTGCAGGTGAGCATGGTAAAGGCTTTGCGGTTGTAGCTGATGAAGTTCGTAAGCTGGCAGAGCAATCGAAAAATTCTGCAACTGAAATCGGAAGTATGGTAGAACAAATTCAACAAACTTCAAGTCAAGCAACGAAAACAATCGTTGAAGGCGGTACAAAAGTGGATGTTGGAATGAACAAAACAACAGAATCCTTACATGTATTCAAAAATATCGAAACGGGTATTGGGGAAGTCGTATTCCGTGTTGAATCCGTTTCAGCCGCAGTAGAGGAAATTCAAGCAATGACAGGCTCTGTAACTGAAAGTGTGAGCCATGTTCAACAGTTAGCAACTCAAACTGCTGATACAGCAAGTGATACAAGTGCTGCAACAGAAGAACAGTTAGCTGTGACAGAAGAAATTTCGCGCAATGCACATTCTTTATCTGAACTAGCAGAACAACTACAAAATGAAGTAAATCATTTCAAATTATAATATGCTAAATAGCCTGTGATGAAAAATTCACAGGCTGTTTTTTATGTTTGAGCTGCGCATAACAGGGAGTTTTCATACCACAAAATAAAATCCAAAGGAAACGCTCCTTTGGATTTTATTTTAATTTATTCGTCTAGCTTAAGCCCCTTCAATAAATCCGCAAACGCATTATTAAGTGGCTCTGCTTCTTTTTGCTGTTCCTTCATGAACTTCTGTACACTACGTTTATCAACTTTACCGCCGCCTTCTTTTTTACGACGGGCTTCAAAGGCCGATAGCTTTTCACGATGACCGCATTTACATACGAAAATTTGGCCATCACCTTCCCCATGTAATTCTAATTTTTTCTTACATTGAGGGCAGCGTGCATTTGTTACGCGAGAGACATTCTTACGGTGACCACATTCACGATCTTGACACACAAGCATCTTGCCCTTTTTACCGTTTACCTCAAGCATTGGCTTCCCACAATCAGGGCATGTTTTGGTCGAAATATTATCATGCTTGAACTTTTTATCGCTGTTTTTTATATCGGCAACAATGTCTTTTGTATGCTGCTTCATTTCATTAATGAATGTTTCTTTTTTTAGCTTACCTTTAGCGATTAATTCAAGTTTTTGCTCCCATTTGGCTGTTGTTACAGGTGATTTCAATTCATTTGGTACTAAATCTAATAATTGGCGCCCTTTAGACGTGATGTGAATATCTTTCCCACGTTTTTCGATAAGGAACGAGTTAAACAACTTCTCGATGATGTCTGCACGAGTTGCCACTGTACCAAGTCCACCAGTTGATTTTAGTGTATCTGCAAGTTGTTTATTTTGAGTATCCATATACTTTGTAGGGTTTTCCATTGCTGATAAAAGTGTGGCCTCTGTAAAACGGGCAGGCGCTTTTGTTTGACCAGATGTTTGAACAATAAGGTTTGTTTTTAACATCTGTCCTTTTTCAAGGCGAGGAAGCAATTGTTCTTTTACTTCTTCATTAGATTCTTCATCGTCAAATCGGTTAGAGTATACTTCCTTCCAACCCGCAGAAATAACTGTTTTACCTCGCGCGATAAATTTTTCCTTTCCAATTTGAGCTTGCACTGTTAATTGCTCATATTCATAAGCAGGGAAGAGCACTGCCAAGAAACGCTTTACAACTAAATCATAAATTTTTCGCTCTTTATCCGTAAAGTTTGCGAAGTTTACATATTCTTCTGTTGGAATAATGGCATGGTGATCACTTACTTTGCTATCATCAACAAATGATTTAGAGGCTTTAATCGGCTTCATTAACACTTTGTTGGCGTATGTTCGATATTCGCCTACACCACAAGCTTTTAAACGTTCTGGAATAGTGCCAACAATGTCAGCAGATAAATATCGCGAATCTGTACGAGGGTATGTTAGCACTTTATGTGATTCATACAGTTTTTGCATGATATTTAACGTTTCTTTTGCTGAATAACCGAATATTTTATTAGCATCACGTTGTAATTCTGTTAAATCATATAACCCTGGTGAGAAAGATTTCTTTGGTTTACGTTCAAGATCGATTACTTTTGCATCTTGGTTTTCTAAAGAATGAACGATAGCATCTACTTTTTCTTTATTAAAGCTACGAGAATTTCCGTTTGCATCTTGCCAAGTTAATTTTAATTCTTTCGTTTGCGCTTCAATACCGTAATACGTTTGCGCTTTGAAATTTTTAATTTCATCTTCACGTGCTGCTACCATTGCTACAACAGGGGTCTGCACTCGTCCTGTGTTCAATTGTGCGTTATGTTTTGTAGAGAGGGCACGACTAGAATTCAGGCCTAAAAACCAGTCTGCCTCGCTGCGTGCAACAGCCGCGTGATATAAGTCTTCATAGGCTTTACCAGGTTTTAAGTTTTGGAAGCCTTCTTTAATCGCTTTATCTGTAACAGATGAAATCCATAAGCGTTTAATTGGTTTGTTAACTTTGGCACGTTCAATAATCCAGCGTGCTACAAGCTCACCTTCACGGCCAGCATCGGTTGCGATAATAATTTCATTCACATCGTTACGCGTAAGTTGAGATTTTACCGCATTATATTGCTTGCTCGTTTGTTTAATTGTTGTTAATTTTAGACGCTCTGGTAGCATCGGTAGGTCTTCTAAATTCCATTTTTTATATTTTTCATCGTAGCTTTCTGGGTCTGCTAGTGTTACTAAATGTCCTAACGCCCACGTTACGATGTATTTGTCGCCCTCTAAAAAGCCATTTCCTTTTTTAGTACACTTCAGCACATTCGCAATATCGCGTGCTACTGAAGGTTTTTCTGCTAATACTAAACTTTTAGCCATTGTTTTACACCCTTTCGTAAATCCTTGTGTTTAATATAGCACATGAAAATGTTTGATTCATTGGAGAACCGCTATAAAAGGGGCATGTATTGTGCTAGCCATAGCTTCTATAAATCAATGAAGGGTGTCTCGTAAGCTTCTGAATTACACGAGACTACTTTCGTATTGTGAAGAAATTAAGACTTAAGTATGGATATAAAAAGAATACATTTTCCTAATGAATTGTATGTAAATAATGATAAAAGTGTTTTCTGTTAAATTATATCGGGTATTTAATAATAAGAATGAGTTTTTGAAGATGTTTATAGGCACAAATTCTCCTTTTATATAGGTATAAAGAATCGAATGTGAACGAATAGTGAATGTTTTAAGCTTTTTCCCGATATTAACTTATAAATAAACGTAAATTATTAATAGATTACGAACGAAGTAGAGGTGAATAATATGAAAATTGCTAGTTTGTTGCATCGAATGAGTCCAGATTTCGAGGAAAGAAAACGCTCACTACAGCGCAAAGAGGTTGCAGAGGTTTATAAAAAGCATGCCAAATATACGGACGCCGGTAAAAATCCAATGCTTCAAGCGCTTGAAAATTTACTCTCTGGTAAAACGGAAAAGGATTTACATGAGGCAGATGCAGCTGCCCGTAAAGAAACTCAAGCATCACCAGTTGATGCAAAAGAATCATTTTTTGAAAAACTTGATATTAATGGGCAGTTAAAGCAAGTGAATAAAGAAGCACTCACTCCTGAAAATGCAAATGAATTAGCAAGAGTAACTGGGCTGGATGCTGTTGCAACCTCAATGCCAATTAGTAGTGGAGAACCTAATGATACGGAGGTATTGCTAGGAAAGGAACGTCAGGCAGCATTAGTACCAGTACAACCTTCGCCTCAAGATTTACGTGTCACAGCAAGTGCATCGGCACAACAGCAAGTGTACGCTGAAAAAAACAGCGAACCGGTTGAAGAAATAGAGGAAATAGCGCCATATGCAGAAGAAGATTTAACCTTTACGATGCCCGAACGCTTTGAAAAGGATTTTGCTCGTGATCCTCAGGAAAAAACGGTATTTGGTCAAGATTTAGAAACGCCCTTCTTCAAACGTACATTTAATAATGCAACATCTAAATATAACGCACATATCGCAATGGTGAAAAACGGCTATCAGCCAGTGTATGAGTCAACATTCTCTCAAATTGCATAATATACAAAATCGCTCAAAAAACTTGGGGCGATTTTTTATTTTGTTCCAAACTAAGGGGGTGTATACTGTTTACAAAGTTGATAGAAATGGGAGTGAATGTCTTGGCGAAAAAGCAAGTAAAAACCAATGCGGTGCGTTTAATCGAGCAACAAAAAATCCCGCATGAAGTGTTTGAATATACAACTGAAGACGGTGGTGCAGTAGATGGCATTACGGTTGCAAACAAAATCGGACAGCCATTAGAACATGTATATAAAACACTAATCGCTACAGCAGGTAAAGGACACTATTATGTATTCGTTATTCCGGTCGCAGCAGAGCTTAATTTAAAAGCCGCGGCAAAAGCAGTAGGTGAGAAAAAAGTCGAAATGATTCCTGTGAAAGAGCTACTTGG
>JAZUES010000280.1:0-3409 GCA_045640265.1 Solibacillus sp.
CCTCTTCTCCGGCTGTCGACAGCTATTTTAATTTAGATAGATTTTTTTCTAGCTTCTAAATACATAATCGTTAGTTTTTTGTGTATATTTGATGATTTGATAGTCGTTATTATACGGAATTTCAATAAATTGTATTCATAATTCAAGGTCCGTAGATTTCCATTCCAGGGTGGACGCTTTCCACGGGCGTGGCCTGAGCCTGTAGTCTCAGGCGTCACGCTTTTCCCGTAGGAGTCGCCACCCCTCCATTCCAATCTACTCTTCTGAAATTCAATAAATTCAATTCAATGCCTCAATCAACAAAAAACCAGCACTCTTGAATTATTCAGAGTACTGGTTGGATCGTTTTTTATTATTTTGAAAGGTCGAATTGTTGGATCATTTTGTATAGCTCGGCTGATTGTTGTTGTAGATTGTTGGCTAATGCTTCGACTTGTTTGATTGCATAGGCTTGTTCAGCTGATGCGGCGCTTACTTCTTGTGCGCTCGCTGACGTTTCCTGTGCGATTGCTGCTACTTCTTGTGATTGACGTGAAGTATGTTCGATATTTTGCATTTGTTGGTCGACTAACTTTGAAATGTTCATAACATTTTCAGCCATTTCATGAACTGCATGTGATACGCCTTCTACCGCTGCTGTCGTTTCAGAAACGCGTGATGATTCATTTACGGCGAAAGTCACTTGTTCATTCATTTGTTTTACGACAATGGCTACGTTTTGTTGCATCGTTTGTATAAGTGTTGTAATGCCCTGTACTGCGTTAGCACTTTCATCGGCAAGGCCACGTACTTCTTCTGCAACGACTGCAAAGCCTTTCCCATGTTCGCCTGCACGTGCGGCTTCGATGGATGCATTTAACGCTAATAAATTTGTTTGTCCTGCAATATCGCCTACAAGGCCAATAATATGTTCTATTTGTTCTGCATTTTTTTCAAGCTCGCGAATGCTCACTAATGCATTTTCATTATCTGTAGCAATTTTTTGAATGCTATTGACGACGCCATTAATTGCTTCTGTTGTAACTTTTAAATTTTCCAATAGATGTTCCGAACGTTCGGCTGAATGCATTGCCTTATCATTCACTCCTGATGCTAGCTCACGTACTTCCTCGATAGCTTCTGCCGTTTCTTGAATTGCAACGGCTGAGGATTCTGCTCCTGACGAAATATTCGAAATATTCATCGTAATCTGGTCGGCATTTTTTGTTACCAATGAACTTTGATCGGATAATTCACGAATTGTTTCGTCCGTTGTTTTGTAGTTTCCATCAATACCGTCGACCATTTTACGTAAATTTTCTACCATCGCTTGAAACGCTTCTGCGACTGAGCGAATTTCATCATTTGTTTTAGGCATTTCAACATCCTTGCCAATTTTACCTTCTGCCACTTCGTTTGCTGAAAGTTCTAATCGTTGTAACGGACGTACAATGATTAAACTAAAAACAGCTGCTAGAGCACATGACCAAAATATTCCTAGCACGTATGTAATAATTTGAAATAGGCTACTACTTGTTGATTCAAAAAACGTAGGTCGTAAATATTCAATAAATACGAAACTGCATGTATACGTAACTAATGCCAATATCCCTACGAATAGAACCATTTTTCGGCGTAAACTAAATAACTTTTTCTCTGTTTTCATCTAAATTTTCTCCTCCAGCCTTAACTTATCTTCTAGGTTGTTAATTGCTTCGTATAACTGTTCAAATGTTTGCTTGTACACAGAGAAATCCCCGCCAAACGGATCCTGAATATCTTGCGTATCATCAGGCATTGCAAATTCCTTTAGTGTAAATGTTTTTCCTTGTGCTTCTTCAAATGAATATAAAATTTTTGCTTTATGTGCAGACGTCATCGTTAATATTAAATCTGCCCACATCGCATCTTGCTCATTAAATAACGAAGACTTATGGTTGCTCTTAATATTTTCTTGATTCAACACAGCACTTGCCTGTTCAGATAGCGGACTTCCTTCATAGGCGTAAATTCCCGCAGAACGTACTTCAACCCCTTTTAAAGATTTACTCTTTAAAATTGCTTCTGCCATTGGACTTCTACAAGTATTCCCCGTGCAAACAAAGTAAATATTCATTGCGACCACTTCCCTTATCTTACCATTTTATTAGCAATATACTCATTAAAATCAATATTAATCCCGCAATCCTTTTAAATATATAGCTATTTAATAACTTAGATCTTTGTGCAATTAATAGTGAGATATATGACAATATAAATGTCGAAACTCCTGCACTAATAATAAATACAGATTTTTCTAAACTTAGCATACCAAAAGACAGGCTAACTGAAAAGGTATCTAAACTCGCAAATATGGCGATTATGGGTAATGAAATCAATGGGACATCTGTGTCTTTAGATGACAATAGCAATTGTAGTCCCACAAAAAATAATAATAATGAAGAAAGTGGCATTGTCCAGCTTGCTAAAAAGTTTGATAGCCATTCGCCAAATTGAAACCCTAAAAATGGGAAAAGCATGTGAAGAAAGGCTGTCCAAAGTGCTAATAAGAATTTGTTTCGTACTTTTGACGAGATTAAATATAGAGCAACAACATCAAATGACATTAAAATGCCTGCGATAATTTCTTGCACGCAGCTCTCCTTTCATTAAACTACTGGTGTAATTTATGCATTTAGTGTGTCCATTATCCATTTAGAAAGAAATAAGAGGTATACCGTGAAATAAATTTACGGTATACCTCTTATTCTTATAAAAAGTCATTTAAACTTCCGTCGTTGTAAACCATTTACCACCAGCAGCTTTTTCAAGACGGTTCATAATTGCGGTTCCGACACCTTTTTTAATCGTTGTTGTCGCTAAAATAACTGTTGCTTCTGTTTTATCACAAGCACGTAAAGCATCATACAATCTTGCACTCATTTGTTCAATTTCATCTTTATCACCTAATGAGAAAAAATGATCTGCATCAAGTACTTCGAAGCTTTGTGGTGCTAATAATGCCACTTGATGATTGGCCTGTTTTAATTGTTGAATAGCTTGCTGCACAATTTGCTCATCTGGTTCGATTAAATAAACAGGTGCATTCGGTGCATAATGTGTATATTTCATACCGGGCGCTTTTGGTGTTGATTCGATTTTTTGTTGTTCAAAGTTTGGTTCTAGTACAGGACCAATTACTTGCTCCAACATTTCCTTCGTCACGCCACCTGGACGTAAAATAACAGGTTGCTCTAAAGTGACATCCAAAACGGTCGATTCCACACCGATACCTGTCATACCTCCATCTAGAATACATGGAATTAACCCCGATAAATCTTCAAATACATGACTGGCTTTTGTAGGACTTGGTTTACCGCTACGGTTCGCACTCGGAGCAGCCAGTGGTTTTTTAATCGTTTGTAATAGCTGTAATGCCACTGGATGATTC
>JAZUES010000281.1:0-22467 GCA_045640265.1 Solibacillus sp.
TGTAAACTTAGCCCCAACCGTTACAGGTGCTGTAGCTGATGGTACGGTTTATCAAGGTACAACCAATACGAACGTCCCAGTATCAGCTGGTGATCGTTTATTAATGGTATATTCTGTTGCGGGATCAGGCATTGCAACACCCGTAACGCTTGCAGGTAGTGGCACTGCAGGTATTACAATTTCTTAAATCTCATATAAACAAAAGTGGTAACGGAAATTTTCGTTGCCACTTTTTCATGTTCTTCTGAATCACATCATCCGATAAAACATGCAAATAGTCGCTATTGTAAAAAATTGCCTTATGGATACTTTGCTTTATGAAAGTGCTATGTTACGATAAAAATAGGTTCGTAAATAAATAGAATTGTATAAATTTAATAAATATTGTGTGAATATAATAAATCATACAAGTTCAATTTGAAAGGAGTGTTTTTTATGCCGGAAATTAAATGGAAGATTAATGATATTCGTGAGCATGTAAGTATAATTGATGGTCATGCGGCTCCTAATTTGGTGCTGAAAAATGCAAAATATCTGCACAGCATGCTAAAACAATGGGTTACGGGCAACATTTGGATTGCGGGGGACCGTATTGTGTATGCCGGAAAAGAAATGCCGATTAATGTGGCTGAAACTGAAGTAGTAGACCTTGAGGGTAAAATAGTTGTCCCAGGTTATATTGAGCCACATGTGCATCCATTTCAGTTGTATAGTCCTTATAGCTTTGCACAGTTTAGTGCACAATCAGGTACCACGACTTTTATTTCCGATAATATGACGTTTGTTTCGTTAGTTGAAAATAAAAAGGCGTTTACTATTATGGATGAGTTAGGCAAGCTACCATTTTCATTTTATTGGTGGGCACGCTTTGATTCGCAAACGGAGCTAGAAAATGAAGGAGAGCTTTATTCAAATGCTTCTGTACTAAAATGGCTAGATCGTCATGACGTATTACTAGGTGGTGAATTAACAGGCTGGCCGAGATTAATGCGCGGTGATGACCAAATGCTGTATTGGATTCAAGCAGCAAAGCATAAAGGAAAGAAAATTGAAGGACATTTACCGGGTGCCTCTGAAAAAACATTAGTAAAAATGCGTCTGTTCGGCGTAGATAGTGACCATGAGTCGATGACAATAGAAGATATTGAAAAGCGTTTATTGCACGGCTATGCAGTGACGTTACGTTATTCTTCCATTCGTCCGGATTTACCACAGTTGTTAAAAGACGTCGTAGATAAAGGGTACCAAATTTTTGACCATCTTATGATGACAACAGATGGCTCAACGCCAAGCTTCCATGAAGATGGGGTTATCGATAAATGTATTCGTGCGGCACTTGAAGCTGGCGTAAGTCCGATTGATGCTTATAATATGGCATCTTATAACGTAGCACGCTATTACAATATGACAAATTTACACGGATTAATTGCAACGGGACGTTATGCAAATATAAATATTTTAACTGACGAATATTCACCAACGCCTGAATCGGTATTATCAAAAGGCATTTGGTTAAAGCGAAACAATGAAGATCAAAAGGCTCTACCTGCTGTTGATTTATCGGTATTTGGTGAGCTAAATATAGACTTTGAGTTATATGAATCCGATTTTCAATTTTCTATGCCAATTGGAATCGAGATGATCAATGACGTGATTACAAAGCCATATAGCGCGAAATATTTCGGCCACAATAATGTGCTATCAACAGATCATGATGAAAGTTATTTAATGCTTATCGACCGTAATGGAAAATGGCGTATTAATACGATGATTAAAGGTTTTGCATCACAAGTGAAAGGCTTTGCTTCTTCGTATTCAAATACGGGCGACATTATTTTAATCGGGAAAACGATGAAGGATATGCAGCATGCCTTTGAAGAATTGAAGAAGATGAATGGCGGAATTGTGCTAGTAGAAGATGGACAAGTCGTTTCATCTATTCCATTAACAATAGCAGGGGCACTTTATGACGGACCAGTTGATGAATTAATTCCACTTGAAGTGGCATTGAAATCTGCTCTAAAGATGCGTGGTTATCACCATAGCGATGCCATTTATACGTTACTATTTTTACAATCTACACATTTACCGTACATTCGTATTACAACGAGAGGTATTTTCGATGTTATGAAAAATGCAGTAATGTTACCTGCTGTGATGCGCTAGTTCAAAAACAAAGGGGAGAACATCTTGATGAAACGAAAGCTATTTATTGCAGCAATTTTAAGTGCAGCCGTAGTTGCAGGTTGCTCGGATAAAGAATCAGTAGAAGAAGCAATTGTTGAAGTTGAGAAAGAACAAGGGACGGATGGAAATATTATCGTAGCGGAAGCAGATGAGTTACCATTTGTTACACCATTTACAGGGGAACATGTGGCAGAAGAGGCAACGATGCGTCCTGTTTTAGTCACGATGAATAACCATCCAAAAGCTCGTCCACAGTCAGGACTTGCGCAGGCAGATGTTGTGTATGAAATGCTTGCTGAAGGGGACGTGACACGACTTTTAGCATTGTACCAATCGGAGTTACCAGAAACGATAGGACCAATCCGTAGTGCGCGAAATTATTTTATCAATATTGCCAAAGGATTAGATGCATTTTACATCGCACATGGCTATAGCCCAGAAGCAAAATCGATGCTAGATAAAAAAGTAGTGGATCATATAAATGGCATGCAATATGATGGCACGTATTTCAAGCGTTCTTCAGAGCGAAAAGCTCCACATAACTCTTATATG
Organism: Solibacillus sp.; assembly: GCA_045640265.1. Classification (GTDB taxonomy): domain Bacteria; phylum Bacillota; class Bacilli; order Bacillales_A; family Planococcaceae; genus Solibacillus. Next base: position 2,740 of record JAZUES010000281.1, read on the forward strand.
ACAGGTGAAAGCGTATTAGCAGGTGCAGAAAAAGTGGGAACTTCACTACTTTATCAGAAAAAAGTATCTTATCCATTTTATGATGGCGCAGATAGTGTTAAAATAGGAATACAGGCTAATGAAGTAGCGATTAAGTATAGTAATAGTGGTTCATTTAATAGCCACTATGTTTACGATACACAAACGAATCGCTATACTAGATTTTCAGCAAATGTACAAACAGAGGATTATGTAACGAAGCAGCCAATCGAATTAGCGAATATTTTATTTTTTGAAATGCCACACCGTGTAATTGATAGCGAAGGTCGACGTGATATTACGATTACAGGTGGCGGTAATGCATATGTTTTCCAAGCGGGAACAATGCGTGAAGTTAAATGGAAAAATGTAGATGGACTGTTAATTGCTATTGAGGAAGATGGATCTGAAGTGAAATTAATACCAGGAAAAACTTGGATTCATTTTGTTCCGACATCCCCAGGATTAGCATCGTCTGTTACCTATATAGAATAGAGAGGAAAGGTGAGCTATATGCAAATTGAAAAGATTCGCGGACATCAAACAGAGCAATTATTTAAAGCGGTCCTAGAATTAAATGATATTGAGGAATGCTATAAATTTTTTGATGATTTATGCACAATCAGTGAAATCCAATCATTAGCACAGCGTTTTGAAGTTGCACATTTACTACGTCTAAAGAAAACGTATGAAACGATTAAAAAAGAAACAGGTGCTTCAACAGCAACTATTTCGCGCGTTCGCCGTTGCTTTGATTATGGGAATGATACGTACGATGAGATGTTAGGACGTCTTTATCCAGAAGAAAAACCATTTACATCAAAGTAATAACGCTCACCGTTTAAATAAACAAAGAGCCATACATAAAAGACTGGGCAAATTCACTCGCTCAGTCTTTTAATATTTTAACGAATTTAGTTATACTGATGAAAGAAAAACTAAAAATATTTAATTAAACACTGAGTTGATTGGAGTGTAGGTTCAACTCCTGCGGAAATCTCAAAATTAAAATAGATGAATAAGGTGGAAATGAGTATGGATTATTTAAATTGGCGCCATGTATTTAAGCTAGACCCTGCAAAGGAAATTTCAGAAGAAGCGTTAGAGCAAATTTGTGAATCCGGTACGGACGTTATTTTAGTAGGTGGTACGGATGATGTGACACTTGATGGCGTTTTGGATTTATTAGTACGCGTAAGACGTTTTTCAGTGCCAATAGCGCTTGAAATTTCAAATTTAGAAAGTGTTACACCGGGCTATGATTATTACTTTATTCCTTCTGTATTAAACAGTACGGATACAAAATGGGTGAAGGATCTCCATCATGAAGCGATTAAAGAATATGGAGATATTTTAATTTGGGAAGAGCTTGTTGCAGAAGGGTATTGTGTATTAAATCCAGATTGCAAAGTGGCCCAAGTGACAAGTGCAAAAACGGATCTTTCAGAAGATGATGTTATTGCATACGCACGTATGGCTGAAAATTACTTCAAGCTACCCATCTTCTATTTAGAATATAGCGGTTCGTATGGAGATGTTGAAATGGTAAAAGCAACTGCAGAAGTTTTAGAACATACGAAGTTATTTTATGGTGGCGGAATTACATCTGTAGAGCAGGCCAAAGAAATGGCAGCTTACGCAGATACCATAATTGTTGGTAATATTATTTATGATGATTTAAAAGCGGCACTAAAAACAGTAAATGCAGTGAAAAATACAGTCAAGTAAGATATAATTTAAGAACGAATGTTCTCTTTGGATAGGAAGGTGCAAAAATGGAACACATAGCAAAAAATTTACTAGTAGGCATGAACCCGCAGCAAGCTGAGGCGGTAAAAACAACAGAGGGCCCATTACTTATTATGGCGGGTGCTGGCTCAGGAAAAACGCGTGTGTTAACGCACCGTATTGCGTATTTAGTCGTTGAACGTCAAGTGTATCCGTCAAAAATTTTGGCGATTACCTTTACAAATAAGGCCGCACGCGAAATGCGCGAGCGTATTGACGGTATTTTAGGAACTGGGACAACGGAAAGTATGTGGGTATCAACATTCCACTCCATGTGTGTCCGTATTTTACGTCGCAATATCGACCGTATTGGTTTTTCAAAAAGTTTCTCCATTTTAGATAGTTCGGACCAATTAACCGTAGTTAAAAATATTTTAAAACAAGACAATATTGACCCGAAAAAATATGACCCACGCGCGATATTAAATACAATTAGCTCAGCAAAAAATGAGTGTATTACATCGAAAGAATTTGAAGCGAATATGAACCCGCACAATCCGTTTGAAAAGATTGCCGCACAAGTTTATAACGGCTATCAAAAGCGCTTAAAGCAAAATCAAAGCTTAGACTTTGATGACCTGATTATGCTAACAATTCGCCTTTTTAAGGAAGCACCAGATGTATTGGAATTTTATCAAAATAAGTTTCAATATATTCATGTGGATGAATACCAAGATACGAACAAAACCCAGTATATATTGGTACAAATGTTGGCGAAAAAGTTCCGCAATATTTGTGTTGTAGGGGATTCGGATCAATCGATTTATCGCTGGCGCGGCGCGGATATTACGAATATATTATCGTTTGAAAAAGATTATAAAGACGCAAAAGTGATTATGCTTGAGCAAAACTATCGTTCTACAAAACGCATTTTACAAGCGGCAAATAGTGTCATTGAAAATAATAAAAATCGCTACAAGAAAGTGCTACGAACTGATAACGATGAAGGCGAAAAAATTCAAGTTTATAAAGCTGGTAATGAGCAAGACGAAGCACAATATGTTGTGCGTACCATTCAAAAGTTGATGAAAGATGAAGATTACAAGCTAAATGATTTTGCAATTCTTTATCGTACCAATGCACAATCACGTGTGATGGAGGATGTGCTTGTAAAATCAAATATGAACTACCAAATTGTTGGTGGTACAAAGTTCTATGACCGTAAAGAAATTAAGGACTTACTCGCTTATTTACGTTTAATTTCAAATAACGATGATGACCTGTCATTAGCACGTATTATTAATGAGCCGAAACGGGCAATTGGCGCGACTTCGTTTGATAAAATGCTTGCTTACGCAGTAGAACAGGATCGTTCGATTTTTGATGCGATGAGTGAATTGGTATTCATGGGTCTAACGGGCAAAGCAGCTGCTTCCGCAGAACGATTTTATACAATGATTCGTTCGTTAAGTGAGCGTAAAGATGAGCTATCAGTTACAGAAATTGTAGAAGAGGTACTTGAAAAATCAGGCTACCGTCAAATGCTAAAAGCGGAAAAATCAATTGAAGCAGAAAGCCGTTTAGAAAATATTGACGAGTTTTTAACAGTTACACAGGCGTTCGAAGCGCGTAGTGAGGACCAGTCCCTTGTTGCATTCTTAACGGACTTAGCCCTTGTTGCGGATATCGATTCATTAGACGAAGAAGAAAAGGCAAAGGGCACAATCATTTTAATGACAATGCACTCAGCAAAAGGCTTGGAGTTCCCTGTTGTATTCATTCTTGGATTAGAGGAAAATCTTTTCCCACACTCTCGCTCGCTTGAAAGTGAAGAGGAAATGGCGGAGGAACGTCGTTTAATGTATGTTGGCGCAACCCGAGCAGAACAACGTCTATATTTAACTTGTGCGGGGTCACGTACGATTTTTGGACGAACAGGCTATAATGCACCTTCACGCTTTTTACGTGAAATCGATGAGGACGTGCTTGATCAAGTATCAAAAGCAAGCTCAAATTCATATCGCGATGAGTCACTACCATTTTCATCAAATCGCTATGATCGCATGTCAAAACAGCGTTCTTTAGGAGCTGTACGAGCACCCGCTTCACAAATTTCTCGTCTAGAAGCTACAGGTGGCAATCAGTTTGCATGGAAAGTAGGCGACAAAGCATCACATGGTAAATGGGGCGTGGGGATGGTTGTTAGCGTAAAAGGTGAAGGAGACAATATGGAACTTGATATTGCCTTCCCAGCACCAACCGGAATTAAACGATTACTAGCGAAATTTGCCCCGATTACGAAAGCTTAGGAGGAGTACAACTATATGAATGAAATCGAACAAAGAATTGCAGAGTTAAACAAGCTTCTCCATGAGTATGGCTATGCCTATTATGTGCAGGATAAACCGTTAGTAGAAGACAGTGTATATGATCAATTATTACATGAATTAATCGCGTTAGAAGAAGCAAATCCTGAGTTTATTTATCCGGATTCCCCAACGCAACGTGTCGGTGGTGCAGTGTTAGAAGGTTTCCAAAAAGTAACGCATGAAACAGCAATGCTGAGTCTTTCAAATGCCTTCAACGAAGAGGACTTACGCGATTTTGACCGTAAAATCAATCAGGCAATCGGTGATAACTATTCATACGTTTGCGAATTGAAAATCGACGGTCTAGCGATTTCTTTAAAATATGAAAATGGCACTTTTATTCAAGGCGCAACACGTGGAGACGGTTCCGTTGGTGAGGATATTACGATGAATTTAAAAACGATTCGTGCCATTCCTCTTCGATTAAAAGAACCTGTGACAATTGAAGTGCGTGGAGAAGCGTACATGCCGAAAAAATCATTTAAAAAATTAAATGAACGTCGTACTGAAAATGGGGAAGAGCTTTTTGCAAACCCACGAAATGCAGCTGCAGGCTCTCTACGTCAATTAGATCCTAAAATTGCAGCGACCCGTAATTTATCAACATTCATTTATGCAATTGGTGGAGACGGCGAATCATACGGTATTGATAGCCATTGGGAAATGCTTGAATACTTAGAACAGTTGGGATTCCCATCAAATAAAGAACGTGAGTATTGTGAAACAATTGAGGACGTTTTAGCGTTTATAGAGAAGTGGACAGAAGCAAGACCCAATTTAGCTTATGAAATTGATGGCATCGTGATTAAAGTAAATCGCTATGCACATCAAGACGAGCTTGGCTTTACAGCAAAATCACCACGCTGGGCCATTGCCTATAAGTTCCCGGCTGAAGAAGTCGTAACGAAGCTTTTAGATATTGAATTAACAGTTGGTCGAACAGGTGTCATTACGCCAACTGCAATTTTAACGCCCGTGTTAGTTGCAGGATCTACGGTAAGCCGCGCATCACTTCATAACGAAGACTTAATTCGTGAAAAGGATATTCGACTAAATGATATGGTAATTGTCCGTAAAGCAGGTGATATTATTCCGCAAATTGTTGGTGTCCTAACCGAACAACGCCACGAGGATGCGGTACCTTATCAGATGCCAACACATTGTCCTGCGTGTAACGAAGCAGTTGTTCGACTTGAAAGTGATGTTGCTCTCAGATGTGTTAATCCACTATGCCCAGCCCAAATTGCAGAAGGGGTGAAGCACTTCGTTTCCCGTAATGCGATGAATATCGATGGATTAGGTGAAAAAGTGGTAGAGCAGCTCCTACGTGAAAATTACATTCAAGATGTATCCAATCTTTATGAATTAACAGTAGATATGCTTGTCAATTTAGATCGTATGGGTGAAAAATCAGCGACCAATTTAGTTGAAGCACTAGAAAAGTCAAAAGACAATTCCTTAGAACGCTTATTATTTGGATTAGGCATTCGTCATGTTGGTGAAAAGGCTGCAAAAATTTTAGCAGAGCATTTTGAAACTATGGATGCATTTATGCTAGCAACTGAAGAACAGTTAAAAGAAATTCATGAAATTGGGGACAAAATGGCAGAGTCCATTGTCGCATATTTTGCAAATGAGAAAAGCCAAATTTTAATCCAACGTCTAAAAGATTTCGGCATTAATATGACGTATAAAGGAAAGAAAGTGGTGGTTGAAGTTGGTACGAATCCGTTTGCGGGAAAAACGATAGTTCTTACAGGGAAACTTCAACAATTGACACGTAGCGAAGCAAAGGTCAAAATAGAACAGTTAGGTGGTACGGTAGCGGGAAGTGTAAGTAAAAAAACAGACCTCGTTATCGTAGGAGAAGATGCCGGCTCGAAGCTTGAAAAAGCACAAAGTTTAGGAATTGAAATTTGGGATGAACTTCGCCTAATCGAACAATTACTATAGTAAAGGGGACTTGTTCTCATGAAACAATACCGCTGGATACCAGCGATGATTGCTGCATTAATGCTATCAGCGTGTACACCAAGCGTGACACCAGATACAGAGTTAACGCAGGAATCTGACTCGGCAGAAGAAGTGGAAACAACAATTATTCCAAACATGCAAATTAGCGACAATTATTATAAAACGCTTATTCCTTATAAAGAAAGCGCAAGCCGTGGTTTAGTCGTGTCCAATATTTTTACGAAATACGATATGAAAGAAGCTGAAACGGGCTTAATGCGTATTTCTCAAAATCATTTCGATACCGGAAAATACTATTTCCAAGAAGGCCAATATTTAGATGAAGAGACGTTGAAATATTGGTTAGCACGTCCTAACCAAACGGAGGATAAAGGACCTGAGTACCAAGGGTTAAATCCTTCTAGTATAGATAAAAAAACTGGTGAGGAAATGGATCCAACTGTGAAAGCAACAGAAGCACCTGTTTATTTATCACATATCATCGAACAAAATTATTTAACAAAAACAGATGATAATAAAGTGAAATTAGCGGGCGTATCAGTTGGTCTAGCTTTAAACTCAGTTTACTATTATCAAAAAGAGCAGTACGGGGAATTTTATGAACAAAAAATTTCAGAAGACGAGCTTGAGGCAGAGGGTAAAAAAATTGCACAAGAAGTTATAAATCGTTTACGTGCACGTTCAGAGTTAGCAGAAGTACCAATCGTTATCGCGTTATTCAAACAAGAAGAACGTAATTCAATTGTTCCAGGTACGTATATGGCCTACAACTTTGCAGATAAAGATACGACAGGTTTAGGGGATTGGGACGAGATAAATGAAAAATATGTGAAGTTCCCAATGAGTTCACCGGATGATATTTACCGTGATATGAATACAAACTTCATGAACTTCCAACAAGATGTGGATAAATATTTTTCAAACTTCACAAGCGTATTTGCTACGGGATTCTATCAAAACAATAAAATTCAAAAGCTTGATATTGAAATTCCAATTCAATTTTATGGAACAGCTGAAATTACAGGCTTTACACAGTATATAACGGGATTGATGTTAAACCATCTGCCTCTTGATTTAAATATTACGGTAAGCATTACGTCGGTCAATGGCCCAGAAGTGTTAATCGTTAAAAAACCAAATGAAGATGAGCCATTCGTTCATATTTATGAATAAGTAATATAAAATACCATGCTGAAACTAGGCATGGTATTTTATATTTCACTAAAAAACAAGTAAAGAAATTACCCGGAATTGCCCGATTGGTGAAAGCTACAATTTGAGAAGGAAGACTATCTTCCTAGCTTGAAGTTTCACTTTAACACTTTAATACGTTAATTTGGAAAGGGTTTGTCAGGTGCTATGCGCAGATTGCTTTAAATTTAAGCAAAGGTATGATTTTTACAGGGAAAAATGGTATGATTATGGGCATGGTTTATTCGATTTTGGAGGTGTAGAAAATGGCAAAATTATCAAAAGAAGAAGTTAAGCACGTAGCACACTTAGCTCGCCTTGCTATTACAGAAGAGGAAGCAGAAAAATTTGCTGACCAACTTGGTAAAATCACTGAATTCGCAGAGCAGTTAAATGAATTAGATACAACAAATGTTGAACCGACTTCCCACGTATTACCTTTAGTAAACGTACTTCGCGAAGACGTAGCAAAAGAAGGCTTAGCTCGTGAAAAAGTAATGTTAAACGTAAAAGAGCAAGAAGCTGGTCAAATTAAAGTACCATCAATCATGGAATAATTAGTATTAGGAGGAACAAAACGCATGACAGTATTTGAGCGCACATCAGCACAATTACAAGAGAGCTTAAAGAACGGCGAACTTACAATCGCTGACTTAACAAGCGAAGCATTTACACGCGTTGAAAAGTTAGACAGCGATGTACAAGCTTTCTTAGCTTTAAATAAAGAACAAGCAACTGCTCGTGCAGCAGAGCTAGATCAAGTTCCTTTCGAGGAGCGCGGCCCGCTATTCGGTATGCCAATCGGGGTTAAAGATAACATCGTCACAGAAGGTTTAGAAACAACTTGTGCTTCTAAAATTCTAGAAGGCTTCATGCCAATTTACGATGCAACAATTGTGAAAAAACTTCGCGATGCGGGTATGGTTACAATCGGTAAATTAAACATGGATGAATTCGCAATGGGTTCTTCAAACGAAAACTCAGCATTCAAAACAACAAAAAATCCATGGAGCCTTAACCATGTACCGGGTGGTTCTTCAGGTGCGTCTGCAGCAGCAGTAGCAGCCGGCGAAGTACCATTCTCATTAGGTTCTGATACTGGTGGTTCAATTCGTCAACCAGCAGCTTACTGTGGTGTAGTAGGAATGAAACCAACATACGGCCGTGTATCTCGTTTTGGTTTAGTTGCATTCGCATCTTCTTTAGACCAAATTGGACCAATTACACGTAACGTAAAAGACAACGCATTATTACTTGAAGCAATCTCAGGTGTAGATGAAATGGATTCTACTTCTGCAGATGTGCCTGTACCAAACTACGCATCAGTACTTAATGGCGATATTAAAGGTCTTCGTATCGCTGTACCTAAAGAATTTTTAGGTGAGGGTGTTGGAGAAGCAGCTAAAAAATCTGTTTTAGATGCATTAGAAGTATTAAAAAAATTAGGTGCAACAGTTGAAGAAGTATCACTTCCTCATTCTAAATATGCATTAGCAGCTTACTACATTCTTTCATCTTCAGAAGCATCTTCTAACCTTTCTCGTTTTGATGGTATTCGTTACGGTTACCGTACAGACAATGCGAAAAACTTATTAGAGCTTTACAAACAATCTCGTGCTGAAGGCTTCGGTGATGAAGTTAAACGTCGTATCATGCTTGGTACTTACTCATTATCAGCAGGTACGTATGATGCTTACTACAAAAAAGCACAACAAGTTCGTACATTAATCAAAGCGGATTACGATAAAGTTTTCGAAAACTATGACGTAATTGTTGGACCTACAGCGCCAACACCAGCGTTTGAAGTTGGGGCAAACATTGAAGATCCAATGACAATGTACGCAAATGATATTTTAACGATTCCTATTAACTTAGCAGGTGTACCAGCAATCTCTATCCCATGTGGATTCGAGCAAGGTTTACCATTAGGCTTACAAATTATCGGTAAACACTTCGATGAAGAAACAATTTACCGTGTTGCTTATGCATATGAACAACAAACAGACTTTAACACACAAACTCCAGCATTATGGGAGGTAAAATAAGATGAACTTTGAAACAGTTATCGGTTTAGAAGTACACGTTGAGCTAAAAACAAAATCTAAAATTTTCTCGGCTTCTCCAAACCACTTCGGTGCGGAACCAAACACGAATACTTCAGTAATTGACCTTGGTTACCCAGGTGTCTTACCAGTATTAAATAAAGAAGTTGTAAATTACGCAATGCGCGCTTCAATGGCGTTAAACATGGAAATCGAACAAGAAACAAAGTTCGACCGTAAAAACTACTTCTATCCTGACAATCCGAAAGCGTACCAAATTTCTCAATTTGATAAGCCTATCGGTAAACACGGCTGGATTGAAATCGAAATACCGGCAAAAGGTGAAACACCAGGTTACAAAAAGAAAATCGGTATCACTCGTCTTCACATGGAAGAAGATGCGGGTAAATTAACGCACGCTAATGGTTATTCTTTAGTTGACTTAAACCGTCAAGGTACACCTTTAGTTGAAATCGTTTCTGAGCCAGATATCCGTACTGCAGATGAAGCGTATGCTTACTTAGAAAAATTAAAATCAATCATCCAATATACAGGCGTTTCTGACGTACGTATGGAGGAAGGTTCTCTTCGTTGTGATGCCAACATTTCAATCCGTCCATACGGTCAAGAAGAGTTCGGTACAAAAACAGAGCTTAAAAACTTAAACTCATTCAACTTTGTACGTAAAGGGATTGAGCACGAAGAAATCCGCCAAGCAGAAGTGTTAATGGCTGGTGGCGTAATTGAGCAAGAAACTCGCCGTTTCGATGAAAAAACAGGCAAAACAATTTTAATGCGTGTTAAAGAAGGCGCGGATGATTATCGTTACTTCCCAGAGCCAGACTTAGTACGTCTTTCTATTTCTGATGAGTGGGTTGAACGTATTAGAGAATCAATTCCTGAATTACCAGATGCTCGTAAAGTACGTTATGAAACAGAATTAGGCTTAACGCCTTATGATGCTTCAATACTTGTTATGAACAAAGAAATTTCTGATTTCTTTGATGCGACTGTAGCAGCGGGTGCAGATGCGAAATTAACAGCAAACTGGTTAATGGGTGATATTTCTGCATACTTAAATTCAGCAGGTAAAGATCTAAAAGATACAGCGTTAACACCAGAAAATCTTGCTGGTATGATCAAGTTAATTTCTGACGGTACAATTTCTTCTAAAATCGCGAAAAAAGTATTCACTGAGTTAGTTGTTAACGGTGGTGAAGCTGCGAAAATCGTGAAGGAAAAAGGCTTAGTTCAAATTTCTGATCCAGCTGTAATCCTAGGCTTCGTTACAACAGTTCTTGATAACGATCCACAATCAGTAGCTGACTTCAAAGCTGGTAAAGACCGCGCAATCAAAGCGATGCTAGGTCAAATTATGAAAGCTTCTAAAGGTCAAGCAAACCCACAATTAACAAATAAAATCCTTATGGAAGAAATTAATAAACGTTAATTTTTAAAGTAAGTGTTGTACGGCAGTCTATTTTATAGGCTGTCGTTTTTGTTTTGAATATGTGTGAACAAAAAACGGTAGAGACCTTTAGTGAAAAGGTTTCTACCGTTTTTTTTAATAGTTATTTTTCTTCTTTTAAAATTCGTTGTGTTTCATTGAACTCCGCTTCGATTTCTGCATTTGGTTTGTATGTAAAGATACTTACGATAACTGCAACAACTAAACATGCGATAAATCCAGGAACAATTTCGTATAGTGAGCTTGATAAGCTTTCTATTTTACCCCAAGTGAAGGCAACGACCGCCCCAGCAACCATCCCAGAAAGCGCACCATAATTCGTAAGCTTTTTCCAGAATAGAGATAATAAAATAATTGGACCAAATGCTGCCCCAAAGCCTGCCCAAGCAAATGCTACAAGACCTAAAATTGTACTATCAGGATTCCATGCAACAAATGCCGCAAAAATTGAAACAACTAATACTGCAAGACGTCCCATAAACACGTAATGTTTATCAGTTCCATCTTTTTTGAATAAAGCTTTATACATATCTTCAATTAATGCTGAAGAGGTAACGATTAATTGAGATGAAATTGTACTCATAACAGCAGCTAAAATTGCTGCTAATGCGATGCCTGCGATGAACGGGTGGAATAAAATCTGACTCATCACGATAAAAATCGTTTCAGCGTCTTGAATTTGACCACCATTTTGTTGGAAGTAGGCAACCCCAACAAGAGCTGTTGCAAGTGCACCTAGTAAACTGAAAATCATCCAGCCAATACCGATACGACGTGCATTTTTTGTTTCTTTAACCGATGTAATCGCCATGAAGCGCACGATAATATGTGGCTGACCGAAGTAGCCTAGACCCCAAGCCACTGAAGAAATAATCGCTGCCGCCGAAGCAGTAGCTGGTAATAAGCTAAACATGTCAGGATCCACTTGTTTAATCGAGTCGATTGTTTCCCCAAAGCCACCTGTTAGGAAAATCCCTACTGCAGGAACGGCGATAAGTGTAACAAGCATGATTAAACCTTGAATTACGTCTGTATAACTAACTGCTAAGAAGCCACCAAATAATGTATAGGCAACAACTACAGCGGATACGACGAGTAAACCGGTGTGATAATCTAAACCGAATGAACTTTCGAAGAATTTACCACCTGATACCATTCCTGATGATACATAAAATGTAAAGAATACTAAAATGATAATTCCAGATGCGATACGTAATAATTTTGTATTATCACGTAAGCGGTTGTCTAAATAACTTGGAATTGTAATCGAGTCCTTTGTTACTTGTGTGTATACACGTAGACGTGGTGCAACTAATAACCAGTTTAAGTAAGCACCAATTGTTAAACCAATTGCAATCCAGGCTTCAACTAAACCAGATAAATAAATTGCTCCTGGTAGCCCCATTAATAACCAACCAGACATATCGGCAGCGCCAGCACTTAGCGCAGTAACTGTGGCACCTAAACCACGACCACCTAACATGTAATCTGTTAAACTACTCGTTTTACGGAAGGCGTACCATCCAATTGCTAGCATGGCAACCATGTAAACAACAATCGCTAACAATTGCCAACTATTATCTGACATAGACATTTCCCCCTTTGTATAAAGTTATCTATTTTTTTCTAAGTTTAGCATGGAGATTTAGAGCCTCACAACGCAAAAAATCTTAGCACCTTCCCCCTTTGTTAGTACTTATTTTTTGACTTTGTTAATCGACCGGCTAAAAATGCGCCAGCTGCAACAGCCAAAATCGTGTTCGTTTTTTTATTAAATACTTGCTTTGTGACAAGTGAAATATTTTGTGGGCGCTCTGCTAAACGGCGCATAAAGTAGCCATACCAGTCATGGCCAAATGGCACGTAAACACAGAAGTTATAGCCTTCTTTTGCAAGGCTTAATTGCATATCTTTACGGAAGCCATATAGCATTTGAAATTCAAATTTATCATTTGGAATGTTATGTTTTTTTACGAACTGCTTAACGTGATTAATAATATTATGGTCATGTGTTGCGATTGACGTAAATTTTCCATTTAGTAAATGATATTCAATTTGCTCGATAAACTTGTCATCGATTTGTTCTTTTGTTTGATAAGCAACTGATGCGTCTTCTTTGTAGGCACCTTTTACAAGGCGTAAACGGTAGTCCTTAAAGCGTTCTATGTTTTCATCTGACTCGAAGAAGTATGCTTGGATAACTGTTCCAACATTACCGTATTCCGCATTTAATGATTCTAAAAGGTCGAATGATGGATGTAACCGTGCATAGTTTTCCATGTCAAAGTTAACGAAAATTTGATATTCATTTGCTACGGCAACGATTTCTTTTAAATTTTCATAGCAGAAATCATAGTCAATATCTAAACCTAATTGTGAAGGTTTTAACGAAATATGCGCATCTAAATTTTCTTCATGAATACGTTCAATTACTGCTAAAATTTGTTCTTTTGCTTCAAGTGCAGCGGACTCTTCAAAAACAAATTCCCCTAAATTATCAACGGTACATGAAATGCCTTGTGCGTTTAATTGTTTAATACTTTGTACAACTTCATCGATATTTGTACCTGCAACGACACTTTGCGCTCCCATTTTAAAACCGTATTTTTGGGCAGCAGAATTTAATGTTTGGTTTTCAGAAAGTGCGATAAGAAAATCTTTTAATGACATTTTGGATACTCCTCCTGGATATTAAATTATTTTGTTCACTTTGAGGAGAGTATAAATCAAAAATAATGAAAATGGAAATAGAATTTAAGAGTAGTAGCGATTAGGAAAAGAAAAAAGTGAGGAATAATCAATAGTTTGAGTGTAAATAAAAATATTAAAATATCTTTTTAATGCTATTTAATTTCTTGAAAAGGATAGAAATTTCAACGTGTGCAATTTATCTTTGCAGGGGTACAAAAAAATAAAAGCCCTAATAATAGGGCTTTTAACATTTGAAAAGGGGATAATAATTTCCAATTACAATCATCGCATTTGAATTATTTACGTTTTAAACGGTATTGTAAGCCTTGACGATGAATGCCTAAAGCTTTTGCAGTTTGTGAAATATTGCCGTCGTTAAGCTGAAGTGCATGGCTAATATAATAATCTTCTACTTTTCGCATATACTCATCAAGTGGCTGCAGCTCTTGCTGTGAAAACTCAAAGAGATTTTGTGCCTCATGAGAAATAGATTCAGCTTGTTTTAATTTCCATTTGAAGTAAGCTGGTATGAGCGGTAAATCAACATATTCTTCATTCGTTAAAAGTACACTAATATCATCTAGGAGTACTTCAAGCTCCTTTAAATTGCCTGGCCAATCATATGAACGAAAAATCTCCTCGACTTCAGGTGCTAGCCCTCTAACAGACACACCAAAATTGCTACGGCGTCTTGCAAAATAATCATCAACGAATGGCATAATATCTTCCTTACGATTACGTAATGCAGGGACTTGAATGGTTAAATTCGAAAATAAATAATATAAGTTCTTGGAAAGGCGACCTTGCTGAATTAAATCTATCGGATCCTCCCCAATGCTTGCAATAAATACATGATTACGGTCATTATGCATTTCTAGTAATGTAATAATCTTCTCCTGCGCAGTGCTTGATAAAAATTCGATACGCTCAGCAAAAAAAGTGTAATTTTTTTCCTCGGCAATGTATTTTTCAATTTGTGTTAGTAGCGTTTCTTCATTCCGACGACAAATGAGTGTAATAAAGCGTTCATTTTTTTCTATTAATTCGTGATGAATGCCTTCTGCAATCATATCCTTACCAGTGCCAGATTCCCCTACAAGCATAACAGGAATGCGACCAAGTGCCGCAATTTTTGCCTGTTGAATGACCTGTTTCATCGATTTTGAAACGGCAGTAATAATATCAAAAGTTAGTGGAGCGCCGTAACGGCTAAGTGGACGATCCATTAAAAATTCTTGCTGTGTTACATCCCGAGAGAGTTGAATTGCAATTTTTGTTCCGTCACTTAGGGTGTACGGATAATAGTCGTTAATCATCGTCACTTCTTCACCACGTACGTTCCAAAACGTCTGTTTCACATTCTTAAAACTTTGTCCCGAAGCTAATACTTTTTGCAGCATATTTTGCTCGAGACTAAAGTCAAGTGACTGTGAAATAAATCGCTGCGATACTTGTTCAAGTGTTTCACCTGACAATTCACGCATTTTTTTGTTGTAGACGATGACTCGTCCATTTTCATCTATGGCACAAAGCCCAGTTTCAATTTTTTCAATCATCAGTTCAAAAACACTAGAGATATCTATCTGTTTCATGAGAAAACCCCCTTCACATTATTGTAGCACGGACATATCGTTAGTTAGATAATTTTTGAATTAAAGAAAAAATTATTGATTTAAGCATTATAATATTGCATAATTCGAATTAAGGGAATATTAAAACGCAAAATTATAATGCACTTATTATCGGAGGTAATGATAAATGATTAACTACAAACACGAACCATTTACAGATTTCTCGGTAGAAGCAAATAAACAAGCATATTTAAATGCACTAGCAAAAGTAGAGGCACAATTAGGCGCAGACTATCCATTAATCATTGGAGGCGAGCGCATTACAACTGACGAAAAAATCATCTCGTACAACCCAGCAAAGAAAACGGAAGTAATTGGTTCTGTATCGAAAGCTTCGAAAGCGTTAGCTGAAAAAGCGATGCAAGAAGCAGATAAAGCATTCCAATCTTGGAAAAAAGTAAAACCAGAAGTTCGCGCTGATGTATTATTCAAAGCGGCTACAATTATTCGTCGCCGTAAGCATGAGTTTTCTGCTTGGTTAACAAAAGAAGCAGGTAAGCCATGGAATGAGGCGGATGCAGATACAGCAGAAGCAATCGACTTTTTAGAATACTACGGTCGTCAAATGTTAGAAATGAAGGACGGACGCAAAGTAGAAAGCCGTCCAAACGAATTTAACCGTTATGACTATATTCCACTAGGGATTGGTATTGTCATTTCACCTTGGAACTTCCCGTTCGCGATTATGGCAGGTACAACAGTAGCGGCTGTCGTAACAGGAAATACAGTATTATTAAAACCAGCTTCAACAACACCAGTTGTAGCCTATAAATTTATCGAAGTATTAGAAGAAGCAGGATTACCAAAAGGTGTCGTAAACTACGTACCAGGTAGCGGTGCGGAAGTAGGGGACTATTTAGTAGATCACCCGAAAACACGCTTCATTAGCTTCACTGGTTCTCGCGATGTTGGCCTACGTATTAACGAACGCGCATCAAAATTAAATGATGGCCAAATTTGGATTAAACGCGTTATCGCTGAAATGGGCGGTAAAGATACAATCGTTGTCGACAAAGAAGCAGACTTAGAATTAGCAGCACAATCAATCGTAAAATCAGCATTCGGTTTCTCAGGTCAAAAATGTTCAGCATGTTCACGTGTTGTGATTGTAAAAGACGTGTATGACCAAGTGGTAGCACGCGTTGAAGAATTAACAAACGAATTGACTATCGGCGACCCTACAGATAATTCGAACTTTATGGCAACGGTAATTGATGCGGCTGCATTTAAGAAAATCAATGAATACATCGAAATCGGTAAAGGGGAAGGGCGCCTAGTTACGGGCGGTACTTCAGATGACTCAGTAGGTTACTTCGTCAACCCAACGGTATTTGCAGATGTAACACCAGAAGCTCGTATTATGAAAGAAGAAATTTTCGGACCAGTTGTTGCGATTGCAAAAGCAGATACATTTGAAGAAGCAATTGCCATTGCAAATAACACAGAATACGGCTTAACAGGTGCAGTGATTACAACGAACCGTATGAACTTAGAGTACGCTCGTGAAGAATTCCATGTAGGAAACCTTTACTTTAACCGTGGCTGTACAGGTGCAATCGTTGGTTACCAACCATTTGGTGGCTTCAACATGTCCGGTACAGACTCAAAAGCGGGCGGACCTGATTACTTAACTTTACACATGCAAGCAAAAACGACATCAGAAGCGTTCTAATTTTCTACTACTACGATTTTGTTAGAACTCCTTTTTGATATAAAAACTCCTTCACAAATATTTTGTGAAGGAGTTTTGTCTTTGTTCAATTATTTAATCCACTCTTTAACTTGTGCTTCTGTTCCGAAGACAAAGTGGTTAGGACGTGCTTCAATTACTTTTGCAGCTGGGTCATGATCGACATGCTTGTATGGAATACGTACACGACTTTTCTCATACTCAGGGTTTGGCTGAGGAACAGCTGAAAGTAGGGACTTCGTATATGGGTGAACAGGATTATTATAAATCTCATCCGCTGAACCAAGCTCTAAAATTTTACCACGGTACATTACCGCAATACGGTCCGAAATGTATTTAACCATCGATAAGTCATGTGCGATGAATAAATAAGTTAGGCTACGTTCTTTTTGAAGTTGTTTTAATAAGTTAACAACTTGCGCTTGGATGGAAACATCAAGTGCAGAAATTGGCTCATCCGCAATAATGAAACTTGGATCTAAACTTAGTGCACGAGCGATTCCGATACGTTGGCGTTGACCACCAGAAAATTCGTGGGCATAACGGTTTGCATGTTCACGTGTTAAACCAACTGCTTCAAGTAATTCACCAATGCGCTCTTGGCGTTCTTTTTTGTTTTTATAAAGACCATGAATTTCAAAGCCTTCTGCAATTAGTTCACCAGCCGTCATACGAGGGTTTAACGATGCGTATGGATCTTGGAAAATCATTTGCATTTCACGATTGAATTGCATTAATTCTTTACGTGATTTTAACTCTGAAATGTTTTGCCCTTTAAATGTGATTTGGCCTTCTGTAATGTCATAGAGGCGGATGATTGAGCGACCAGTTGTCGATTTACCGCAACCAGATTCCCCAACTAGACCCAATGTTTCGCCTTCATATACATCAAAACTGATGCCATCAATCGCTTTAATCGGTTGTTTGGCTGAACCAAAATATTGTTTTAAGCCTTTTACTTCTAGAATTTTGTTTGCCATATTATTTCCCCTCCAATTGATAGCCATCAATACGGCGAGCTACCGCATCAGGAAGTGGAATTTTTGGTGCATCAGGATGCAGTAACCACGTTTTTGCGAAGTGCGTATCTGATACTTGGAACATTGGTGGTTCCATTTCAAAGTCGATTTTCATTGCGTACGCATTACGAGCAGCAAATGCATCGCCTTTTGGTGGATCGATTAAATTTGGTGGTGAACCAGGGATTGCCATTAATAGTTCATCCGTTGAGTTATTTAAGTCTGGCATTGAACCAAGTAAGCCCCAAGTGTAAGGATGTTGTGGATTGTAAAAAATATCTTCTACTGTACCGTACTCAACAATTTGACCTGCATACATTACTGCAACACGGTCTGCCACGTTCGCAACTACACCTAAGTCGTGGGTAATGAAGATAATTGATGTATTTGATTTCTTTTGAATATCTTTCATTAACTCTAAAATTTGAGCTTGAATTGTTACGTCAAGCGCAGTTGTCGGTTCGTCAGCAATTAATAGCTTTGGATCCGCAGCAAGTGCGATGGCAATTACAACACGTTGACGCATCCCACCAGATAATTCATGAGGAAATGCTTTATAACGTTTTTCAGGGAACGTAATCCCTACTTGATCAAGTAGTTTAATCGCACGTTTTTTAGCATCATCATGAGAAGTTGCTTTATTATGTTTTAAGATTACCTCTGTAATTTGTTTACCGATACGCATCGTAGGGTTAAGTGCTGTCATTGGATCTTGGAAAATCATTGCGATGTCATTCCCACGAACTTTCATCATTTCTTTTTCAGTTAAAGGAATGATATCGCGTCCGTTGAATTTAATCTCACCACCTGCATAAATGCCAGGTGGTTGAGGGATTAATTTCATTAGGGCGTTACTTGTTACTGACTTACCAGAACCTGATTCCCCAACGATAGCTAATGTTTCGCCTTCGTATAATTCAAAATTTACTCCGCGTACGGCTTGTACGACACCAGCGTACGTTTTGAAATTAATACGTAAGTCATTTACTTCTAAAACTTTTTTCTTCATCTTCGTACACTCTCCTTATTTACGTAATTTCGGATCAAGTGCGTCACGTAAGCCGTCACCAACCGCGTTAAATGCGAAAATTGTAATCGAGATTAAAGCTGCAGGGAACAATAATCGCCACGGTGCAGATTGAATTGCCTTGAAACCTTCAGAGGCCATTGTACCCCAGCTGGCTAAAGGAGCTTGAACCCCTAAACCTAAATAACTTAGGAAACTTTCTGTGAAAATTGCACTTGGAATTGTCATTGTCATTGTTACTAAAATGGCACCCATCGCATTTGGAATTAAGTGACGTTTAATGATGTGCCATTGATTTGCACCTAATGTACGAGCAGCTAATACATACTCTTGGTTTTTGATTTTCAGTACTTCACTTCGTACGATACGTGCCATGTTTACCCAACCGGTAATCGAAAGGGCAATAATCATAGGTAATAAACCTGGTTCCATAATTACGAGTAGGATGATTACGACTAATAAATAAGGAATGGCTGTTAATACGTCAGCGATACGCATCATGATGTTGTCGACACGTCCACCTGAAAGACCCGCGATACTACCCCAAAGAACACCGATAATTAAATCGATGATCGCGGCAGTAATCCCGATTAATAATGAAATACGAGCACCTTCCCAAGCACGAACGAAAATATCACGTGCCAGGTCATCTGTACCAAACCAATGCGTGGCAGATGGTGCAGTGTTGTATAAACCAACGTTTTGGTCATACTTGAAAGACGAGAATATTGGAGCGAATATCGACATTAAGGCAATAATCACTAAAAGAACTAAACCAATTACAGCTAATTTGTTATGAGAGAAGCGATAAAATACTTCTTTCCAATAAGACACTTGCTTCTTTGAAAGGGCGTCCGTATTAGTTGAACGTCCGACCACT